>NZ_CXON01000005.1:0-311437 GCF_001269405.1 Limnohabitans sp. 2KL-3
ACCACCGCCACCACCACCACCACCACCACCGCCACCGCCACCGCCACCGCCACCGCCACCACCCACCAGCAATTCCATCTTGGGCACCGCTGGGGCAGACACCCTCAACGGTACAGCGCAAGCAGACCTGATCGAAGGACTGGCGGGCAACGATACCCTGACCGGTGGCGACGGCAACGACACCCTCATTGGTGGTGCGGGCAATGACCGCTTTTCGGGGGGTGCCGGCATTGACACGGTGAGCTTTTTGGGCACCACAGCGGCCGTTACTTTCAGTTTGGCCAGCACCGCCAACCAAAACACCCGAGGCTCGGGCACCGATGTCTTGGTGGTGGGCCATGCCATTGAAAACCTGACAGGCGGCAGCGCCGCAGACACCTTGACCGGAGACACCCTTGCCAACGTGATCGATGGCGCGGCTGGCAACGACACGCTCAACGGCGGTCTGGGCAACGACACCTTGATCGGTGGGGCGGGCAAAGACTTTTTTGTCTTCAACAGCCGACTCGGTGCAGCCAACGTTGACACCATCGAGGCTTACAACGTGGCCGACGACACCATGCGCCTGGAGAACACCGGCATCTTCACCACCCTGACACGCACCGGCACCTTGGCGGCCACGGCCTTCACATCAGGCACCGCGGCCAGCAGCACGGCACACCGCATCATTTACAACGCCAGTACCGGTGCCTTGCTGTACGACGCCGACGGCACAGGTGCTGCGGTGGCCGTGCAATTTGCCACCTTGCAAGGCGTGACCGGCACCCTCGGGAATACCGATTTTGTGGTGATTTAGGAGGTTTGAAAGCTTGGGTCGATTTGTGGTGTTGATGCAACAAAAATATCGTCAAAAAGTAAAAATTCTTTAAAAGCAAGCACTTGCTTGACGTCTTTGACAATTTAAATGAGAATTTCTCAGCGCAGACGAATTTGTTGTTTTCGCATTCACCACGAAAGGAAACCCGATGAAAAATTTGAGTCTTTTGAGCAAACGCTTGAACATCGCTTCGGCAGTTCAGCGTCAAAAAGGTGCCACCATGATTGAGTACGTTTTGTTGGCGGCTTTGATTGGGGTGGTTGTGGCGGCATTTTTGCCAGATTTAACAACTGCCATTGATGGTGCGTTTGGCACAATTCAGACTACTATTAACCCCCCAACCACAACTCCAGGCTCAGGCGGGTGAAAAAGCTTGCATTAACCGCCATCGCCCTTCTTTTAGGGGCTTTGGCAACTTACTTTGTTGCTCGTTCAATGGGCTTATTGGGCTCTACAGCTTCATCGGTGGATATAAAACTGGTTGTTGCTTCTTCCGTTATCAACTCGGGCCAGCTCATTGAAGCAGCTCAGATCAAGGAAGTGTCTTGGCCGAAGACAAATGTGCCTGAGTTAAGCTTTTTTAAGTCTTCACTTGTTGCTGGCCGTATTGCAAAGCAAACCATTTACCCAGGTGAGTTGATTCTCGAGCCAAAACTGGCAGGCGCTGATTCGAAGGGGGGACTAGCCTCTGCGATTGAAACAGGAAAACGTGCCATTTCAGTGCGTGTTAACGATGTCGTTGGAGTCGCTGGCTTTGCTTTGCCTGGCAGCTTTGTGGATGTTTTGGTCAGTGCAAAAGATGCAGCGAACGCCTCATTTTCAACTACGGTCCTGACACGAGTCAAAGTGCTTGCAGTGGCTCAGGAAACTGAGACTGAGCAAATGAAACCAAAGGTGGTCAACGCCGTAACCCTTGAGTTAACACCACCTGAAGCTGAAAAGCTGGACTTGGCGAGAAGCATTGGCACTCTGTCTTTGATTCTGCGCAATGAAAACGACACCACCGATGTGAACTCGGCGGGCACTCGTTTGAACGATATTTTGCGGACTGGCAAACCCGCGCCTGCACCAGCTGCGTCAAGGGTCAATTCTGGTCCCCCTGCGGCTCCACGCCCAGCCCGCCCCCCCTCTGATGAAACTGCCACCGTGACCTCGATTCGTGGCATCGCCAAGCGCGAGGAGCAACCCTGATGCCGACCTTGGCCCCGTTTTTTTCTGGCCACCGCCTTTGGGTCGTGGCCTGTTTGTTTTGTGTCAGTGCTAATGCTGCCTTAGCTTTGGAAACCCGTGAATCTTTGATGTTCAAACCGGCCGCTGATGCTTCGGTCAAGGCGGAGTCCAAAGCCCCGGTCAAACGGGTCACTAAAGCCACTAACGAACCACAGGCCAAAGCCTCCGACAAGAAGTCAGCACGCACTGCGCAGACCAAGGCACTGGCACAACCTGTCGTCGTGAAATCTGTGTTGCCCGCCAACCGCTTGCCTGTGGTCCTCGACATCGCGGCCGGGCGGGCCCATGTGTTGGTGCTGCCTTTTGCCGCCAGCCGTGTGGCCGTGGGCAACCCGCAGGTGGCCGACTTTACCCTGGTCAAAAACAACGAGCTCTACATCCTGGGCAAAAGCGTGGGTGCCACCAACTTGATTTTGTGGGACAAAACCGGCGAATCCCGAACCGTCAACCTCACGGTCGGTGTGAACCTGGGTGTGTTTGCCGACGTGCTCAGCCGTGTGCTGCCTCAAGAGAAAGACATCAAACTCACCAGCGCATCGGGCTCCATTGTGCTCAGCGGCATGGTGTCTGATGCCATTGCGGCCGACTCGGTGGTTAACCTGGCCCAAGCCTTTTTGCAACAGCTGCAGCCGGGCAGCGGCTTTGGCGGGCAAGCCTCGGCACTGTCCAGCAACCCTCAGGCGGGCAGCAACAATGGCTCATCGACGACACCCGGCGGCGGAGCCAATACCGCACAGGCTGGAGCCCTGGGCAACTTGTCGGCCAATGCCCAACGTGCCCAAGTCATCAACCTCATGCGCATCCGTGACCCCCAGCAAGTCATGCTGGACGTCAAGATCGCCGAAATTTCCAAAACCTTGCTCGACAAACTGGGTGTCAAAGGGGTAGAGCGAGGCGACCTCATGCGCTGGAACATCATCTCGAACGTGGTGGGCGGTGCCTCGGACGGCAGCTTGGGCTTGTTGCTGGGGGGCGGCATTGCAGGCAAGGGCACCCTTCTTGAAGCCAAGAAAAACGATGGCTTGGTCAAAATTTTGGCAGAACCCACTATCGTGGCCATGAGTGGACATGAAGGCAAGTTTTTGGTGGGTGGCAAGGTGTTCATTCCCATCACCCAAAACACAGGCAACTCGTCGTCTGTCGCTTTGGATGAGCGTGAGTTTGGTGTGGGCTTGAAGTTTGTTCCCACCGTGCTCGATGGCGGACGGATCAGCTTGCGGGTGGCCTCTGAAGTGTCTGAGATCTCCAAAGAACCTTTGGTGCTGTCGGTAGGTGCAACAACCTCGATCTTGCCGGCCATCACCACACGCAATGTGTCTACCACCGTGCAGTTGCGCGACAGTCAAAGCCTGGTCATTGGTGGACTGATGCGCAACAACATCACCGAATCCATCAAGGCTTTTCCTTTGTTGGGCGAGATACCGATCTTGGGTGCCTTGTTTCGCAGCACCGAATTCAACTCGGAGTTGACCGAACTGATTGTGGTGGTCAGCCCGCGTTTGGTCAGTGCGACCGATAAGCCACCGTCTCTGCCCACAGACAACTTCACGCCACCTTCACGTGCGCAGTTGCTGCTCGAAGGCAAGATGGAAGGCAGTAAACCAACGGAAAAACTATCCAATAAAAAATAAGATATCTTAAGTATGGAAAATAATAAATTTTTATACGAACATGCGATTTATTCAACCTTGTTCAAAAGAATAATGAAATTAAGTTTGATAAGTTTTTTTATCACTCTTTTGCAGGCATGTGGTTCAACAACACCAACGCTAGATGCGCAAATTGGTACGGCGTTGATGCAAGCCAAAACGGCGCAAAGCCTGCCGCCATCAGAGCCGGTGAGTATTGAAGCTATGCAGTTAGGAGAAGGATTGACTAGTGCTATTGAAAGCTTACGAGGTATGAGTCTTCACAACACTGGTCGGCCAGCTCCATCCGCACTCACAGTGAAATGAAGCACCGGTCCAGCTCTCGTAGTCAATGTGGCGTTTTCACGATCATTACGGCGGTCGGATCAATGTTATTGGTAGTGATTTTGGGCTTTGTAGTTGACGGTACCCGACTGATGGTTATCCAGGGCGAACTACAAAACGCTACTGATGCATGTGCACTAGCTGCTTCAGCTGAACTTAACGGTTTACCGGGCGCTACTTTTAGAGCAACTGCTGCAGGTAGTCATGTAGGTGGAGTTTTAAATAAGAAAAATTTCCAAAATGCGCTCGTCGATATAAAATCAAATGATGTCAAGTTCAGCGATGTAATAGAAGGTAACTATGTTGCAGCTTCGGCCGCAACCTCTGCTAATCTTAGATACGTCCAATGCACTGCAACGTACAGCGGTTGGGTCAATTTATTCATGGGTTTGGTTGGCGCTGGTTCTGCAGAGCCTGTAGCTGTTTCGAGGGCGGGACAGCAGCCAACACGCAAAGTTTGTGTGTTGCCGTTGGCACTGCAAACAGCAGCTACAACGGGTGAAATGAAGAATTTTTTGCGCGTAACAGACCATCAAAATGCAACACCAACGAAAACAGACAGTGATTACGAAGAACTTATAAATGGGTTTGGAACTTGCAATATTCCTACTGACTTAACTAAGATTCAAGTTCGTAATCCAACTGATATAGACAAATTATTAAACAACAGGTATAAAGCTGACCCTACATTTCCTGATGTGCCTGGGCAATCTAATCGTCGATTAATTGCAGTGCCTTCCATAAAACCGGATGGGTCCTTTATTCAGTGGGTATGTTTAGAGTTGAAAAAAAGCTCTGACTCAATTCAGGTAAGTTATTTAGGTTCGACAAAAATTCCGAATTCGCAGTGCGTAGTTTCTGGTGTAACAGGTTTTGGTGCAGTTGGCCCACCAGCTCCAGTTCTTGTTAGGTGATAATTATTATTATCAATCATTATTTATTTGTGGTTAGAAATAGTATGAAAAATCGTCATAATCAAAATGGGGTCGCATTTATTGAGCTTACAATTGTGTTGGCGCTTTTTTTGGTGCCTCTTCTAATCATTGTTATCGAAGCCGGGCGTTTGCTTTACACTTATAAGACGCTGGTTCATCAAACCCGCAATACAGCACGTTACTTGTCAGTACAGGTGCCTGGACAAAACCATGAATTAGCAAAATGTCTTTTTAAAACAGGAAAGCTAGTAAGCAATTGTAATGACGCGGATTTATTGCTTCCGGGTTTTGATAATCCAAAATTTGAATTTTCTATTACGGATTCAAATAACAATTCTTCCCAAAATAGAGGAATTCCTGTAGGTAATTCTACATATCCCGTAAATTTAAATATAGTTACTGTGTCTGCTAACAAATATCCGTTTAAATTTATTTTCCAAAATTTATTGAAAGATAATTATCTGTATTTTGGAATGATTGGTTCAACATTTAGACAGGTAAATTAATATGAAATATTTATTAAATAAACAAAAAGGATTAATTTTAATTGAATTTACTTTGAGTTTTATAATTTTCTGGATAATTTTCATAGCAATCATTGAGTTTGGTCGTGCCATGCTCGCATGGAATGCTGCTTCTGAAGCTACCCGACTTTCAGCTAGGGTGGCAAGCATTTGTACAAAAGCATCTAAATCAGCAATTACCAATAAAACCTTGAACCTTCTTCAGCTGACTGGTCAGGTTTTTTATATCGATGAAATAGATCAAGATGGAGACGGTATAAAAGAAATTATAAAAATAGATATGTCTCATGATGATCTTGCTTATGATGGTTCTACGGATTGGCTAAAACTTGATTATTCACCAATTGGTTGTGGTAATGGCAATTGTGAGTCTGTTCGAGCTAGCTTATCAAAACTGTATATTATTTTTGGGATTGCAGGTTTTACCTATAAAATTCCATTACCTTCAAGCTCAATAACCGTTTTGCGTGAGGGTATGAGTACACTAAATAAATTCAATACAGATAACTTGAATAATTTTTGTCGTTGACTATACAGGTTCACTAATGCACATCCTTGTTTATTCATCCAGCGGCTGGTTGATGCCAATTGACTTTTTGGCTAATAAAAATGACCATTTTTTGTTTGTTAGTGGCAGTTTGTCCGATATGGCCGACACTGTTATGGTCCGAAACCCAGAAGTACTATTAATAGCCGGTTTTCAAGATACATCTGCATTGTTGGTGGAGCTCGAAAGAGTTTGCCAGAGGCTGACGCAAACGGCCGTTTTGCCAGTTTGCGTTAGTCCAGAACCAGATTTCTTGATGCGCCTGATGCAGATGGGTGTTCGAGAAGTTTTGCCAGTTGATGGAATCCGTTGGAATGAAGCATTAGACCGTGTACGTTTACGTACATCGCAAGGCGGAACGCCGCAGCAACGGGCCTCGCTCAAAGTCGGCTTTTTGTCGGCCAAAGGCGGCGACGGCTGCACCAGTTTGGCGGTCAATATGGCGGCGGCTTTGGCCAAAGACACGGCGGCTAAAGTCTTGCTGCTCGACTTGTCCTTGCCCTTTGGCGATGCCGACGTTTACCTCACCCGCAAACCGGTGGAGCACGATTTGGCCGACTTTTGCAACGAGGTCAACCGCTTGGATGAGGCCTTGCTGGCCTCCATGGTCACGCCCATTGCCGACAATTTTCACTTCATCGCCTCGCCCGCCTCGTTCGAAAAAATCATGGGCATCGAGCCCGCGCAGGTGGAACAGTTGCTGGCCTTTGTGTCGCCGCTCTACAGCTTCATCTTGATCGACCTGGGCAGCAACATGGGCCCGGTGGGCTTGCGCATGTGGGAGCAACTCGACCAAGCCGTGGTGCTCTCGTCAGTCTCCATGCCGTCTTTGCGCCGCCTGAACCAAATCAAGCAGTTGTGGGAGAGCCTGGGCCTGAGCGCGGCCAAACTCAACTTTGCCATGAATCGCGTGGTGGGCAAGACCGACCTGGAGCTGACCGAGTTCCAGCGCATTTACCCCCAAAAACCTCTGCACCTCTTGCCTGCCGATGGGCCGGGCATGAAAGCCTCGGTGGTGCAAGGCACGCCCTTGGTCAGCCTGCAGCCGCGCAGCGACTACACCCGTGCCGTGGCGGCCTGGGCCGCCGATTGGTCGGGTCAACCCATGAAAGACAAGTCGATATGGCAACGCTTAAGGAAAAAATAAGCGCCTGGAGCTACGGCAGCGGGCCCAGCGCTTCAGCCGCTGCAGCGGCCTCGCCCGCGGGTGTGGCCCAGGCTCAGAGCATGCCGCCAGCCGCCTTGGCCGCTGCGGCCAGCGCCCCAGCGGCTGTGGCTGGCTCGGCGGGTGTGACCATGCCCGCAGCCCCGGCGGTGTCGGGCACTTATTACGCCCTCAAGACCCGGCTGCACCAGTCCCTGATTGCCAAGATTGACCTGGCCGCGGCCGAAGCCATGCAGCCCGACCAACTGCGTTCGCAACTGCGCGATGTGCTGCTGGGACTGATCGACGAAGAAGCCATTCCCATGAACGAGCAAGAACGCCGTTCATTGGTGGCCGATTTGCAAAACGAGGTGCTGGGTCTCGGCCCGCTGGAGCCATTGCTGGCCGACCCTGACATTTCAGAAATCATGGTCAACGGTTTTGACACCGTGTTTGTGGAAAAGCGTGGCCGCATCGAACGCGTGAACATCCGTTTCAACGACGACACGCATTTGCTCAAAATCATCGACAAGATCGTCTCGCGTGTGGGCCGCCGCGTCGACGAGTCCAGCCCCATGGTCGATGCGCGGCTGCCCGATGGCTCGCGCGTGAACGCCATCATCTCGCCCATTGCGCTCGATGGGCCAGCAATGTCGATTCGGCGCTTTGCCGTCAAGCCCCTCAAAATGGCCGACTTGGTCGAGCGGCGCACCTTGACGCCCGGCATGGCCGAACTGCTGGCCGGCATGGTCAAGGCCAAAACCAATATTTTGATTTCGGGCGGCACCGGCTCGGGCAAGACCACCTTGCTCAACATTTTGTCGAGCTACATCCCCGAGCACGAACGCATCATCACCATCGAAGACACGGCCGAATTGCAAATGCAGCAAAGCCATGTGGTGCGTCTGGAAACACGCCCGGCCAACTCCGAAGGGCGGGGCGAGATTTCGATGCGCTCGCTGGTCAAAAACAGCCTGCGCATGCGGCCCGACCGCATTGTGCTGGGCGAGGTGCGCGGCGGTGAGGTGATCGACATGCTGCAAGCCATGAACACCGGGCACGACGGATCGCTGACCACCGTGCACGCCAACACCCCGCGAGACGCTTTGGGGCGGCTGGAAAACCTGGTGGGCATGGGCGGCGTGAGCTTGCCGGTCAAACCCTTGCGCCAACAAATTGCCTCGGCCATCAACGTCATCGTGCAGGCCACGCGCCTGAGCGATGGCAGCCGCAAAATCACCAGCATCCACGAAGTCACCGGCATGGAAGGCGAGGTGATTTCGACGCAAGAGATCTTCCACTTCGAGCGCTCGGGTGTGGGCGCCGATGGTGCGGTGCTGGGCCGCTTCAAGCCCACGGGCATTCGCCCCTTGCTGGCCGAACGCCTCAAGATCAGTGGTGTGAACTTGGCCGAAGAGTTGTTCAACCCCCTGGTGTTTAACGAATGAACACGATGACTTGGCCCGAACTCATGCCTTGGGCGGTGCTCATGGTCACCTTTGTGTTGGTGGTGGGTGCCGTGGTGCTGCTGGCCAGTTGGTGGCGGCGGCAATTTGGCGCGGAAAGCCGGGCGCAGCGCCAACGCCTGGCCGCTTTTGTGCGCAACAACGCCGTGGGCGGTGGTGACGATTTGCTGCTCAAAACCACCGGCGGCAACCCCAACAGTGCCTGGTTGGCCCCATTGCAACAACTGCCGGGCTACGAACGCCTGGCCGACTTGCTCATGCGCACGCAGTCCACCCAATCGCCTTTGGGGTTTTTGGGTCTGGTGCTGGTCTTGTGGCTGGGGGGGCTGTTGCTGACCCTGGTGTTGTTCAAGTTGTCACTGCAGGCATCGGTGCTGGTGGCTTTTGGGCTGGCTGCGTTGCCCTGGTTGTTTCATTTGCGCAAAGACCAGCGGCAGCGGCGCAAGTTTGAAGAGCTTTTCCCCGAAGCGCTGGACTATTTGTCACGCGCCTTGCGGGCCGGGCAGGGCTTGTCGTCGGGCCTGAGCATGGTGGGCCAGGAGTTTGCCGACCCGATTGGGCGTGAATTTAAAAAAACCGTGGACGAGATCAATTTTGGTTTGCCCTTTGCAGATGCACTGGCCAACATGGGGCATCGCGTCAAAAGCCCCGACCTCGACTTTTTTGTGGTGGCCATCGTGATCCAGCGCGAGACGGGTGGCAACCTGGCCGAGTTGCTGGGGGGCTTGGCACAAACCGTGCGCGAGCGCATCAAGCTGGCCGGCAAGATCCGCATCATCTCGGCCGAAGGGCGGTTTTCTGGGGTGGTGTTGGGGGCCTTGCCTTTTATTTTGGGCGGCACACTCACGCTGCTCAACCCCAAGTACATGGACAGTCTGTGGGGCACGCCCGAGGGCCTGCGCATCGTTAGCATCGGCTTGTTCATGATGCTGCTGGGTGGCCTGTGGCTGTGGAAAATCGTGCAAGTCAAGGTCTGAAGCCATGCCCCAGTTGAACCCCACCCTGCTTTTGGTTTTGCTGTGCGCTCTGGTGTTTGCCGCCGTGGTCATGGCTGTGTTTGCCCTTAACCGTTATTGGGAGCAACGCCAACAACAAAGTCGCTTCAAAGACCTGGTGGGCGTGGTTCACACGCCCACCGCGCTGCCCACAGCGGCTGCGCCCAAAGCCTCGCGCTGGATGGATTCGCTGTACAAGTTGTCACTGCCCGCCGAGGGCTGGGGCGAGTCGCAAATCAGGCTCAAGTTTTTGCGAGCCGGTTTTCGGCAAAGCGATGCGCCACGCATTTACTACGTCATCAAAAGCCTGCTGGTGCTGGTGGTGCCGGTGCTGGTGTGGCTGGGCTTGTGGCTGTTCAAGCCCGCTTGGCCCAGCAGCCAAATGGCTCTGGTCACCTTGCTGACCGCCGCTGCGGGCTACTACGGGCCCGATGTGTTTTTGCAGTGGCGCACCCAAACCCGGCGCGACACCCTGCAACGCGGGCTGCCCGATCTGGTGGATTTGCTGGTGGTGGCGCTCGAATCGGGCATGGGGCTGGATGCCGCCATCACGCGGGTGTCCAAAGAACTGGCCCGCAGCCATGCCTTGCTGGCCGAAGAGTTTTACCTGGCCGGCCTGGAAGTGCGGGCCGGGGCAGGGCGCATGACGGCGCTCAAAAACCTGGCCTTGCGCATGAACCTGGACGACCTCAATGGCCTGGTCACCATGCTCAACCAGTCTGAGCGCTTTGGCACCAGCTTGGGTGAAGCGCTGCGTGTGCAGTCCGAGGTGATGCGCCTCAAACGCGGACAACGCGCCGAAGAAATCGCTGCCAAAATTCCGGTCAAGATGCTGTTTCCGCTCATCTTTTTCATCTTCCCCTCCATCATGGTGGTGCTGATTGGCCCGGGGTGGATGCAAATCTCGGCCGCTTTTGGATTCAAATGAACGCAGAACTTGTGACAAGCATGTGGGCCATCGGTTTGGGGGCAGTGGCCGGTTGGCTGTCGTGTGTGCTGGTGGTTTGGCTGCCGCAAAACATCCTGAATGAAGAAGCCCAATGGCTGGCCGAAATACAAGGCAGCGACTGGCAAGCCACACAGCCCCACGGCCTGCGAGCTTGTGCGGCGCACGCCATGGCCCAGCGGGGGCGCTGCCTGCTGTGGGTGCTGGGGGGCGTGGCCTTGGCCTTGGCCCTGTCATGGGGCATGGGGGCCTCTTGGCGCACCGCTTTGTGGGGCATGTGGCTGTGGGCCTTGCTCACGTCCGCTGCCATCGACAACAACACCCAACTGCTGCCCGACGCCTTGACCCAGCCTCTGCTGTGGTTGGGCTTGCTGATTCAAACCGTGCAGAGCCTGAGCACCATAGGCCTGGAAAATGCCTTGTGGGGTGCCGTGACGGGCTACATGATTTTGTGGATCATGGACCAGCTGTACAAGCGCTGGCGCGGCATCAGCGGCGTAGGGCAGGGCGACATGAAACTGCTGGCCGCCGTGGGGGCCTGGCTGGGGCCACAAGCCACCCCCAACGTGCTGCTGATCGCCGCCTTGGCCTCGCTGGTCAGCCAAGGCCTCATGCGCCTGATGAAACCCCAATCCACCCCAGCCGAATTCGCCTTCGGCCCCTGGATAGCCCTGGCCGCCATCGGCTACTGGCTCTGGCACTGACCCCCCACTTGGTAAACCATCGCCCACAGGGGTGGGCTCCTACAAAAATGTATCTCCCACGTAGGGGTTGGCCCCTACAAAAATGCAGCTCCCATATAGGAGCTAGCCCTGCTAGCGATAAACCTTTGCGCCCCACCACCGTCGCCATCGCCAGCAGGGCTGGCTCCTACAAAAATGCAGCTCCCATGTAGGAGCTAGCCCTGCTAGCGATAAACCTTTGCGCCCCACCACCGTCGCCATCGCCAGCAGGGCTGGCTCCTACAAAAATGTATCTCCCACGTAGGGCTTGGCCCCTACAAAAATGCAGCTCACATATAGGAGCTAGCCCTGCTAGCGATAAACCTTTGCGCCCCACCACCGTCGCCATCGCCAGCAGGGCTGGCTCCTACAAAAATGCATCTCCCACGTAGGGCTTGGCCCCTACAAAAATGCAGCTGCCACGTAGGGGTTGGCCCCTACAAAAATGCAGCTCCCATGTAGGAGCTAGCCCTGCTAGCGATAAACCTTTGCGCCCCACCACCGTCGCCATCGCCAGCAGGGCTGGCTCCTACAAAAATGCATCTCCCATGTTGGTTTGGCTCCTACAAAAAACAGATATTGTGGACCGTGACCATTTCCCGTTGGGCGGGTTCTGGCAAATCTGGTGTCTGGTCCCAATGAGCCATGTGGACGAAAAAAAAGCAGTGCGCTTTGAGGCGCACTGCTTTGGCGGTTGAAACCGGTGAAGGTGAATTAAACCGGCAGAACTGCGGTCACTTTGTAGTCGGTGAAGTCAAAGTTCACAAAGTGAGCGACTTGATCTTGAACACCTTCGTTGAAATACCAAATGTCGGAATTGCAACCATCGGTGGTGATCAGGTAGAAGTTGTCTGCAGGTGGTGTTTCCAAATAGGCCACCAAATCGGCCACATCGACTTTGTCGATCAGGCTGGCAATGGCATCTTCTTCAAACGTGATGGTGAATCCATCCAATTGAATGACCGAATCCTTGTCAAAGTTCACCACGGTATCGAATTGGTCTACGGTGGTGGGGTCTGTATCCAGATCACCCAAAACGACTGTAGCGACAACAGGGTGAACGTCCGAATCACCATAACTGGCGTGTTCGCCAATGAACAACAAGTCGCTGCCTTCGCCACCGATCAGGGTGTCACCCAAACCGTTGCTGAAGATCAAGTCGTTGTCTTCCAAACCATTGAGCACTTCGCCTGCACCGTCATCACTGGCCAACAGGTCGCGGCACACAGTGGCTGTCAAATCGCCGGTCTCTGTGTCACGGTCTGTGGTCAGGTGGTAGTAACCGGACTCGTTGTTTTGACCATCGTTCAGAATGTAGCCCGCAAAAGACATGTCTTGTCCAAATTGAACATATTCGACTTTGGTGTCAGTGCCTGCATACTGGTCGACCACGGTGACTTCCAGTTTGCCTTCCATATCGGAATCCATCACCACGTGAAGGTTGTTGACTTCGGTGCGCAGGTCGCTTTCTGTGGGCGTCACAGCCAGCACTTCACGGTGGAAGTCAAGTTTGGTGAACTCGGTGATGCCCATGTCCAGGTTCAACTTGTCGATCTGGCGAATGGGTGTTTCGGCTTCATCAACAGACTTTGCACCAATGGTTCTGTACTCATCAATGGTGATGGATGACTTGTCAATCGAAGTCGTCAAAGAGAAATCTAAATAGATGTCAAAGCCGCTCTTGATCGAATTGACCGAATAATCAGAGTCCATATTGCTGGAATCCAATGTCGGAATGGTCCGGTCAATGGTCACTGTTACCGCGGCGCTCACCATTTCGGTGTCGGTGACCACGATGGAGACGGTGTCGTCCACGCAGAACAGGGCTGGGTTTTCTTGATCGATGCCGGTGGCGGTGATCTGACCGGTTTCGGCGTTGATGTGGTAGCGGCCATCGGCCGATGTTTGCGACAAACGGCGGCCATCAATGGTCTGGACTGACAGGTCGTCCAAGCGGTCGTTTTCACCCAATTCAAAATAGAAGAAGGTGTTATGGCCGTCTTGATCGGTGTTGTCCCAATTGAGTTCAGCAGTACCTTGGTCTGGTGCGGCATTGACATCAAAAGTGATTTTTGCGTCTTCGTCTTCACCCAAAATGCGTTCGAGCATGGGGTCGTGGTTTTTGTCGATCACCACTGACACGGCCTCGCTCACCAGCTCGGTGTCGGTGACCACGACCAAAAGCGTTTGCTCAACCAGTTGTGGGTTGTTGGCTTCAGTCGGGTCGTTGCGTGTGATGAGACCGGTTTCCTGGTCAATGTTGAAGCGCCCGTCTGCTGAAGTCAAAGACAAGCGTTTGCCATCGATGACGATGACGTTGGCGTCATCGAATCGTTCGCCTTCATTGAGTTGAAAGTAATAGTGGGTGGGGTTATTGTCCGAGTCTCCGGGTACCCACTCAGGATTGGTCGTTTGGCCATCGTTGTCGCCATTGACGCCCAGAATCAATGTCACTGGGCCATCAGGGTTCAAGTCGCTCAACAACGTGGGTGCGTGGTTCTTTTCAATCACCACAGACACGGCAGCGCTGACCAAAGCGGTGTCGGTGACCACCACCTCAAGGGTTTGCTCTTCGTACTGGGGTGTGTCGATCAAGCGAGTGATCAAGCCAGTGGCTTTGTCAATGCCAAAACGGCCATCACCAGAGATCAAGGACAAACGCTTGCCATCGAGCAACAGCACGTTGGCATCACTCAGACGCTCACCGTCTTTCAGTTGAAAGTAAAAATGGGTGGGGTTCTTGTCAGGGTCAGCAGCCACCCAGTTTGGGTTAGTGGTTGTGTTTTCCTTGTCGCCCACAATCTCAATGGTCAACCTGACAGCGTCTGTTTTGTCAATGTTGTGCGCCAAGGTTGGGCGGTTGTTGACTTCGCCACCCGATGGCACCAAAGCCACTGCAGGCAAAAACACCAAAGGAGACACCAAAGGCAATGCTGCAGCGGCACCTGCTGCGCCTGCTGCACCCGCCGCACCTGCTGCACCCGCCGCACCACCTGCTGCGCCGCCTGCTGCACCACCGGCGCCGCCAGTGATGGCTTCAGGCAACACAGCGCCTGCTTGTGCCATGACCCACTCCGGTGAGTCGATCACCGTGCCGTCGCTGTTGATGAATTCTTCTTCGCCGGGCTTGAGCATCTTGCGACCCTTGCTGCTGGGCAGGGCCTTTTGAAAGTCAAGCAAGGCTTGCAGGTCAGCACCGGACAACTCGGCGAATGTATTGGTCGCTTGTGCAACAACCAGGCGAACGGTTTTGGGTGTGCTCATGCCTTGGGCAGGCACTGCAACAGCGGGTGTCATGGGTTTTGTCATGGCTTTGGTTTTATAGATGAAGTGGAGGGATCAGCGAGATGGCTGGGCGAATCAGTTGGTGCGCACGCAGTAATAACCGCCGCCCACAAATGGCTGACCTTCCAGGTTTTCTGCCTTGGCGTGGTAGCCGCGCACTTCGTGCTTGTACTGCTCGGTGTTCAGGGTTTCGCAGACCTTTTGGCCGTTGTCTTGCAACTCGGCAGGCACTGGACCAAATGCACCAGGGTTGTCCCATGTGCGAACGTCGTTTTTGATGATGATGCGGGGGGCCACATCGGCTTGTTTGTCACCAATAGAAGGTGCTGCACAAGCGGCGAGTAATGCCAAAGGCAAGCAGATAGCAAGGATTTTTTTCATTTTTGATCTTTAGAGTGGTTGAAAATTAAAAAGTATATCAAAGACATTGAAATCATCAAGGTTTTTGATATTTTTTGTGAATTAGTTATTTTTATCTCTCCCCCAGTGATTCGTTGAGTGTTTTGATCACCGGCTTGAGCAGGTATTTCAAAACGGTATTGCCCCCTGTTTTGATCTCAATGGTGGCCGTCATGCCCGGTTGCAATTGCAGGTTTTCGTTGGGGCGGCGGTTAAAGCGTGGGGACTCGGTTTTGACCTGCACCCGGTAATAAGCTTGTTCGCCTTGCTTGATGTCTTCGTTCAGCGTGTCGGCGCTGATGTAAGTCAACTTGCCTTCCAGCGATCCATAAATCGTGTAGTCGTAGGCGTCGATCTTGATGACCACGTCCTGGTTGGGTTTCAAAAACGCGACATCCGAAGGCTTGACCTTGGCTTCCACAATCAGCGCATCGTCCACAGGCACGATTTGCATCAACTCATCGCCAGGGCGCAGAACGCCACCGCGTGTGGTCACGCGCACGTTTTTCACCGTGCCGTTCACAGGGGCCCGCAGTTCGGTGTTGTCGAGCAAGTTCTTGCGTTGAATCAAGGATTCTTTGGCACCGGCCAAGTCTTCCTCCATTTTGTTCAACTCGGACTGGCTGTCTTGCTGGTACTTGTTGGTGCGGTTGGTGATCTGGCCTTCTTGTTCGGCCACCAAACGTTCCAGGCGCAGCACTTCGGCCATGCTCACGTCACCCGTTTTGAGCAAAGGCTTGGTCATGTCCAGTTCGCGTTGGGCCAGCACTTTCATGCGTTCAATGGCGCGGATTTCCTGGTCCAGTCCTTCGCGGCGTTTGCGCAGCAAATCGGTCTGGTTTTGCCTGAACTCAGGAAACTGCATGGTCTCGGCCTTGAAAATCGGCTCACCCCCAAATACCTCAGAGCGCAAGCGGGCCACGGTGGCGCTCAGGCCAGCCACTTTGAATTCGGCCTCGCGGTAGCTGGCTTCGGCTTTGGTTTGGTCAAAACGCACCAGCAGCTCACCCCGGTCGACTTCGGCACCTTCTCTTACCAACAGTTTTTCAATCACGCCGCCATCGGGCGCTTGGATGATTTGTGTGCGGCTGCTGGGAATGATCTGACCCTGCGCACGGGTGATTTGGTCAATATCCGCGTAGTAGGCCCAAGCCAAAAACAGGCCCACCACCATGATGCTGCCCCACACCCCCAAGCGCAGGGCGAAAGCGGATTCACCTTGCGGCTGGTTGTAAGAGAGAATTTTTCTTTGACGGCTCATATTCAGGTGGCTTGGTTCGCTGTAGGGTTGCTCTGGCCCGCAGGCGCTGGTGAGTTGGTGGCGACTTGACGCTGCAATTGCATTTGGGCTTGTGTGTCACGCAGACGGCGCAAAATTTCGTCTCGGGGTCCGTCGGCCACCACCTTGCCTTTGTCCAAAATGATGATGCGGCTGAAGTAGCGCAGCATGGCCGGTTTGTGCGTGACGACCACCAGCGTGGTGTCGGTGGGCCGGGTGCCAAACACGCGTTCGGCCACTTGCTCTTCGAGTTGTGGGTCCATCGAAGCGGTGGGCTCGTCCAGCAGCATGATGCGTGGCTGGGCCAGCACCAAGCGGGTCAAACCCACCAGTTGGCGCTGTCCACCGGACAAACCTCGCCCGCCTTCAGAGATCTCGATGCCCAGCCCCTTGGGGTGGCTGCCCAACAAACGGTCCAAGCCTGTCATGCGTGCCGCTTGCATGATTTGCTCATCGGTGGGCGAGGGCAGTCCCAGCGCCAAGTTCTCGCGCAAGGTGCCCTGAAACAGACGCACGTCTTGTGGCAAGTAACCAATGTGTTCGCGCACAAACTCCGGGGCCAGGTTGTTCATGTCCACGTTGTCCAAAAACACGCGGCCCTCGGCGGGTTTGTACAAACCCGACAAAGCCTTGATCAAGGATGTTTTGCCCGAACCTACGGCCCCCAACACGGCCACACGTTCACCGTTGGAGATGCTCAGGTTTTCAAGGGTCAAAGCGGGTGCTTCGGCGCTGTAGGCAAAGCTCAGTTGCTGCACCTTCAAATTGCCCATGCACCGCTCGGGCACCATGCGGCGTTCGCCGGGCTGGCTGTCGGGCTGCATGGCCATGATGGCGTCCAGACCTCGCAAGGCGGTTTGGGCCTGTTGCCACTGCACCATCAGGCCCGAAATTTGCGCAATTGGGCTCAAAGCGCGACCGCTGATGATGGTGCAAGCAATCAAGCCGCCTACCGTCAAGTTGCCTTGGTTAATGGCATACACACCCGCCGCCATCAAGCCGACATAGCTCAGCTGCTGCAGAGTTTGTGTCATGTTGCTCGACAAGTTGGTGATGTTTTTGATCGCCAGTTCATCGCGACCCAACAAGTGGGTTAGCGCACGCCAACGGTCCAGCATTTTCCATTCCGCACCGGCGGCTTTGACCGACTCGATGCCGTCAATGGCTTCGATGAGCAAACCGTTTTTGCGGTTGGACTCTTGCATGTGCAGCTCGGTCAGTTTGGCCAGTTTGGACCGGAACGCCAGACCAGCCAAAATCGAGATCGGGATGAAGATTAAAGGCACCACCGCCACAGGCCCAGCCAACATGGCAATCACC
Organism: Limnohabitans sp. 2KL-3; assembly: GCF_001269405.1. Taxonomy (NCBI): domain Bacteria; kingdom Pseudomonadati; phylum Pseudomonadota; class Betaproteobacteria; order Burkholderiales; family Comamonadaceae; genus Limnohabitans; species Limnohabitans sp. 2KL-3. Next base: position 17,583 of record NZ_CXON01000005.1, read on the forward strand.
ACCACAAACATCAAGGCAAACGGTGCGTCGGCAAAAATGAACAAGGTGGACGAAGTCATGAAGTTGCGCACCATCTCGAAGTGCCGAATCTGCGCTGCAAACGTGCCCACGGTGCGGGGTCGCTGGTCCATGCGAATGGCCAGTGCGTGACCGAAAAACACGCCCGACAATTCTTCGTCAATGGCTTTGCAGGCGTTTTCCACCAAGCGGTTGCGCACCTGGCGCATCACCAGCTCCAGCACAATGGCCATGAGCACACCCACCGTGAGCACCCACAGGGTTGAAAACCCTTGTGTGGGCACCACGCGGTCGTAGACCTGCATGCTGTAAAAAGACGAGCCCAGCGCAATGATGTTCACCGTGACCGTGCTCAAAGCCCCTTCCGCAAAACTGCGCCAGCGTTTGGCAATGGCGTGGCGAAACCACTGCTTGGCCGAGCGGCGTTTGACTTTGCTGGTGTCTGCACCCAAGTCGTGTGCGCCCGTGGCGGTGTCTTGTGCGCTGGCCAAAGGCTCGTCGGTGCGCATGACCAGCACCCGGCCCTTGGCTGCATCGGCAGCGCTCAGGTTGACGGCTTTGCCTTCGGCATCCACGCAGGTCAAAGCCCCAGTGGAGACCATGCCGCACACCACCAACACCGAGTGCTGGGCCAAATCGTTGCCCACATCGGTCACCCACAGAGCCGGGGCATCTGAGGGTTTGAGGGGAAAGTCGGCGTCAAAAATGTCCGAGGCTGGAAAACGCGCACGCCAAAGTTCAACCGCCTTGTCTGCCAAGTCCAGGTCGGCAATGGGTGCGCCATCGAGGGTTTGCGACATCATGGCAAAACGATGCCAGGGCACAGCGTGCCCCTGCATCGAGGCCAAACGGGTCAGGCATTGCGACAGGGGATCGGCCAAATTGGCCGCAGGATTCGTGTCTGCAGAGGGAGAGGAGATCATTGTTGTTCTGTCGTGGACTGGATGTCCATGGATTCGGGAATCAGGTCACCAGTCGATAAGTTCACGCGCATGGCCGAGCGCAAATAGCCCCATTCGGCGTCCGCTTGGGCGTAACGAGATTGGGCCACTTCACGCTGTGAGTTGAGGACATCAATCCAGGTTTTGCGGCCGACCGAATATTGGCGAATGGTCGAGTCAAACACTTCGGTGGTGGCCGCCACTTGGTCGCGCAAATCTTTGAGTTGCAACTGTTGTGACTTCAAATCGGCCAAATCGGCGTTGATCGATTCAAGGGCGTCGCGTTCGGCAGCTTCACGCGAAGAGCGCAGGCTCTCGAGCTTGGCAATGCCTTCTTTGACTTGTGCCTCAGCCACAAAGCCATTACCGGTTTGGTAGTCCATGGTCACGTAGACCTGCGACTTGTTGATCGAGCCGCCCGAGTTTTTTTCGGCACGCAACTTGATTTGTGGCCACAAAGCGCTTTTGCGCGATTCGATGTCCGCCGTCAGCACGGCTTCTTCTGAGCTCAAGCGGCGCAGGGCAGGGGAGTATTCCAGCGCTTTTTGGCGAATCAAAAAGTCGTTGGTGCCCGACAGGTTGGGAAAACTGGGGGTCAAAATGTCGACAACCGGTTTGCCCAAAGCTTGGGTCAAACTCGACTGTGCCCGTTCGGCCAAGGCACTCAGCTGGTTGAGCTCGGCACGCGCTTGCGACAAGCGGGCGTTGGCCATGGTGCCATCGCTCATGGGGCTGATTTGGCTCTCCACTCGGCGGCCAATCAGGGCGGCCAGGCGTTCGTGCTCTTGCACGTTCGATTGCGCCACCAACTGACGCGTTTTGACGCGACCCAAATCGGTGAATGCGCTGATCACGCGAGCCATGATTTCTTGTTGAGCCAAATTCACCGAGGCATAGCTCGATTTGATGCCAGCTTCTGCTGCTGCAATGTCGGCCGCTGTGCGTCCACCGTTCCACAGCGTCTTTTCAATGCGCATGGTGCTGGTGTCGTTGCCACTGACGTCTTTGCCGGTTTGGGCTTGAAAGCCGGGGTAGCGTTGGCGCACGGCAGCGTCCAGTCGGGCATTGGCTGCCTGCACATCGTTGCGGCGGCTGATGACCGAGGGGTGTGTGGTCACAGCAATGCGCAAAGCCTCTTCAAAGCTCATGGGCTCTGGCGTGGTTTGGGCATGCGCCGAGGCATGTCCCAGCACACTGGCCAGTGCAAAAGACAAAGTCGCCAGTTGGCGACGCATGGTCAAAGGTTTTTTCATTTTGAGAGTCATGGCCATGAGAGATCGGTTAAACCGAAAAAAGGCACTGGAAGGCGTGAGCTTTCCAGTGCCTGTCAACGGCGAATTACAGGTTTAGATCACCACAAAGTCGTTGTTGGTCAACACACCTGGGTTGGTGATCGTTGCAAACAACACCGACTGGGTGGCACCGTTGCCATCGGCGTCGTAGTACAGGCGGCCGGTGGCTTGGTCATAAACGATGTAGTCGTTGTTGTCAGCTGCCGCTGTGCCCGCACGGAAGTTGGCCGCGTTCAGAGTGCCTGTGGTCAGCAGACGCGTCATCACAGCATTTTCCAGTTGGATCTTGTCACCATCGGCCGACGAGAAGTCAGCAATGGTGTCCACGTTGGTCGTGCGGTTCAAGGTGGTGTTGAAGGTGAACAAATCTGCACCTGCGCCACCCGTCAAGATGTCCAGACCTGCGCCACCCCTCAAGATGTCGTTGCCCGCATCACCCATCAGGTTGTCGTTGCCTGCATCACCGTTGAGCGTGTCGTTGCCTGCACCACCCATCAAGTTGTCGTTGCCTGCACCACCTGAAATCGTGTCGTTGCCGGTGTGGCCCATCACAATGTCGTTGCCAGCCAAGGCATTGAGGGTGTTGTCGCCCGGATTCAACTGGATCAAGTCGTTGCCAGCTGTTGGTGTTGCAGGCACGCCAGTCGGCACGTTGCCGCCAGCAGCGGTCACACCCACAAAGTCGGTAGCGTCCAGGGCGAAGGCGCCAGTCAAGTTGATGGTCAACTCCGCTGCGGTGGTGTTGTTCGTGTCAATCTGAATGGCGGTGGTCGCGCCGGTGATCTGAATGCGAACTTGGTTCACGGCATCGGCTGTGAAAGCGTTTGTTCCGATGAACGTGAATCCACCCGTGAAGCCCGTCAATGCGCTCAAATCGATCAGGTCTTCTCCGCGGACAAAGTCTTGGATCAAGTCGGTGCCCAAGTTGGCTGTGGTGGCTGCGCCAATGTAGGCGTACACATCTCGGCCCAAACCGCCGTTCAAGGTGTCGTTGCCACCGCCACCAATCAAGGTGTCGTTGCCGCCGTTGCCCACCAAGGTGTTGACAGCGTTGCCGCTGGTCAGCACGTTGCTCCCATCGTTGCCAGTTCCGGTGCCGGTGCCACCCATGGTCAGGTTTTCGATGCCTGTGGTGCCCACCAGGGTGTAGTTCATGTTGACGGTGGTGCTGATGGTGTCGCTGCCACCGTTCACACCTTCAATGATCACGTCGGTGGTTGTGTCCACCTGGTAGGTGTCATTGCCGTTGCCACCCACCAAGGTGTCAATGCCTGCACCGCCGTTGAGCGTGTCGTTGCCCTGACCACCAGAGATCATGTTGTTGGCCGCGTTGCCGGTGCCGGTGAAGTTGCCTGTGCCGTTGGTGCTGTCAAAGGACAAGTTCTCAATTTCGGCCAATGCGGCCAGGCTTTGGGTGTTGCGGGTGGTGATGATTTCATCAATGCCGCCCAAAGCCAGTTCTGTGACCACGTCGCCAGCAGCATTGACAAAGTAGGTGTCGTCGCCCAAGCCACCCACCATGGTGTCGTTGCCTGTGCCGCCCATCAACATGTCGTTGCCGTCGCCGCCATTGATCAAGTCGTTGCCAGCGCCGCCGTCGAGCACAAAGTCCATGGGCAAGAACACTGGCAAGAGCACTGTGCCAAAGTTGATTGGCAAGCCCAAAGCGTCGAGCAACAAGCCTGTGCCTGCGGCCACACTGGCGCCACCGGTCAAGGTGTCGTTGTAGGCCGTGCCCACCACACCTTCAACCGACAGGTAAGCGTCGGTAATTTGCGGGGCCAAAGCCACACCGGGCACCACGGCAGGGCCGAGGTTGCTCAAGTTGATGTTAACGCCCTGGCGGTTGGCACCTGTGCCCACACCGTTGCCCACGCTGGCAGAGTAGTTGACGGTGTCAAAACCGTCACCACCGTCCAGAATGTTGGCAAAGCCAAAGTCATCAGCGTCCATCATGAATGTGTCGTCGCCGGTCCAGCCAATCAGGTTGTCAGCACCTACGCCACCATACAGCACGTCGTTGCCTTCCCCACCGTCAAGGGCGTCCACACCGCCACCACCGTAAATGATGTCGTCACCGTCACCACCGTTGATGATGTCGGCGTCGCCGTTGGAGTCCATGGACTGGATGGTGACGCCATTGAATACGCGTGTCGTGATGGCACCGTTGTCACCAAAAATGATGTCGTCGCCCGTGCCGCCGTCCATGATGTCGCCACCCAAGCCGCCGTACATGACGTCGTTGCCTTCGTCACCAAAGACTTGGTCAATGCCCACGCCGGCGTGGATGGTGTCGTTACCCTCATCGCCCCAGATCAGGTCATCGCCTTCCAAGTCGTTGATGGTGTCGTTGTCCAAACCGCCGTGCAAGAAATCGTTGCCCGTACCACCTTCGATGGTGTCGTTGCCGGCATCACCCCACACGGTGTCGTTGCCGCCGCCTGCGTTGATCTTGTTGACCGCATCAGTGCCGCCAATCATTTCGCTGGCGTTGCCTTTGCCGTTGGGGTTCAACACACCACGTGAGTCGAGATAGTTGCCGGTGTTGCCGTAGAAGGTGTCACCAATGAAGCCGGCTTTGCCCAAGGCGTTGCCCAGGGTCCACAAAGGCAGGGTGCCGGTGGTGTCAGCAATTTCAACGTAGCTGTCGGCCACAGTGAAAATGTCGGTGTACAGGTGGTTCACACCGGTGTTGCGCGACACGATGTCAGAGAACAACTGGCCTTCAATGTTCAGCAGCAAGTCAGTGCCTGCCAAACGGCCCAAGTAATAGAAGCGGTCCGAGTTTTGCAGGCTGATCATCTGCATGGCAAAGATGAAGTCAAAGGTCGAGCCCAGCATGCCACCGGCCACTTTGGCTTCGGCCAAACCGCCCAGCCAGAAGTCCACATTGTTCAGACCATCATTGCGCAACAAGAAGGCGGGGTCGCCCACGCCGCCCACATCGTTCAAAGCGGCTTCTGCTGCCAAACGCAGTTTGGTGTTGTAAGTTGCTGCGTCAGCCAATTGCAGCGCATCCCATGCGGCTTTGTTGCCCACGTTGACGCCTGCGGCACCGTTGAATTCAATGATGATGGTGTCACGCGCATAGGCCATGACAAAGTTCACCAAAGACTCGTGGTGGACCAGGTTCATGCCAAATTCAAGCCAGTTGTCGTAAGGCTTAAGCTGTGCATCACCTGTTTGTGCAAACAAATCGGCACGCACGGCGTTCAAGCTGGCCATGCCAGTGTCGCGGCCACGCACCATGTTCAGGGTGGCCAAGTCCAGTGGCAAACCGACCAGGTTGTTGCGCAGTGCACCGGTGACCCATTCGTCAATGCCGTTGGCCACTTGTGAACCCATGCCCAATGCAATTTCACCAGCGGTGGTGGACGTGTAGGCAGTGGGGTTCAAGAAGGCTTCGATCAAGCCCATGGAGTTGTCAACGCCGTTGACCAAACCCGTGGTAGCGTCAAAGCCCAGCATGTCCACACTTTCGGTCAGCATGGAGTGGCCAAAGCGGTAAACAGCATGTGCAAACTCGGCAGTGATGGCCGGGTCAATGGTCACGTCGTAGGCGGCAAAAGCGTTGACGTTGGGGCTCAACTTGCGGGCAAATTCACCAAACACCAAGTGCTGGTATTCCATTTCGGTGACCATTTTGGCCGCTTGGAACAGCATCTCGCCTGTCCAAGTGCCCGCATCGGCACGCGGATCGTGGGTCACACCCGAGCTGTCGGTGCCACCAAACACCAAAGCTTTGATGTCATTGAGCACATTGTTGTGCTCGGAGTGGAACACTTCGTGAATGGCAGTCAAGCCCAAGTTTTCGTTGGCACGGCCGTCACCTGCAATGATGTGCGCGTTCAACAAAGTGGGGTTGACCAAATCTCCGGCTGCAGTCATGGTGCCACTGAGAACGCCATGGGCCATGTCATCCAAGAAGGCGTGGCCAACGGTTTGCAAACGCAGATCGTCCACGTTGACCGATGCCAGTGTGCCATCGGCATTCAACACGGTGCCGGTGGCGTTAGCAGCCATGTAGCTGTCTTTGACGTAGAAAACGCTGCCCGAGAAAACGTCGCGGGCCACCAACCAGGCACCTTCTTGCAGGGTGCCTGCAGCACCCACAAACACCGAGCCATCAGCGTTCAAGCGCACCATGGGGGTGTCTGTCACGTTCACATCGTGCAAGATGATGCCCAAGCGTTCGGCGTTAACCTTGATGGCCAGCCAAGTTGACATGCCTTCGGCACCCACTTCGCCGTCGCCACTGACCAAGCGGCCAGTCACTTTCATGTCGGCGTCGTATTCGCGCACAAAGGCGGTTTTGCTGGGGTCTGAACCGTAAGACTGGCTCAAATCGATGAAAGGCGAAATCGTGTTAATACTTTCGCCGTTAGCGGGTGGGGTCAACACCAAGTTGCCCGAGCCATTCAAGGAGGCCACGATGCCGGTGGTGCTGGACTTGGCGTTGATCGCATCCAACAAACCTTGTTGTGTGGTGTTGGCGGCCAACTCGATGGCGGTGTTGTTGATCATCAACACACCGCTGAAGCTGTTGCCCAACACGGCAGTGCCGGTCACGGCTGTTTGCAAACCGGGGGTGCCGGTGGTTTCGCTGATGCCCAACAGGGTCAAAAGGGTGTTGGTGGTTTCTTCGCCAATTTGCACGTGGATGGTGTTGGTGCGCGAAGCCATCATGAAGTTGGTCTGGCTGCCTTCAACATACAAAGGATCACCAGGCAACAATGGCACCATGACCACACCGTCAGAGCCTTTGTGCACAAAGTCCAGACCGTGGTCAAAGAACTGACCAAACATGGTCATGAAGCCGCTGTAGGGCAGGGGGTTCATGTTGCCTGTCAAAGGCGAAACACGTCCACCGGGGGTGGTCATGGGGTCGTCCAGCACGGCCAGGCGTTGCTCTTCGGGTGTGAGGTAACCAATGGCTGCCAAGGCGGCAGAGCTTTGGTTGGCCACAATGTTGCTGATGATGCGGGGCGTGCTGTCCCACAGGTTCACGTCGCGAACTTGGTAAGAAGTCGGGGTGTTATTGGGTTGGAATGATTGGCTCAGCGTGCCTTGGGCGTTGGTCCAGCCCGCAGTGGTCAAGCGGGTAAAGGCTTGGTCTACAGCGCCCCAGCCAGGGTTGTTGACGTTGTTGCCCACACCGCCCACATCACGGATGCCGGATGGGTCCAAAACGGTGCCCAAGCCAGTCAAGGCGCGGCGTGGGTCGTTACCAGGCAAGTTGAGTTGCGCGAGGATGAAATCGATGTCAGTTTGATTGAGGAGCATGGTTCACATGTAATGTTGGGTTGACGGTGCTAACATGATATGAGAAATCTGTGAAAATCAAAGTGATTGACAGATGTTACGAAATGTTTTTGTGAAAAATGCGAAAAAGTTACATGGAGTAACTTTTATCATTTGTTGATTTGCGCGGGTTTCCACCAGTTAATTCGCACTTTTTCCGACATTTGCACTATTTGGGTGCAAAAGTCTGAGCGTTTTAATCGGCTTTTTTGTCATTGGTGATGATCTGGTGCAGCCCATGGGTCAATCGGGTGCAACAGTCGGCGCTGACTTGGCTCATTCGCTGGGGCGTTCAGGCAGGGCTTTTGCCCTTTGTGCAGGGAAACGACCGTGTTCAAGCCCTTGGTTGTGCAAGAGGGTGTCGTAAAATGAAACTGACACTTTTTGCAAATCCCGCCCGCATTTCACGCTCACCCTCATGACCGAACCTCACCAGCCCATGACCTCACGCTGGTACTTGGCCAGCACCAAACCCCGTCTCGAAAAAGTGGCCCGCTTCAACTTGGAAGAACAGGCGTTTGAGGTCTACCTGCCGCTGTACAAACAGTACAAAAAAACCGCCAACGGTCCGGTGGAAATGTTCGAGCCCATGTTTCCCCGGTACATCTTTTTCAGGCCCCAAAGCCAAAACCAAAGCATTTCGGTCGTGCGCAGCACCAAGGGCATCCACAACCTGGTGCGCTTTGGCTTCGAGCCCGCCTCGCTCGACGACGAACTGCTCGAGCGCATCCGCCAGGTCGAACACCTGCGCAACAACGCCAGCCTGCTCGAAATCAGCCAACTCAAACCCGGCCAAACCGTGCTCTTCAAACACAGCGCCCTGAGCGGCCTCGAAGGCATCGTGCAAAGCGTCTCCAGCAAACGCGTCGCCGTCCTCCTCCAAATCATGGGCCACCCCACCTTGGTCAAAGTCGAACACCACCACGTCGAACTGAGCACCTGACCCTGTAGGAGCGACGCCCCCCCGTGGTAACAACACGATCCCCGTAGGAGCGACGCCCCCGTCGCGATCACCCTCGCAGACCACCACCCATCGCCCCGAGGGCGGGGCTCCCACAAAATGCAGGGCATCCCCCTGTAGGAGCGACGCCCCCGTCGCGATGACCCTCGCATACCACTCCCATCAACAAAAGGGCATGACCTGCCCCCTGTAGGAGCGACGCCCCCGTCGCGATAACCCCCGCAGACCACGACCCATCGCCCCGAGGGCGGGGCTCCCACACAAGATAGATACCCCCGCAGACCACGACCCATCGCCCCGAGGGCGGGGCTCCCACACAAGATAGATACACCCGTACACCACGACCCATCGCCCCGAGGGCGGGGCTCCTACACAAGATAGATACGCCCCGCAGACCACCCCCCATCGCCCCGGTGGCGGGTCTCCTACAAAAAATGCCATCAGGCCAAGCTGTTTTAAAAATTTATTAATTTTGCTAATTATTTTATCGATTAAATCAATTAACGCATATGTTTCATTAAAACATTACAAAAAGCAATTCATTGAATTTATTAAATATAAATATTTACAAATTGTATTTTTATGTCAGTTAAGTATCAGTAATAAACCTACAATCGCCGGTTGTGTTGGCATTTTCGTGCTTGAAACACTGCGGTAGCCTGCCTGTTGAAATGGCGCTATTTCTATTAAGACGATACCCCGTATCCGATATTGATTGATCTCATGCCCAGCCCTTTGAAAATCACCTCTTCTGTTTGGTCGGCACAGACTCAAGGCTGGGTCTGGCGTGGACTGGTGTTGACGGCACTGTGTCTGGCGGGGGGCGCTTTGCATGCCCAGGACAGCATAGGCGTCATGCCGACGGCCAACGGTTCTTTGGGCAGCAGCGGTGTCGGTGGTGCAGCCCCTTTGAATGTTCAGGCCCCCGGTGGCTTGCCAAACCCCGTGCCGTCCATGCGGTCACCACTGGGTGCTGCGGTTTCGGGAGGGGCCAACCCCTTGGGCGCCTATGGCGACATGGGGCAGGGCACAGGCCCTGTGGTTCAAGGGGCAAGCGCTGAACGCCCGGCTTTGGGGACCAACCAATTTCAGCGTTTTGTGCAAAACGCCACTGGCCGCGACTTGTCCTTGCACGGCTACAACCTTTTTAATGGCCAAAAGTACAGCGCACTGGCCAACTTGCCTGTGCCTGCTGGTTACGTCTTGGGCCCCGGTGACGACATCGACCTCAAGCTCTGGGGCTCGGTGGACATGGCCCAGCGCCTGACGGTTGACCGCAACGGACAAATCAGCATCCCCAAAGTTGGCACCGTCACCGTGGCGGGCACTCGCGCCGATCAGCTCGAAAAAACGCTCAAATCGCACATTGGCCGCGTCTTCAACAACTTCGAACTCAACGCCACGCTCGGCCGCCTGCGCAGCATCCAGGTCTATGTGGTGGGCCAGGCCCGCCAGCCCGGTGCTTACACCGTGCCCGGCATGTCCAGTTTGCTGAGCACCTTGTTTGAAAGCGGTGGACCGTCTGCCACGGGCAGCATGCGCCACATTCAGCTGGTCAGGGCGGGCAAAACCGTCACCACGCTCGACCTGTATGCCTTCATTCACAGCGGTCGCACCGAAGGCGACGCCCAGCTCTTGCCCGGTGACGTGATCGTCATCCCCCCGGCTGGCCCGCGTGTGGCGGTGTTGGGGGCTCTGGACGCACCGGCCATTTATGAACTGCGCCAAGCGCAAGAAACGCTGGCCCAACTGCTTCAATACAGCGGCGGCATCAAGGTCATCACCACGCCGCACAAAGCGCTGGTGGAGCGCATTGACACCGCCAACAAACAAGCCCCACGCAGTGTGCAAGAGCGCAGCCTGGACGCACAAGGCCTGCAAAGCACGGTGCGCGACGGTGACGTGCTCACCTTGTTCCCTGTGGGCCCCCAGTTTTCCAACGCAGTCACCCTGCGCGGCAACGTGGCCGCCCCCCTTCGCTACAGCTTTCAAGCTGGCATGCGCATTGCCGACCTGATTCCCGAGCCCCAAGCCCTGATTCAAGGCGACTACTACACCCGCAAAAACATCATCGTGCAATACGAGACGGGCAAAAACGTCTCGAGTGACCGCGTCATCAACGACGTCAAAAATCTGCTCGAGGAAATCAACTGGGACTACGCCGCCATCGAGCGCTTGGATGCCCAGCAGGTCAAAACCCGGCTCATCCCCTTCAACCTGAAAAAAGCCATTCAAGACAAAGACCCCGCACACAACCTGCCGCTGCAAGTGGGCGACGTGGTCACCGTGTTTGGGGTCAAAGACTTGCCCGTGCCCATCGAGCAACGCACCCAGTTTGTGCGCATTGGTGGCGAAGTCAAAGTGCCCGGCATCTACGAAGTCAAACCTGGCGAAACCCTGATGCAACTGCTCGACCGTGTGGGTGGCTTCAGCCGCAACGCCTACGCCTACGGCACCGTCTTTACCCGCGAAAGCACCCGCCGCGAGCAACAAGCCAACCTGGACAAAGCCATTCGCAAGATGGAGCAAGACATCAACAACCAGGCCGCCACCCAGCTGCAAAACGCCATCGACTCAGAAAAAACCAACGCCGCCCAATCGCAAATCGCTGGCCAGCGTCTGTTGCTCAAGCGGCTTGAGGGCCTGCAAGCCAGCGGCCGCATTGCACTCGAAATGTCAGCGGCCGACACCCAGCTGCCCCACATCGTGCTCGAAGACGGTGACAGCATCACCGTGCCACACAAACCCAGCTTTGTGGGTGTGGTGGGGGCGGTGCAAGCCGAAACCAGCTTCATTCACAAAGTGGGTTATACGGTGGGCGAATACATCGAAAAAGCAGGCCCCACCGCCACAGCCAACCTCGATGCGGCCTTGCTCATCCGTGCCGACGGCACCGTGCAAGCCAACAAAGCCCAACGCAGCTGGACGGGCCGGGGCAACAGCCAATTCATGAGCACCCTCATGCAGCCCGGCGACACGATTTTTGTGCCCGAAGAGCTCGACCGCCGCAGCGCCTACACCCAGTTCATTCAGGGTGCCAAAGACTGGACCGCCATCCTCTACCAATTTGGCATTGGTGTCGCTGCTCTGAAAACCCTGAAGTAAGGCCAAAGGTCGGACTCGAAATCACCGACCTGCAAACCCTGCAGCCTTTGTAGTTCGGCGGCTTGAGCCCCGACAAGTGCCATCCAAATACACATGACCGATACAACCCACGCCTCAGAAGCCGAAGACGAAATCAGCTTGCTTGACCTGCTGCACACTGTTGTTGATAACCTGCGTTTGCTTGTACTCGGGCCACTGGCTGTGGGTGTGTTGGCTTTAGGGGGGACTTTTTTGGTCAAGCCCACCTTCACGGCCGAAACCAGCTTTTTGCCCCCACAACAACAGCAAGGCATGGCCGCCAGCATGCTCGCCAGTTTGGGCGCACTCGGCGGCTTGGCTGGCGCGGCCACCGGCCTTAAAAACCCGGCCGACCAATACGTGGCCTTTCTCAAAAGCAACAGCATCGAAGACGCCCTGATCGAGCGCTTCAAGCTCACAGAACGCTACGAAGCCAAATTCAAATCCGAAGCCCGCAAAACACTCGAAAGCAAAGTCAAAATCGCCAGCGGCAAAGACGGCCTCATCACCGTCAAAGTCGACGACACCGACCCCCAAATGGCAGCCGACATGGCCAACGCCCATGTGCAAGAGCTGACCAAACTCATGGGCCGCTTGGCCGTGACCGAAGCGCAGCAACGCCGCCAATTCTTTGAAAAGCAGCTCCAGCAAACCAAAGACAAACTCACCCAGGCTGACATTGCCCTCAAAGAAACCGGCATCTCGGGCGACGTGCTCAAAGCCAACCCCCAATCGGCCGTGGCCGCCGTGGCCGCACTGCAAGCACAGGTCACCGTGCAAGAAGTCAAGCTCGGGGCCATGCGTGGCTACTTGGCCGAAAGCGCTCCCGACTTCAAACAAGCCCTGACCGAGCTGGCCACCCTGCGTGCCCAACTGGCCAAACAATCACAAGACAGCAGCGGCGCAAGCAAAGGGCAGGGCGGCGCCCAAGGCGACTACGTCACCAAATACCGCGACTACAAATACCAAGAAACCCTGTTCGAACTGTTTGCCAAACAATTCGAAATGGCCAAAGTGGATGAGTCACGCGAAGGTGCCAACATCCAAGTGCTCGACGCTGCCCAGCCCCCTGAGCTCAAAAGCAAACCTCTAAGAGCCTTGATTGCCATCATCGCCACCCTGGCCACAGGATTTGCCCTGTTGCTGTTTGTCTTCATCCGTCAGGCCCTGCGCAACGCGGGTCAAAACAAGGCATCCGCACAAAAACTCAGCGATGTTCAAGCTTCGTGGCGCAAAGCCATTGGCCGATAAAAACACACCATCACGATCGCAGTCGACATCGAAGTCAATGTCGGTGCTTGATTTACCAACCCAACTCAGCCTATGACCCACCAAAATAAAACCATCGCCATCATTGGCCTCGGCTACGTCGGATTGCCGCTGGCCGTTGAATTTGGCAAACACCGCACCACCATCGGTTTTGACATCAACCAAACACGCATCACCGAGTTGCAGTCTGGGAAAGACCACACCCTCGAATGCAGCCCCCAAGAACTTCAAAGCGCCACACACCTGCGCTACAGCGCCCAAGTGGCCGACCTGCAAGCGGCGCACATCTACATCGTGACCGTGCCCACCCCGGTGGACCAAGCCAACCGCCCTGACATGACGCCCTTGGTCAAAGCCAGCGAGACCGTGGGCAAAGTGCTCAAGGCAGGTGACATCGTCATTTACGAATCCACCGTCTACCCCGGCGCTACGGAAGAAGTTTGTGTGCCCGTGCTCGAAAAATTCAGCGGTCTGAAATTCAACCAAGACTTTTTCTGCGGCTACAGTCCTGAGCGCATCAATCCTGGTGACAAAGTCAACACCCTCATCACCATCCGCAAAATCACCAGCGGCAGCACGCCAGAAGTGGCCGATGAGGTTGACGCACTCTATAACGACATCATCAAAGCCGGTACTTGGAAAGCCAGCAGCCTCAAAGTGGCCGAAGCCGCCAAAGTCATCGAGAACAGCCAGCGTGACCTGAACATTGCCTTCGTCAATGAGTTGTCGGTCATCTTCGATAGGCTCGGCATCGACACACTTGAAGTGCTGGAGGCCGCAGGCAGCAAATGGAACTTCTTGCCCTTTCGCCCCGGCATGGTGGGCGGTCACTGCATTGGTGTGGACCCTTATTACCTTACCCACAAAGCCGAAGAGGTGGGCTATAACCCCCAAGTCATCTTGGCTGGCCGTCGCATCAACGACAACATGGCCCGCTACGCCGCGCGTGCGGTCATCAAACGCATGCTGCAAAACGGTATCGACGTGGCCCGCAGCACAGTGGGCGTCATGGGCATCACCTTTAAGGAAAACTGCCCCGATATCCGCAACAGCAAAGTGGCCGACTTGGTCAAAGAGTTACAAGCCTGGGGCGTGAGTGTTGTGGTGACAGACCCCTGGGCTGACACCGCAGAAGTTGAGCACGAATACGGCATCACCTTGGGCAACATCAGCGCCCAAAACCCTGTTGACAGTCTTGTCATCGCTGTGGGTCACCAAGAGTTTCGCGCATTGACACCCGTAACCCTCAAAAGCTACTGCACCACCACTCACCAGCCCGTGGCCGCAGACCTCAAAACCCTGTACGACCGCCACGCCATGGCCGAAGCCGGCTTCACCGTCTTCCGCTTCTAAGCGCAGCCACATCCCTTCAAACCACTATGAAAAACTTCGCACTCATCGGCGCTGCCGGCTACATTGCTCCCCGCCACATGCGGGCCATCAAAGATCTTGGCCACAACCTTTCTGTGGCCTACGACATCAACGACTCAGTCGGAATCATCGACAGCATTTCGCCGCACAGCGAATTCTTCACAGAGTTTGAGCGCTTTCAAGAATTTGCCCACCAACTCCAACGCAATCCCGCCACCCGCCTCGACTACGTGGCCATCTGCTCGCCCAACTACCTGCACCACTCCCACATTGCTGCAGGCCTGCGCCTGGGCTGTGACGTCATCTGTGAAAAACCTCTCGTCCCCACACCCGAACTCTTGGATGAACTGGCTTTGGTGGAACAAGAAACAGGCAAACGCGTTTACAACATCTTGCAGCTGCGCCACCACGACGCCATTTTGAAGTTGCGGGACAAAGTCGCAGCCGCCCCGGCCGACACCAAGTTTGATGTCGAGCTGACCTATATCACCAGCCGTGGCAAGTGGTACATGGAAAGCTGGAAAGGCGACAACCGCAAATCTTTTGGTGTGGCCACCAACATTGGCGTGCACTTCTACGACATGCTGCACTTCATTTTTGGCAAACTGCAGCGCAATGTGGTGCATTACGCAGACACTCAAAAAGCCGCAGGTTACCTGGAATACGAACGCGCCCGCGTGCGCTGGTTCCTGTCGATTGACGCTAACGACCTGCCCGCCGACGTTCAAGGCAAAAAAACCACCTACCGCAACATCGACATCAGTGGTGAACAGCTCGAATTCAGCGAAGGATTTACCGACCTGCACACCACCAGCTACAGTGAGATCCTGGCTGGGCGGGGTTATGGCTTGATTGACGCCCGCCACTGCATCGAAACCGTCAACGTCATTCGCACAGCCCAAGTGGTCAAGGGCGAGCAAGGCGAAGTTCACCCTTTCGTCGCAGCCCTGCGCAGTTAAACACCCCTGTCACCCCAAGATGTCCTACACCGTCCACCCCTCAGCCATCGTCGACGAAGGCGCACAAATTGGCGCAGGCTCCCGCGTGTGGCACTTTGTCCACGTCTGCGGCGGCGCAAAAATCGGCCAAGGCGTGTCCCTGGGTCAAAACGTGTTCGTGGGCAACCAAGTCACCATTGGCGACCGCTGCAAAGTGCAAAACAACGTCAGCGTGTACGACAACGTCACGCTGGAAGAGGGCGTCTTCTGCGGCCCCAGCATGGTCTTCACCAACGTGCACAACCCCCGCGCCCTGATTGAGCGCAAAAACGAATACCGCAACACCCTGGTCAAAAAGGGCGCCACCCTTGGTGCCAACTGCACCGTGGTCTGTGGTGTCACCATTGGTGAATATGCCTTTGTGGGCGCAGGTGCCGTGGTCAACAAAGACGTCAAGCCCTACGCCCTCATGGTCGGCGTGCCCGCCCGACAAGTGGGCTGGATGAGCGAATTTGGCGAACAAATCCCACTGCCCCTGCAAGGCGAAGGCCATTACACCTGCCCCCACAGCGGCCAGGTCTACACCCTGCAAGCCAGCGGTCTGCAACCACAAAACAACCCCGCCTAATGGAGCTAAGCCTATGGACTTCATCGACCTCAAAACTCAATACCAGCGCCTCAAGGCCGACATCGATGCCGGTATCCAGCGCGTGCTTCAGCATGGCCAATACATCCTTGGCCCCGAAGTGGCCGAGCTGGAAGAAAAGCTGGCCGCCTACACCGGGGCCAAGCACTGCATCACCGTGGCCAACGGCACGGACGCACTGCAAATTGCGCAAATGGCGCTGGGCATTGGCCCCGGCGACGAAGTCATCACACCCGGCTTTACCTACATCGCCACCGCCGAGACCGTGGCCCTGCTGCGGGCCAAACCGGTGTATGTGGACATCGACCCCTGCACCTACAACCTGGACCCGGCCCTGCTGGAGGCCGCCATCACCCCCCGTACCAAAGCCATCATCCCGGTCAGCTTGTACGGCCAATGCGCCGACTTTGACGCCATCAACGCCATTGCCGCCAAACACGGCATCCCCGTGATTGAAGACGCGGCACAAAGCTTTGGTGCCACGTACAAAGGTCGCAAAAGCTGCAACCTGACGACCATTGCATGCGCCAGCTTCTTCCCCAGCAAACCCCTGGGCTGCTACGGTGACGGCGGGGCGATTTTCACGAACGATGACGAACTGGCCAAAGTCATGCGGCAAATTGCCCGCCACGGCCAAGACCGCCGATACCACCATATCCGTGTGGGTGTGAACAGCCGTATGGACACCTTGCAGGCGGCCATCCTGCTGCCCAAACTGGCCGTGCTGGACGAAGAACTGGCCCAACGCCAACGCGTGGCCGACACCTACCACACCCTCCTTTGTAGGAGCGCACCCCCGTGCGCGAATGACCCACAAACGAAGGCAGAGCCCATCCTTATCACTCCCTACGTCGAACCTCACAACACCAGCGCCTGGGCCCAATACACCATCCAAGTGCCCAACCGCGAAGCCCTTCAAAACCAACTCCAACAAGCCGGCATCCCCACCGCCGTGCACTACCCCATCCCCCTGAACAAGCAACCCGCCGTAGCCGATGCCAAGGTGCAGTTGCCCGTGGGTGATGCGGTGGCACAGCGGGTGATGAGTTTGCCGATGCATCCTTATCTGGACAAAAGCAGCATCCAGCAAATTACCTTATCCGTGCAAAGTGCCTAAGGTCTGGTCTGTTCAGTTGGCACTTGGAATCTGTGTTCTATTAATCGGTAATCAGTGTCCCGCCTCCAAAGACTTCTGAGCAGGCTCAAACCGCAAAACGCCCTTTACCGCAGCATCCTCGTGCTCAGTGGAGGGACAGCACTGGCACAGCTGATCGGCATATGCAGCTTGCCCTTGGTTACGCGGCTGTACACACCCGCCGAAATTGGCACTGTCTCTTTATTCCTGTCCTTTTTTGGCTTCTGGGTCACTGGCATTGCACTGCGCTACGAACAAGCATTGATGATCGCTGCTGATGACGCAGAGTCGCATGTGGTGCACCGATTGGCCACGATCTTGGTTGTTCTGATGTCTGTGTTGGGCGTGCCGGTTTTGTGGCTTCTGCAGCAAAACCATGTTTTGGAGTTCCAGCTTTTGCCAGTTTGGGCCCCCCTGATTGCATGGCCCATTTTGTTAGGCTATGGCCTGTTCATGGTTTACCGATCATGGGCACTGAGGGGTGGTTTGGTTTCGCAAATCAGTCAGGCATCGATTGTTCGTGCGGGGGCAATCGCCGGCACCAAGTTGGGGTTGGGCGCATTTGGTGGTGGCGTGGTTGCACTATTTGCAGCCGAGTTGGCTGGTGCTTTGTCTTCCATGCACAGGCTCATGCAAGCCACAAAGCTGCACTTTGCAGCGAGCAAACCCTCGACCATTGGCTACCTGCAGCTGCATCAAGCCGGACTGAGATATGCCAAATTTCCGATGCTCGATACCCCCTCGGCATGGTTGGATGCACTTGCAGCAACGTTACCCTTGCCCATGGTGGCGAGCTTGTATGGAGCAGAAGCTGCGGGATGGTTTGGCCTGGCACGTTTGGTATTGAGTCTGCCCAACGCACAAATAGGCGCAGCGGTGGCCGATGTTTTTCAGATGTCACTGGCCGAGGCTGTTCGCGACAAAGACCCTCAGCGTGCCCGCAGTGTTTTTTACATGTTGCTCAAAAAACTGGGCCTCATCGGCTTAGTCCCGCTGGTGGTCAGTCTTGCGGTTTTACCTTGGGCATTTCCCATCGTGTTTGGTCAAAGTTGGGCCCCTGCGGGCACCGTTGCGGCCAGTCTTGCGCCCTGGTTGTATTCGGCATTTGTGATCAGCCCGCTGAGCCGAGCATTGCCGGTCTTGCAAGCGCAGGAGTGGAAGCTTTTCTACGATGTCACGGCATTGGTGCTGATGATCGGGTGCTATTTCTTGGCATCCCATCTGGCACTGAGCTTGGTTGAATTTTGTCTGTTGGTATCCCTAGCCCAAGCGCTGGGCTATGTTGCGTACGCCCTGGTTCTTTACCTGTTGGTGGAGAGCAGGCTTCAAAAAAAATAACGGAATAAAAAAATGTGCGGTATTACAGGTGGCTGGTGGATAAACCCAGAGCATGCAGTCCAAAGACTGCCGATGTCACTCAAGAAAATCAAACACCGTGGTCCCGATGACGACGGTTATCAGCTTTATCCCGTTGGTAACGCTGCGGTAGCGCTCGGTCATACCCGCCTGTCCATCATTGATCTGAGTTCTGCCGGCCATCAGCCCATGCACTCGCGTGATGGTCGCTGGGCCATTGTTTTCAATGGCGAAGTCTACAACTACCGTGAGTTGCGCACTCAACTACAGAGCATGGGGCACAGCTTTAATTCGGACTCAGACACTGAAGTGCTGCTCGCTGCATGGGCCCAGTGGGGCGTAGATTGCTTGCCACGCTTGGTGGGCATGTTTGCCTTTGCTGTCCTTGACAAAACAAAGGCCACCTTGACCTGCGTGCGGGATGCCTTCGGTATCAAACCATTCTTTTATTCTGCTGCAAATGGTCAATTGGCATTTGCATCAGAATTGCCTGCGCTGTTGGAACTCTTGCCTACCAAACCAGCCCTTAACTGGCAGCGCTCTTACGATTATTTAGTGCATGGTGACTACGACAGCAACACAGAAACTTTTTATCAAGGGGTTCACCACTTAGGACCTGGCCATTGCATGGAAATCAATATCCAGACTGGCCATGTGCACTCTCCAAAGCGCTGGTGGTATCCAAACACGCAAGAAGCTATGGGCTGGAAGTTTGCGGATGCGGTGGAGCAGGTGCGGGAGCAGTTCTTACATAACGTTCGCTTGCACCTAAGAAGCGACGTGCCGCTGGGCGCAGCCTTGTCAGGGGGGATTGACTCTTCTGCCGTGGTATGTGCCATGCGACACTTGGAGCCTGATTTGCCTATTCACACATTCAGTTTTATTGCAGAAGATACTCAACTTAATGAAGAGAAATGGGTTGACCGTGTTAACCGGCATGTTGGTGCAATATCTCACAAAGTAAGAGTGTCATCGCAAGATCTAATGAGAGATTTAGACGACATGATACTTACACAAGGTGAACCTTTTGGCAGCACAAGCATCTACGCGCAATACCGTGTCTACCAAATGGCACGGGAACATGGAGTAACCGTAACATTAGATGGACAGGGGGCCGATGAAATGTTAGCTGGGTATGACGGCTATCCAGGCCAACGTTTGAGGAGTCTTGTCGAAACAAGTCAATATGCCAACTTATTTCAATTCTGGAATAATTGGGCGGAATGGCCAGGTCGTAGCCACTTAATTGGATTAAAGTATTTTGCATCAGAAATGTCAGACGGTAATTTTTATAAACTACTACGCAAATTAGATGGTAGAAAAACGGTCCCGACTTGGATAAACCCTGAAGTATTAATGGAACAAGGCGTTAGTTTGATCAAACCAAGGCTTAGGCCAGAAGGCAATATAAAAGGCAGAAGGGTGATTGATGAGTTGGGGCTTTCACTTTCAAAGCGCGGGATAGCAAGTTTGTTAAGACATGGGGATCGAAATTCTATGAGATTCAGTGTAGAGAGTCGTGTCCCTTTCTTGACAATTGACTTTGTAAAATTACTTCTGTCTATGCCTGAGAATTTTTTAATATCACATGAAGGGCAAACTAAACATGTATTTCGGTCTGCGATGAGCGGAATAGTTCCTGAAGATGTGCTAAAACGAAAAGATAAAATTGGATTTGCCACTTCGGAATATGGTCTCATGAAGTTGATGGCTGACCAGTTGAAAGTTGTAATCAATACAAATTTGGAACTACCCTTTATTAACAAGAAAGAGTTAATCAAGGAGTTTGATAATAAAATATTTGGCCATAAAAACTATTCACCTCAGGTGTGGAGGTGGATGAATTTTGCTTTATGGCACAGAAACCTTTAGTGGGTGAAATTAATCATGCAAAACACTGTTGAAAGAAAGAAAGAAAAAGAAAATAAAGCTTTTTTTTTGATTGCCGCTGTATTATTTAAACTCGTTCTAGCGTTTGCCTACATAGAATTTATAGTCCCTTTGTTTGAGTATGAGGGGTATAGTATAAAGTATGATTTATTTAAGCGTATTGAATCTTGGTTAATTTATATTCCTTTAATTGTTGCGACGCCAAAAATTTTAACAAAACCATCTGATTTTTTGATGGTATTTTTATTGTTTACATTTCTAACCCCTCTGCTTGTTTTTTATGGTTTATCTGGTGCTGATCGTGGCGCACTTTACATCGTATTTATGTCGGTTCTCTTGATTTATGTATTTAGGCTTGGTCCGGTTTTTGGGTTGAAGAATCTGAAAGATGGAGTTGGGCTGTCTTATTTTATTTTGATTTTTGGTGTTATTATTGTTACTGCATGGATGGTTAAAAGCGGCGGTTTAAATTTTTTCAATCTTGATTTTACGTTGGTTTATGATTTCAGAGATGATGTCGGTGAGTTAATTGATAAAGGAGTTATGGGCTACCTAAATGTCTGGGCAAGCAAAGTATTTGGCCCTGTTTTATTAGCTCTGGCTCTGTGGAAGAAAAAATATTTGCTCGCAGGTTTTTTTATTGGTCTACACTTATTTTGGTTTGGTGTAAGTTCACATAAGTCTATTATAGTTTATCCTATGTTAATAGTTTTTATTTGGTTTTGGTTCGCTAGGACAAAAACCCTTTCTTTGATTCCTTTTGCGCTTTTTATTTTAGTTGTGGCTTTGCTATTATATTATTATATTTTTGATGAAATTTTTCTTCCCTCTATGTTTATAAGGCGTGTTTTTTTTGTTCCAGCAAAGTTAACGTTTGATTACTATGAATTTTTTTCGGTGCATCCATTTGTATACTGGTCTAATTCAATTGCTGCGCCCTTTTTGCAATATCCTTACTCAACTAATACTGCGTTATTAATAGGTGGTTATTTGGGTGATGATACTACTGCTGCAAATAATTCATTCCTTTCAACTGGGTACATGCATGCTGGCGTATTTGGTATGTTTATTTACGGTTTGTTAGTAGGATTGATGTTTAAATTAATTGATAATCTTTCTTCAAAGCATATGCCGGTATGGATTGCCGTGGCCGTAGTAATTATCCCATCTCAAGCACTTCTTACTAGTGCAGATTTGCCAACATCACTATTGACACATGGCTTCGGTGTATCTATGGTATTGCTATACATGCTTAGGTCGAAAAATTATTTCAAAAATTAAATTGGTAATTAGTTAATAGCAAGTGGGTTATATAATGATATTCAAAATTTTGCACTTAACCTCCGCACATTCACGTGACGACACGCGTATATTCCTCAAAATGTGCCTTTCGTTGGCGCGTGGGGGCTATGAGGTTATTCAGGTCGTCGCCGATGGAAAAGGTGATTATTTTTACGAAGGCGTACAAATAATAGATGTAGGTTCTTGCAAGGGGAGACTGGACCGCATTCGCAACTCACCTAAAAGGGTCTTTAAGAGAGCGGCCAGTCTAAATGCAGACCTGTATCATTTGCACGACCCTGAGCTCATCCCGATTGGGTTGAAACTCAAGCGTTTAGGTAAATGTGTTGTGTTTGACTTTCATGAAGATGTGCCCAAGCAATTGTTGGGCAAGCCCTACTTAAACAAAGCGGCCCTTTGGTGCCTGTCTAAATCGTTTGCCATATTTGAGTCTTATGCGTGCAAACGGTTTGATGGCGTCATAGCCGCCACGCCTTTTATTCGTAACAAATTTCTGACAATAAACCCAAATACCGTGGATATCAATAACTTTCCCATGTTGGGTGAGTTGGCAACCGATGTGGAATGGGGCAACAAGCAGGCCGAAGTTTGCTATGTGGGCGGCATCGCCAAGATCAGAGGAATAACTGAGGTGTGCCAGGCCATGGGTATGGTTCAAACCAAAGCAAGGCTTAACCTTTGTGGTGGTTTTTCTGAGTTGGGTACGAAGCAAAGCGTTAAAGACCTACCCGGGTGGCAAAAAGTTAACGACCTTGGTTTTGTGGACCGTTTGGGTGTGCGCGAGGTATTGTCAAGATCGGTAGCAGGTTTGGTCACGTTTCACCCTCTCCCCAATCACGTAGACGCGCAGCCCAACAAAATGTTCGAGTACATGAGCGCAGGCATTCCCGTCATTGCTTCTGACTTCCCGTTGTGGCGCGAGATCATTCAAGGCAATGATTGTGGTTTGCTTGTGGATCCACTTGACCCTGCGGCCATTGCACAAGCCATAGATTATTTGGTATCCAACCCAAGAGAGGCTCAGCGAATGGGAGCAAATGGTCGCAAGGCTGTGAACGAGCGATACAACTGGGCCATTGAGGAACAAAAGTTGTTTGCTTTTTATGATCGTACATTCAGCTACACTGACAAATGAGAAAAATCCTTACCGTTTTGGGCGCACGCCCTCAGTTCATCAAAGCGAGCGTGGTTTCGCACGGTTTCAGGCAGTCTGGCCAGTTTCAAGAGGTGTTAGTCCATACGGGCCAGCACTTCGATGCCAACATGTCAGATGTATTTTTTGACGAGCTAGGCATGAGCAAGCCTGACCATTTTCTGGACATTCACGGTGGCGGGCACGGCGCCATGACGGGTCGCATGCTGGAGCGACTGGAGCAAGTCATGCAGGCCGAACGGCCTGATGCCGTACTGGTGTATGGAGACACTAATTCCACACTGGCTGGGGCCTTGGCTGCTGCAAAGCTGCACATTCCAGTGGCACACATTGAGGCGGGTTTGCGCAGCTTCAACATGGCCATGCCTGAAGAGGTCAACCGCATCCTGACGGATCGCGTCTCGCGCTGGTTGTTCACCCCTACAAACGCTTCCACCCAGCATTTGGTGCGGGAGGGCGTTGCGCCTTCAGCCATCGAAGAGGTGGGAGATGTGATGTATGACGTGGCCCTTCACCACGGCCAGCGTGTGGATGCAACGGGTCGTGTGTTGCAGCAACTGAACTTGGCCCCAGGCGCGTATGTGTTGGCAACTGTGCATCGCGCCGAAAACACTGACCACTCCGCACGCCTCCGAGCCATTGTGGACGGCCTAGAGGTTTTGGCTCAAAAGTTGCCTGTGGTTTGGCCCATGCACCCGCGAACCAGGGGGGTGCTGCAAAGCATGGGACGTTTGGCCATGCTGTCACCGCAGTTGCGCCTGCTCGACCCGGTGGGCTATTTGGACATGGTGCAACTCGAAAAGCATGCAGCTGTCATTGCCACAGATTCGGGTGGGGTGCAAAAAGAGGCGTTTTTCTACCGAGTGCCATGTGTCACTTTGCGAGACGAGACGGAGTGGGTGGAACTGGTCAATGCGGGTTGGAACAGGTTGGTGCCGCCTGTTTCATCAGCAGCTGTTGCCAATGCTGTCATCTCTGCCATCGGTAGTAAAGGTCAAGCCATTGAGCCGTATGGCAAAGGCGATGCTGCTATAAAAATTGTGAATGCCCTGAAGGATTGAATCTATGTGTGGAATTTTCGGGGTTGTCTCAAATACATCCATCAACAAAGAAGAGCTGAGTTTGTTGGCCCAGCATTCAGAGCAGCGGGGCAAAGACTCCAGTGGCTTGTTCATCAGCATCAACAATAGCTACGACCTGCACCGTGCCAACAAAGCGATCACCGCTTTGTTAAAGCATGTGAACACATCGTCTGCCGGCTTGGTCATGGGGCATAGCCGCTTGATCACCAATGGCCTGGTCGACAACCAGCCTGTTTACCGTGATGGTGTGTGTGTGATTCATAACGGCATTGTGGTGAATGATTCAGCTTTGTGGGCTCAGGTCGCTAAACCCCGGCACCAAGAGATCGACACTGAAATCATTGCGGCCATTGCAGCTGAGTATTTGGAGAGGGGCGGGCTGGTTGAAGGTGTGGCTGCGCGGGTTCTGGCGTTGTGTGAGGGCGTGGTGGCCTGCGCTTTGGCCTTGCCAAAGTTGGGCAAGATGTGTTTGTTTTCAAACAATGGAAGCTTATTCCACGGCACCAAGCAGGGGGCACATTACTTTGCATCAGAAAAATACCCGCTAACGCAGTTGAATTGTCAAGAAGTGACGCAGGTACGAACTGAGGGTTTGGTGTTTGATATCCCTGTTGTGGCAGCTGAGCCGACCATTCACGAGCATGCCCAACGCACGACCAATCTGATTCCCAGTTTGGGCACGCACAGGGCTGAAGAGGCGATGCTAGAGTACAAACGCTACACCTTGCGCCGTTGTACCCGTTGCATCTTGCCCGAGACGATGTCATACATCCGCTTTGATGAGGCAGGTGTCTGCAACTATTGCCACACTTACAAACCACGGAACCGTCCCAAGCCTGTTGAACAACTGTTCAACTTGGTGGAGCCTTTTCGGCGCAAAAATGGCGACGATTGTATCGTGCCGTTTTCAGGGGGGCGCGACAGTTGCTACGGACTGCACTTGATTGCAAAAGAGCTGAAGATGAAGCCGATTACCTATACCTATGACTGGGGCATGGTGACAGATTTGGGCCGTCGCAATATCAGCCGCATGTGCGCAGAGATGGGTATTGAGAACATCATCGTGGCGGACGACATTGCGCTCAAGCGCCGCAACATCGCCAAAAATTTGCAGGCATGGCTGAAGTCGCCACACTTGGGCATGGTGAGCATCTTGACGGCGGGGGATAAGCACTTTTTCCGCCATGTGGAGACGGTTAAGCAACAAACGGGCATTTCGCTCAATTTGTGGGGTGTCAACCCGCTGGAGGTTACGCACTTCAAGGCGGGCTACTTGGGGGTGCCACCAGATTTTGAAGAAGAAAAAGTCTATTCAAGTGGCGCGATGAAACAGCTTCGCTACCAGTGGCTGCGCCTGAAGGCGATGGCGCAAAGCCCAAGCTATTTCAACAGTTCGCTGTGGGATACCTTGTCGGGTGAGTATTACCGCAGCTTCAACAAAAAGACCGACTATTACCATATCTTTGATTATTGGCGGTGGGATGAGAAGACCATTGACGACACATTGATAAACCAATATGACTGGGAAACTGCGCCAGACACCAATACCACTTGGCGCATTGGTGACGGCACGGCCGCCATTTACAACTACATCTATTACACCGTGGCGGGCTTCACCGAACACGATACCTTCCGCAGCAACCAAATCCGCGAGGGGGACATGACCCGCGAAGAAGCGCTGGTGCTGGTTGAAGATGAGAACCGGCCACGGTACCCCAACATCAAGTGGTATTTGGATGCGATTGGGATGGACTTTGACAAGGTTATTCCTGTGATCAATGCCATCCCGAAACTTTGCAAGGTCTAAGTAACGCATGAGTACATGTATTTGGTATGTGTCAAAGTACGTGGCACCACCCGGCAGCGGCACGGCAGGCGGGCGTGGTTATTTGCTCATGAAAGAGTTGGCCCACATGGGTCACAAGGTGGTGATCATCACTTCCGACTCAAACAAATTGGCTGCGCCACCGCAGTTAGATGCTGGTTATCTGCTGCAAGAGGTAGATGGCATTCAACTGTGGTGGGTGCGCACTATGAAATACACAGTGGCCAAGTCCATGCGGCGGATATTGAGCTGGCTGCATTTTGAGTGGCGATTGGTGTGGTTACCAAAGAAATCCTTGCCCAGACCAGATGTGGTGGTAGTGTCCAGCCTTTCCTTGCTGACGATTTTCAATGGCTTGTGGTGGAAAGTTCGGTACAAATGCCGCTTGGTTTTTGAAATACGCGATATTTGGCCTTTGACGATTATCGAAGAGGGGGGGTTTAAGTCAACCAATCCTTTTGTTTGGGTCTTGGGCGTTGTTGAGCGTTTGGGCTACAAGTATGCCGATGCCATTGTTGGCACCATGCCGAATTTGGGCGCGCATGTGCGCAATGTGTTGGGCTACCCACGACCAACACATTGCATTCCTATGGGTGTAGATGCAGATTTGTATGCTGTGCCTGCAGCTTTGCCAGACGGCTATGAAAAGATGAATTTTCCGAAGGACAAATTCATTGTGGCGCATGTGGGCTCAATCGGTATTACCAATGCGCTAGATACTTTCCTTGAATGTGCCCAAGCCATGAGCGCGAGTCTACACATTCACTTCCTCGTGGTGGGCGATGGTGATTTGCGCGAGACGTATCGGCTTAAATATGCGCATTTAAACAATTTGACTTTTGCACCACGCGTAGCTAAGACCATGGTTCAGACTGTCTTGTCGCAGTGTGACTTGCTGTATTTTTCAGTCCATGTTTCACAGGTGTGGCAATACGGACAATCGTTGAACAAGGTCATTGATTACATGATGGCTGGCAAGCCGGTCGTGGCCTCGTACACGGGCTTTCCGTCCATGATCAACGAAGCTGATTGCGGCAGTTACGTTCCTGCAGGTGATGTGACGGCGCTGCAAAATGAGGTTGAACGCTACGCTCAGATGCCTGAAGAAGAGCGGGTTGTCATTGGTATGCGGGGGAAAAACTGGTTGCTTGCTAACAGGCAATACCCGAAATTGGCCGCAGATTATTTGGCGATCATGCTTGACTTAAAAGCACCGGCTTGACTTGTACGGTCTGGAATATGAAACGGATATTTGATTTTATTTCCGCCTTGCTTGGACTTCTTGTGCTTGCCCTGCCATTATTGACGCTGGCTTGGCAGGTGCGCCGCAAGCTGGGCAGCCCGGTCTTGTTTACCCAAGTGCGCCCAGGTTTGCATGGCAAGCCGTTTCGCATGGTCAAGTTCCGAACCATGACGGATGCACGAGACGCCAGTGGCGCTTTGCTGCCCGATGCGCAGCGGCTCACGCCTTTTGGCCGCTTTTTGCGTTCTAGTAGCTTGGATGAGTTGCCCGAGCTGTGGAATGTCTTGCGTGGCGAGATGAGCCTGGTGGGGCCACGCCCTTTGCTGATGGAATATTTGCCACTTTATTCGCCCGAGCAGGCCCGCCGCCACGAGGTACGCCCGGGCATCACGGGATGGGCGCAGATCAATGGCCGCAACGCGATCAGCTGGGCCGACAAGTTTGCGCTGGACGTTTGGTATGTAGACCACCGTAGCCTGTTTTTGGATATCAGGATCTTGTGGTTGACCGTGCGCAAGGTGTTGGTGCGCGATGGCATCAGCGCAGCGGGGGAGGCGACGATGCCTAAGTTTGAGGGAGACAAGGCTTGAAGCGTTTTGCCATTTTTGGAGCAAGCGGTTGTGGCCGTGGCGTGTTGCCTTTGGTGCGCCTGCAGTTGCAGGCCGCTTTGGCGGCGGGTGATGCCGATTTGGTGTTTGTGGACGACCACCCGCCAGCGCCCATGGTCAACGGGCAGCGGGTGCTGACTTATGCGCAGTGGCTGAGCGAGCCTGCCAGCAGTCGGCACATGAATGTGGCCATTGCCAACAGCCGCGTGCGCGAGCAATTGGTGCAGCGCTGCGCGGCCGATGGGGTGCAGTTTTTTGAGGCGCGGGCAGCCAATGTGGTGCAGCTCGACGATGTGCAGCTGGGCGAGGGCGCGGTGTTGTGCCCCTTTGTCACGCTGACCAGCAACATCCGCATTGGCCAGCATTTCCACGCCAACATTTACAGCTATGTCGAGCACGACTGTGTGGTGGGCGACTTTGTGACTTTTGCCCCGGGCGTGATGTGCAACGGCAATGTGCACATTGAAGACCATGCCTACATTGGCGCGGGTGCCGTCATCAAGCAG
Organism: Limnohabitans sp. 2KL-3; assembly: GCF_001269405.1. Lineage (NCBI taxonomy): Bacteria > Pseudomonadati > Pseudomonadota > Betaproteobacteria > Burkholderiales > Comamonadaceae > Limnohabitans > Limnohabitans sp. 2KL-3. The sequence continues at coordinate 45,543 of NZ_CXON01000005.1, forward strand.
GGCCTACCCGGTGCACCTTTGGTCGTTGGCCGTGGCGCAGTGGTGGGCATGGGCGCGGTGGTGACCAAGAGCGTGCCACCGGGGGTGACGGTGGTGGGCAATCCGGCGCGGCCTTTGATCAAAAACTGAAGAGACAACATGCTGAACACTCCCTTTTCCCCCTGGCCCAGTTTCACCCCCGAAGAGGCCGACGCGGTGCACCGCGTGGTGATGTCCAACAAGGTCAACTATTGGACGGGCACCGAGACCCGCGAGTTTGAAAAAGAGTTTGCCGCTTGGTGCGGCACGGCGCATGCCGTGGCGCTGGCCAATGGCACGTTGGCACTCGATGTGGCGTCGAAGGCTTTGGGCATTGGCCCAGGGGACGAGGTGGTGGTAACGCCGCGCACTTTCATTGCGTCGATTTCGTGTGTGGTCAATGCCGGCGCAGTACCTGTGTTTGCCGATGTGGAGGCCGACAGCGGCAATGTGTCGGCCAGCACGATTGCGGCGGTGTTGTCGCCCCGTACCAAGGCGGTGGTGTGTGTGCATTTGGCAGGTTGGCCGTGCGACATGGACCCGATCATGGCGCTGGCGGCTGAGCGTGGCTTGATGGTGATTGAGGATTGCGCCCAGGCACATGGCGCACGTTACAAGGGGCGGCCTGTGGGCAGCATTGGTCATGTGGGGGCTTGGAGTTTTTGCCAGGACAAGATCATGACCACGGGCGGCGAGGGTGGCATGGTCACAACCAATGACGAGGCGCTGTGGCGGGCGATGTGGTCGTTCAAGGACCATGGCAAGAGTTACGAGGCGGTGTACGAGCGCCAGCACGCGCCGGGGTTCAGGTGGTTGCACGAGAGTTTTGGCACCAATTGGCGCATGCTGGAGATGCAGGCGGTGATTGGGCGCATTCAGCTGCGGCGCATGAAGGATTGGTCTGCAGCGCGTGCGCGCAATGCGCAGGCGATTTGGGCGGCGTGTGCTGAGTTTGCGGTTTTACGGGTGCCACAGTTGCCGCTGCTGGGCTGTGGCAGTTGCCCGGGGGGTGCGGGTGGTGTGGGTGCTTGCACTGCGTCAGGCACGGCTTGCGAGCATGCGCATTACAAGTGTTATGCCTATGTGCGTCCCGAGCGTCTGGCCCCGGGCTGGACGCGAGACAGGATCGTAGAGGCGATCAACACAGAGGGAGTGCCTTGCTTTCAAGGTTCTTGTTCTGAAGTTTATCTAGAGAAAGCCTTTGATGGCACGGGTTGGCGCCCTGAGACGCGTCTGCCGGTGGCCAAAGAGTTGGGTGAGACATCGGTGATGTTTTTGGTTCACCCTACCTTGACCGCAGATGAGATTCAAAAGACCTGTGCAGCCATACAGAAGGTCATGGCTTTGGCAAGTCAATGAGTTCAGAAAACACCTGTGAACGACATCAGCCCGGCAGTTTTGGGCTTCAATAAAAAAAACTGATCTCATGATTCGAATTCCCTTTTGGTTTTTGACTTGGCCTCGTCGGTACAAGCAAGCGGCAGTTGTGTGCGTCGATGCGGTTTTGTGCGCATTGGCTTTGTGGGGCGCAGTGTGTTTGCGACTGGATGAATGGGTGCCTTGGTCTTGGTCACTGTTGGCCTTGGCTCTTGGTTCGGTGGTTTTGGCCTTGCCTTGGTTTGTTGGCTTTGGTCTTTACCGCGCGATTTTTCGGTATTCGGGCATGAGTGCTTTCATGGCCATAGGCAAAGCAATCGGCATCTACACCATCTCGTTTGTGGTTTTGGTGGGGGTGTTGGGCGTGCACGGTGTGCCCCGTTCTGTGGCATTGATTCAACCCTTGTTGTTTTTGTGTTTGGTGGGGGGCAGCCGTGCTTGGGTGCGGCATTGGTTGGGGGGCTTAAGTCCGGAGGATCGGCGTCGCTTGGCTTTTGATCGTGTGCTGATTTTTGGGGCGGGATCTGCAGGTCGTCAATTGGCGGCAGTCTTGTCCAGCAGTGCACAACTGCGTGTTGTGGGTTATGTGGATGACGATGAAAGGTTGCATGGGCATGTGCTCAATGGGGTGCGCATTTATGCCCCAAATGAGTTGTCAGAGTTGGCCGAGTCTGGTTATGTGTCTTTGGTTTTAATGGCCATACCCTCGGTGTCAAGGACGCGGCGCAACGAGATTTTGGAACAATTGCGATCACTCAAAATCAAGGTGCGTACCTTGCCGGGTCTGGAGGACTTGGCACGCGGCTGTGTCGATGCTGCTGATGTGCGCGAGCTCGATGTCGAAGATTTGTTGGGCCGTGAACCCGTGCCGCCAAACCCTTTGATGTTGGCCAAAAAAATTCAGGGCAAGGTGGTGATGGTGACAGGGGCTGGGGGCTCAATTGGCTCAGAGCTGTGTCGCCAAATCATCAAATCATCGCCTTCTGTGTTGCTGTTGGTGGAGTTGACCGAGTTTGCGCTTTATTCCATTCATGCTGAACTAGAGCGTTTGCTCAAAGAGAAGGCTGACCATGGCATTGTGGTGGTGCCATTGCTTGGCAATGTGCGTGATGCCGTTCGGATGGGAGAAATTTTGGCGACCTGGAAGCCGCACACGCTGTACCATGCTGCGGCTTATAAGCATGTGCCTTTGGTAGAGCACAACCCGGCTGAAGGAGTCAAAAACAATGTGCACGGCACTTTGATGACGGCATTGCAGGCGGTTGTGCATGGGGTGAGTGATTTTGTTTTGGTGAGCACCGATAAAGCAGTTAGGCCCACCAACATCATGGGCACCAGCAAGCGTTTGGCCGAAATGGTGTTGCAAGCACAGGCTCAAGTGATGGCAGAGCGTCAAGGTCAGACACGTTTTAGCATGGTGCGTTTTGGCAATGTGTTGGGGTCTTCGGGGTCGGTGGTGCCTTTGTTTCGCAGGCAGATTGAAGAGGGTGGGCCAATCACTTTGACGGATGAGCGCATCACTCGTTATTTCATGACCATTCCGGAGGCCGCGCAGTTGGTGATTCAGGCTGGGGCCATGGCCAAGGGTGGCGATGTCTTTGTGCTGGACATGGGAGAGCCTGTCAAGATCATGGATTTGGCGAGTCGGATGGTGGCTTTGTCTGGCATGACGGTCAAGGACGAAGAAAATCCTGATGGTGACATTGAGATTCAAATTACCGGTTTGCGTCCTGGCGAAAAACTCTACGAAGAACTGTTGATTGGCGACAACCCTTTGCCGACGCTTCATCCTTTGATCATGAAGGCGCATGAAGATTTTTTACCGTGGGATCAACTCTTGAGCAAGTTGAATCTGTTGAACGATGCATTGGATTTAAACGATGTGCCACGGATTAGAGGCTTGCTGCAAAAGCTGGTGCCTGGTTATCAGCCGGATGGTGAAGTGGTGGATTGGGTTTGGAGAGAAAACGAACGACAAGCTGCATGAGTGGCTTAAGTGATGAACCATTGATGGATTCAAAGTACAAATTGAAAAATTATTGTGTGTGGGCTTGTATTGCGTTGGGGTCTGCCAGTCCGCTGCAGGCTCAAACACAAGCCAGTGTCCCTTACTCCCCAAGTTGGCAAGTTCGGCACCATCTGCAATGGTTGTCTGATCACGCGGGTTTACAGCTAACGACAAGCCATTGGCCTTTGCCAATGGCTGCTGTGGAACAGGCTATGTCGCATTTGTCGCGATCGCAACCGGATCAGATTGCCCAGCAGGTGGCGTGGTCCCGTTCAGAGGTGCTGCGTGAGTTGAATGATCGTCAAGAGGCCTGGCGTTTGCGTGCGCAGGTGCGTTCGCGTTCAGATGCGCTCAATGGTTTTGATGAGAACTACACGCCCGGAAGCAGTGTGCAAGTGGAGTCTGAAGCGTGGCGATTTGGAAGCCCAACTCAGAAGCTGACAGGGGCTCTGCGCCTGGGGGGGCGGGTTGAGGTGAGCCCTAATTCGCTGCAAACACAATTCAGTGGTCATGGTGCAGAGGGGCTTGTACAGTTTCGCCCCGACGGCAGTGCTGCGGTCTTGGGTTTTGACGGCTGGAATGTGCAGGCTTTGAGTCAGCGTTATTGGTGGGGACCTGGCTGGCAGAGCAGTTTGATCAATGGTCACAACAACCCTTCATGGACGGGTGTCGGTTTGCAGCGCGGCATTGGCAGCGAGTCTGAAAGTGCTTGGCTGAGCTGGATGGGGCCTTGGAATCTGGATGTTTTTTTTGCAAAGGCACAAGACCCTCAAGTGGTTACACAGCAGCCAAGCGGTTTTTTGTTTTCGGGCATGCGCTTGACCATGAAGCCCAAGCCTTGGCTGGAGCTGGGTTTTAGTCGAGGGGTTCAAACAGCAGGAGCTGGACGACCCAGTGGTGCAGCCAATTTGGTCAAGGCGATCTTGGGCCAACAGTTAAACAAAAGGGTTCAAGACACGTTTGTCGACAGCAGCAGCCAAATTGCAGGTTATGACGCTCGTTTGACATGTCCCGAATCCTGGGGTGGTTGGTTGGGCAGTTGTGCTGCATACACGCAATGGATGGGCGAAGACGCAGTTGGCAAGGTGCCTTTGCCTTACAAGTTCATGAGCATGTGGGGTTTTGAAAGTACTTTGCGTGAGGGCCGACACCGGGTGTTTGTAGAGTGGACCAATACCAATGATTACAGCTTGCCATGGGACACCAAGCAGTCCTATCCGGGGTATTTGAATTCTGTGTATTTACAGGGGTATACCCAAGGTGCACGCTGGGTGGGCAGCGCACAGGGTTCGGGCTCAAAGGTCATGACTTTGGGCTGGATGGATGCCGAGAATTTGCGTGTATTCAAGTTGCATACGGGGCAAATTCAAACCAGCTTGGGCGCATACGACCCCCGTGTGACTGCGCCGCATGGCCGTTTATTCAGCATGAGTGCTGCGCAAACCCTGGATTTCAAGTCCATGAATTTGACCCCTGAAGTGGCCTACACACGGTTGTCTCAAGGCATTGATCAAGGCGCCAATTTGCGCAAAGACTTGCGGATCAGCGTCATGATGGATGTGAAGTTTTGAGCCTCCGCGCCCCTCACACCCCACCCTGCGGATGGGTCGGGTCGATCCACAAAACGGTTTCGGGCTTTTCGACGGGCTCGATGTCCATGTTGACGGCCACGGCTTGGCCGTCGCTGCGGCACAAGACGCACTCAAGCGTTTCGTCGGCGCTGGCGTTGATCTCTTGGTGGGGCACGTAGGGCGGCACATAAATGAAGTCGCCAGGGCCGGCTTCTGCGGTGAATTCCAGGGCGTCGCCCCAGCGCATGCGGGCGCGGCCTTTGACCACATAGATCACACTTTCCAGAGGCCCGTGGTGGTGTGCGCCGGTTTTGGCATTGGGGTGGATGTGCACGGTGCCCGCCCAAAGTTTTTGAGCGCCCACGCGTGCAAAGTTGATGGCCGCTTTGCGGTCCATGCCCGGTGTGGAGGGCACATTGCCGTCCAACTGGTTGCCCGGCACCACGCGCACACCGTCGTGTTTCCAGTTGGTGCTGGTGGCCTCAGGGGCGGCTGAGTGATCATGGGGTTCGTGGGTTTGTGACATGGAAAGTGCCTTTGCAAAAAAGTTGGAATTGACTTTAGCAGGGTATGGGTCAACAGGTCATGGCCAGATCTTTTTTGTAGGTGCAGCGCCCCCACGATGTAGGAGCGGCGCCCTCGCCGCGATAGAGCCTTTCAGACCACTGCCCATCGCCCCGAGGGCGGGGCTCCCACAAAAGGCAGGTCGTCACCTGTAGGAGCGGCGCCCTCGCCGCGATCGAGCCTTGCAGACCACGACCCATCGCCCCGAGGGCGGGGCTCCCACAAAAGGCAGGCCTTCCCCCTGTAGGAGCGACGCCCCCGTCGCGATAGAGCCCCGCAGACCACTACCCATCGCCCCGAGGGCGGGGCTCCCACAAAAGGCAGGTCGTCACCTGTAGGAGCGGCGCCCTCGCCGCGATCGAGCCTTGCAGACCACGACCCATCGCCCCGAGGGCGGGGCTCCCACAAAAGGCAGGCCTTCCCCCTGTAGGAGCGACGCCCCCGCCGCGATCGAGCCTTGCAGACCACGACCCATCGCCCCGAGGGCGGGGCTCCCACAAAGGCAGGTCGTCACCTGTAGGAGCGGCGCCCCCGCCGCGATAAAGCCTCGCTCAATGGCTGTGCATGGCGCTGACCACTTGCACCGCCGACCCGGCGGCCAATGTGAAGCCCAGGCCCCCGTGCCCGGTGTTGAGGTAGAGGTTGGCTGGGCCGTTTTTTTGTCGGCCGAGCACGGGCAGACCGGTGGGGGTGGCCGGGCGCATGCCGGTCCAGGGGTGCAGGTCGGCAAAGCGCGAACAGTCGCCAAACAGGTCCCGGGTGTCGGTCAGCAGGCTGTTGATGCGTTCGGGGGGGATGTGCGTGTTGTGTCCGACCAACTCGACCATGCCGGCCACGCGCAGGCGTTCGCCCAAACGCGCAAACACGACTTTGCGGGCGCTGTCGGTGATGCTGACGTGGGGGGCCAGGCCGGGGCCATCCGTGTCCACCGTGATGCTGTAACCCTTGAGCGGGTAAATCGGCAAATGAATGCCCACTCGGGCGGCCAGACCTGGGGCGGTGTGGCCCGTGCACAGCACAAAGGCATCGGCTTGGATGTCTTGCCCCGAGGCCAATGACACGGCCTGCATTTGTTGGTCACGCACCAACAAGCGTTCAATGCGCTGACCCATGCACCATTGCACATCACGGGTCGACAAAATGCGCACCCATTCCTCACACAGTTTTTTGCAGTCTGCGGCGCATTCGCTGGGCGTGTAAATGCCGCCCGCAAACAGCTCGCGCCGGGGAGCCAAGGCGGGTTCGATGGCGCAGGCTTCGCTGGCCGACACCGCATGCTGGGGTGATCCGCCCAGCTGCTGCTGCAAAGCCAGTTGCTGGCGTGCCGCGTCAAAGGCTGTCGCTGAGCGAAACATCACCAGTTTGCCGCTGCTGGAAAAATCAAAGTTCAGTGTTTCTTGCTCGCGCCAGCCGTCCAGAGCGGCGCGGCTTTGGGCGGCCAAGCGCAGCAGTTGCGCCGTGGTGCTGTGCGACTGCGCGGTGTTGCAGGCCTTAAGAAAGCGCAGCAACCAGGCCCACTGCGCCGGGTCCCACTGGGGGCGGATCTTGAGGGCGGAGTCTGGGGACAGCATGAGCTTGGGCAGTTGTGCCCAGATGCCAGGGTCGGCCATGGGCTGCACGTAGTCGTAGCTCAGCTGTGCCCCATTGCCTCCGCTGGCCCCCGAGGCCGCTCCACCCTGGTCCACCACGGTGACGCGGTGGCCTTGTTGCGTGAGTTCGAAAGCGGTGCTCAGGCCGATGATTCCAGCACCCAGAACGCACACATGCATGAGACACCTTTGACAAAAACAGCCAGTTTAGCGCCTGCCTTATCAGGGTGATCGATATCAGCGTCAACCCTGATGCGGGCCTGTTTGGACCCAAAATGGGCACAAGTTGTGCTACACCCTAGGCTGTTGGTTTTTAACCTTCTTTCGTAATTCACACTCCAAGGAATGTCATGAAGCGTCGTCAACTGGTTTTGGTTTTGGGTTTGGCAGCGGCCATGGTCGCCCCGGTGCAAGCACAACAATTTTTCCGCATCGGCACGGGCGGCACAGCGGGCACGTATTACCCCGTGGGCGGCATGATCGCCAACGCGGTCAGCCAGCCCGGCAAAATCGTGGCCACGGCCCAGGCCACCAACGGCTCGGTGGCCAACGTCAACGGCGTGGCCGGTGGCGCTTTGGAGTCGGGTTTCTCTCAGTCGGACGTGGCCACCTGGGCTTACACCGGCACCGGCGTTTATGAGGGCAAGCCCAAGGTCACTGACCTGCGCATGATCGCCAACCTCTACCCCGAGAGCATCCACCTGGTGGTCAAAAAGGGCTCGGGCATCAAGTCGGTGTCTGACCTCAAAGGCAAGCGCGTGGCGCTCGACGAGCCAGGTTCTGGCACCTTGGTCAATGCCCGCATTGTGCTGGCCGCTTATGGCGTGAAGGAAAGCGACATCAAGCCCGAGTACATCAAGCCCAACCAAGCCGGTGACAAGCTCAAAGACGGCGCACTCGATGCCTTCTTCTTTGTGGGTGGTGCACCTGCGGGCGCCATTGCCGAATTGGCATCCAGCGGCACCGGCATCGAGTTGGTGCCTTTGGCCGGTCCTCAGGCCGATGCTTTGCGCAAGACCAACCCTTATCTGGCTGTGGACACGATCGCTGCAGGCACTTACAAGGACGTGCCCGCCGTGCAGACCATGGCCATGGGCGCCCAGTGGGTGACCAGTGCCAAGGCCGACGCGGAAACCGTGTACCAAATCACCAAGGCCTTGTATGGCAAAGCCGCTCAGGACACCCTGGCTGCTGGCCACGCCAAAGGCAAGTTCATCACCAAAGAGAACGCGGTCAAGGGTGTGGGCATTCCTTTCCACCCCGGTGCCGAGCGCTTCTACAAAGAAGCCGGTCTGCTCAAGTGATGCAGGGCGCACCGAGCCTGGTGCAGGCGCGGTGCCCTTGCTGTGATCGACCCTCGCAAATCTCCACCGATCGCCCCGGGGGCGGGGCTCCCACAAGGTGGCAGGTGTATTGATTTTGCAGGTGCCCACCCCGTGGGCGATGATGTTTGAACAGGGCGCCATGGCGCCCTGTGTGTTGTGAACAAGGCCCACGAGGGCCTTGTGTTGTGAAGGACAGGTATGGCCGAAGCCCTTGAGCGCAATGTGCGCAATTTGCAAGAACTCGAAGAAAAGTTCGACCCCGAAATGCGCTTTCGGCCGACGCTGCCACCCGCGACGGTGATCGTGAAATGGCTGCTCATCATCTTGTCGGGTTTCCACTTTTACACGGCCGGTTTTGGTCTGCTGCGCGAGACCACCCACCGGGGTGTTCATTTGGCCTTTGTGCTGGGGCTGATTTTTTTGGTGTTTGCGGCGACCAAGTCAGACGCCAGCAGCACCGTGTCCAAAAGCCGCCTGAGCATTGGCGGGGTGCCACTGATCGACTGGCTGCTGGGCCTGGCCTGCGCGGCCAGCGTGATGTACATCCCCTATGTGTTTGACGACTTGGCGTTTCGGGTGGGCAACCCGGACACGATGGACGTGGTCATGGGCTCGGTCCTGTTTGTCACCTTGCTCGAGGCCACCCGCCGCTCCATGGGCTGGCCCTTGCCTTTGATTGCGCTGGGCTTCACGGCCTATGCCTTGACCGGGCCGTATTTCCCGGGTTTGCTCAAGCACGCGGGCGCGAGCTGGAGCCAGATGATCAACCACCAATACCTGACGAGCCAAGGCATTTATGGCGTGGCGGTGGGCGTGGTGGCGACTTATGTTTTTCACTTTGTGCTGTTTGGTGTGTTGGCCACGCGCATTGGTTTGGGGCAGTTGTTTTTGGACATTGCCTCCACCGTGGCCGGGCGTTATGCCGGTGGCCCGGCCAAGGTCAGTGTGTTTGGTTCGGCCATGTTCGGCACGCTCAGCGGTTCTTCGGTGGCCAATGCGGTCACGGTGGGTTCGCTCACCATCCCGGCCATGATCCGGGTGGGCTACCGACGTGAGTTTGCGGGCGCGGTCGAGGCCGCATCGTCCACAGGCGGGCAGATCACGCCGCCTGTGTTGGGTGCGGCGGCATTTTTGATGGTCGAGTTTTTGAACGTGTCCTACCAGACCATCATCGCGGCGGCCATCGTGCCGGCCTTCATGCATTTCTTTGGTGTGTTCATGCAGGTGCACTTCGAGGCCAAGCGCTACGGCTTGCGCGGCCTGACCGAAGAAGAAATGCCCAAACTGCGCGAGTCCTTCAAGCAGCGCTGGCCCACCTTGATTCCACTGGCCCTGCTGATCGCCATTTTGGTGTCGGGCCGCACGCCTTATTTGGCGGCGTTCACCGGCATCACGTCTTGCATGATCGTCGGCTTGAGCACCACGGTGTGGGGCAACCGCAGCAGCAACTGGCTCATGCTGGTGGTGCTGCATGTGTTGCTGGCGCTGGTGGCGTTTGTGGACTGGGGCAGCGACGGCGAGACCATCAAGCTGGGCTTTTTGGCGCTGGGCGTGGCCCTGATTTGGGCTGGGCAAAAGTGGTTGGGTGTGGTGGGTCGCATTGACAACGCCGTGCTGCTGGAGGCCTTTGAAACCGGGGCCAAGTACGCGCTGGCGGTGGGCGCTGCGGCGGCCACGGTGGGCATTGTGATTGGCGTGGTCACACTCACAGGCGTGGGCTTCAAGATCAGCTTCATCATCACCGGCTGGGCGCAGATGATCTCGGCTTTCTTGATGGACTGGTTGCCTGCCTTCATGGCCGACAGCAAGTCCTTGACCCTGCTGGCGGCGCTGTTCATGACGGGCATCGTCTGCATCTTGATGGGCTGCGGCATCCCGACCACGGCCAACTACATCATCATGGTCACGGTGGCCGCACCCACCTTGGTGCAGCTGGGCGTAGAGCCTTTGGTGGCCCACTTCTTTGTGTTTTATTACGGCGTGTTGGCCGACATCACGCCGCCGGTGGCGCTGGCCGCTTATGCGGCAGCGGGCATGGCCGGTGGTGACCCGTTCAAAACCGGCAACATGGCGTTCCGTCTGGGCCTGGCCAAGGTGCTGGTGCCCTTTGTGTTTGTGTTCTCGCCTTCTTTGCTGCTGGTGGCCAAGGGCTTCACCTGGGCCGACTTTGCCATCACCTTCACCGGTTGTGTACTGGGCATCCTGGCGCTGGCTGCGGCGCTCAGTGGTTACCTGATGACCGTGATGAAGGGTTGGGAACGTGCGCTGTGCGCCATCGGTGCCCTGTGCCTGATTGCGCCGGGCCTGAAAATCAGTTTGCTGGGGTTGGTTTTGATGCTGCCAGTGCTGGTTTACCAGTGGGTCCACCGGGACCGTTGACCTAAAAATGCGGGGCCCTCACAAAATGCGGGGCTCCCACAAAACGCGGGGCCCTCACAAAATGCGGGGCCGTCCCCTTGTAGGAGCGACGCCCTCGTCGCGATCACCCTCGCAGACCACCAACAATCGCCCCGAGGGCGGGGCTCCCACAAAATGCAGGGCTCCCACAAAATGCGGGGCCTCCCACACAACGCGGGGCCGTCCCCTTGTAGGAGCGACGCCCCCGTCGCGATCACCCTCGCAGACCACCAAGAATCGCCCCGAGGGCGGGGCTCCCACAAAATGCAGGGCTCCCACACAACGCGGGGCCCTCACAAAATGCGGGGCCGTCCCCTTGTAGGAGCGACGCCCTCGTCGCGATCACCCTCGCAGACCACCAACAATCGCCCCGAGGGCGGGGCTCCCACAAAATGCTGGGCTCCCACAAAACGCGGGGCCTCCCACACAACGCGGGGCACTGGCTTTACATGCGCTCAAAAATGGCCGCGATGCCCTGACCGCCGCCGATGCACATGGTGACCAAGGCGTAGCGGCCGTTTACCCGCTGCAACTCGTACAGTGCTTTCACGGTGATCAGTGCACCGGTCGCGCCAATGGGGTGACCCAGCGAAATGCCCGAGCCGTTGGGGTTGACCTTGGCGGGGTCCAGGCCCAGCTCGCGGGTCACAGCGCAGGCTTGCGCGGCAAAGGCTTCGTTGGCTTCGATCACGTCCAGGTCGTTCACCGTGAGGCCGGTTTTCTTGAGCACGGCTTGTGTGGCCGAGATGGGGCCCACGCCCATGATTTTGGGGTCCAGACCGGTGTGGGCGTAACCCACCAGGCGGGCCATGGGCTTGGCCCCACGAGCCTTGGCGGCACCGGCTTCCATCAGCACCACGGCGGCGGCGGCATCGTTGATGCCCGAGGCGTTGCCAGCGGTCACGGTGCCGTTTTCTTTCACGAACACGGGCTTGAGTTTGGCCATGTCTTCGAGCTTGCAGCCAGGGCGGAAATGCTCGTCGGTGGCGTAGGCCACTTCGCCTTTTTTGCTTTTCAGCATGACCGGCATGATCTGGTCTTTGAAGCGGCCCTCTGTTGTGGCGCGTTCAGCACGGTTGTGGCTTTCCAGCGCCAATGCGTCCTGCATCTCGCGGGTGATGCCGTATTTGGCGGCGACGTTTTCCGCCGTCACGCCCATGTGGATGTTGTGGAAGGGGTCGTGCAGAGCGCCGATCATCATGTCGATCATCTTGGTGTCGCCCATGCGTGCGCCAAAGCGGGTGGCCAGACTGGCATAAGGGGCGCGGCTCATGTTTTCTGCGCCGCCGCCAATGGCGATGTCGCAGTCGCCCAGCATGATGGACTGGCTGGCGCTGACGATGGCTTGCAGGCCCGAGCCGCACAGGCGGTTCACGTTGAACGCGGGCGTGCCCTCGGCGCAGCCGCCGTTGATGGCGGCCACGCGCGACAAATACATGTCTTTGGGTTCGGTGTTGACCACATGGCCAAACACCACATGGCCGACGTCTTGACCTTCGGTGCCTGCACGGGACAGGGCTTCGCGCACGACTTGTGCGGCCAGCTCGGTGGGTGCGATGTCCTTCAGGCTGCCGCCAAAGGTACCAATGGCGGTGCGCACACCGCTGACAACAACAACTTCACGGCTCATGGGAATGTCTCCAGAATTAAAAAAATCAACAGAAGGATTGATGACCCAAACAGTGTCGGGGTCAATGGCTACAAGGGACTGACAAGCTGGGCCAATGGGGTCTGTGTGGATGATTTTTGTCACGCCCTCGCCGCGAGGGTGCCTTGCAGACCACCCAGAATCGCCCCGAGGGCGGGGCTCCTACAAAACTCGGGGGCCATCCCCTTGTAGGTGTGACGCCCCCGTCGCGCTCACCCTCGCAGACCACCCAGAATCGCCCCGAGGGCGGGGCTCCTACAAAATGCGGGGGCCATCCCCTTGTAGGAGCGACGCCCCCGTCGCGATCACCCTCGCAGACCACGACCCATCGCCCCGAGGGCGGGGCTCCTACAAAATGCAGGGGCCTTCCCCTTGTAGGAGCGACGCCCCCGTCGCGATCACCCTCGCAGACCACGACCCATCGCCCCGAGGGCGGGGCTCCTACAAAACTCGGGGGCCATCCCCTTGTAGGAGCGACGCCCCCGTCGCGATCACCCTTGCAGACCACCCAGAATCGCCCCGAGGGCGGGGCTCCTACAAAATGCGGGGGCCATCCTCTTGTAGGATCGACGCCCCCGTCGCGATCACCCTCGCAGACCACGACCCATCGCCCCGAGGGCGAGGCTCCTACAAAATGCGGCATTCGCCATTGGGCGGCTTTCACACTGACGCACAGGCCATGACATGCCTTTGACTTCAAACTTGACGGGGCCAGATGCACAGCGCTGTGCATCAGCCACGCACATCGGCCACGGCTTGCTCGCCAAAGTCGGGGCGGGCCAAGAAAGCCAGCACCTGCGCGGCCGCTTGTGGGGCGCTGCTGAGTTGCCCATTGGCCTTGAGTTGCAAAAACTTGGCTTGGTCAGGAAAGGCCTCGCCTGCCGCACCGCGCATCTGCACTTGCATGTCGGTGTCAATGACCCCGGGGGCCAGCGAGCAGACACGGGCCCCGTGCTCTTGCAGGGCTTCGTCCAAGGCCATGCAGCGTGTGAAATGGTCCATGCCGGCCTTGGCCGCGCAGTAGCCGGCCTGTGAGGCCATGGGGTAACGCCCCAAACCCGATGAAATATTGAGCACTTTGCGAGGCAAAGTCCAAGACCTTGTGGCCCCCAAAAATGCGGTGCACAAGGCCATGGGCGCTTCCAGCCCCACCCGCAAGGCCCAGGCCAGATCGGCAGGCTGGGACTGGCTTACGGGCAAGATGGGGGGAATCACCCCGGCATTGTTGATCAGGCTGACACTGGCCAAGTCATCGGGGTTTTGGCCTGCAAGCCAGTCACTCAGGCGGGCTGCTGCCCCAGTGCCGTCGGCCAAATCGTGGGTCCACTGGGTCAGGGGCACCGCGGCTTTTTGGGCGGCACTCTCCAAGGCGGGGTTGGCGTTGCGCGAGATGCACAACAAAGCATGGCCAGCTTGCAGCAATTGCTCGGCCATGGCCAAGCCCATGCCCCGGGATGCGCCAGTGAGGATGTAAAGGTGGTGTTTCATGCCGGGCATGTTAGGGCCAAGCCGCCACTTGCGCAAAGCCGCGCAGCACCCCTGAGTCATGTGGAAGACAGCTGCATCGGCATCGCTGCCTTGGCCGCAGGAGCGACGCACTCGCTGCGATAAAGCCTCGCAGACCACCCCCCATCGCCAAGGGGCGGGGCTCCCACAACAAGCCAATGGCAGGTCTGCTCCAGCGGCGCTCCATGAAATGCGTTCCATGATTGGGTATGCTCAAGCCTTGATTCATTTTTAATATTTTTGAGCTCTAAGGTATGAAAAAAATTCAAAGAGCCAAGGCTGCATCAGCCAAAAGCAAGGCCACAGCCACGCTGAATCGCCAACTGTCCGATTTGGGGCAGCGCTTTGTGCAGTTGTCGGCCCAAGGCGACTTTGCAGCAGCTTTGGAGGTCAACGCACAAGCCCGCCAGCTCATGCCCTTGCACCCTCAAATTTTGGGCGATGCGGCGTTTTGCCATTTGCGCTTGGGCGACCGCGAGCAAGCCCGCAGCATTTACCTGCAAGCCTGCCCACTGGCCCCCGAAGACGTGAACCTGTGGGACGGCTTGACCGAAACCTGCGGCCACCTGGGCCTGATGGACGATGTGCGCCAGTACGGCTTGCGCAGCCTGTCGCTCAAGGATCAAAAAACCCATGGCCAGCCTGTTCGGGCGCTGCCCGCCCAAGTGCCTGCACCAGGCCAGGATGCCCGCCGCCAGGTGATCGCCTTCAGTTTGTTTGGCGATCAGCCACGCTACTGTGAAACCGCCAAATTGAACGTCATGGTGGCCCAGCAACTCTTGCCCCACTGGACCTGCCGCTTTTATGTGGACGACACCGTCCCCTTGGCCGTGCGCCAATCGCTGCGGTCCATGGGGGCGCAGCTGGTCGAGGTGTCAGAGCGCGATCGCCAAGAACTCAGTGGCCTCATGTGGCGATTTTTGGTGATGGAGGACGAAGGCGTTGACCGCTTTTTGATCCGCGATGCCGATTCCTTGATTTCAAAGCGAGAGGTGGCTGCCATTGAGGCTTGGCTGCGCAGCGATCGGCATTTCCATTTGATGCGCGATTATTTTTCTCACACCGAACTGTTGCTGGCCGGCATGTGGGGTGGTTGCGGCGGGGTGTTGGGCCCGTTGCGCCAGCAAATGGTGGATTACATGAAACAAGGGCAGTACTTGGGTCTGCGGGTGGTGGACCAGCATTTCTTACGCCAATGCATTTGGCCCACCGTGCGACAAAGTTTGCTCTCACACGATCCGGTTTTTGGCTTCATGGACGGGCAGGATTTTCCGCCCCACCCAGCCCAAGACCTGGGCGACGCCTTTCATGTGGGCAGCAATTTGTCGAGCACCAGCATCGGCGCGAGCACCGACCTGCCGCAAGGCCAGTCGGTGACCTGGAAAATTGTGGATGCCCAGCAAACCACCATTTGCCAATATGCCAGCCCGGTCCACCAAGGCCAGTGGCGAGCCGATATTCCCGGCCCTTACGCCCAAATGCTGACCCAAGGGGTGTGGCGCGTGGAGGTGGTGCGCTGATCGGCTTTCATGAGCCTTGTGCCGCGCGGATGCGGTTGACTTGCAAAGGGGTGACCTCTGGGGCCTGGTTGCCCCATTGGGTGCGCAGGTGCGTCAGCACGGCGGCGATCTCGCGGTCTTCGAGTTCGAGCACGGCCGGGGGCATGCCAAACGGACGAGGGTGCAAGGCCGTGGCCGGGCCGTAGCCGCCGTAAAGCACCAATTGCACCAGGTTGGTCGGATCGTTCATGCGCACGGCACGGTTGCCCGCCAAGGCCGGATAGGCCACCTCGCCGTTGGAGGTGTTCAGGCCTTCACCTTTTTCGCCGTGACAGGCCAGGCAATGCCGTTCGTAGGTTTTTTGGCCCAGCTGCGCCATTTGCAAACCCACTCGGGCGGGGGCGGGGGGCTGCGTTGGGCGCTGGGGTGAAGATTGCGCAGCCGATTGCAAATACAGCGCCATGGCGTGCAAATCGGACTCGCTCAGGTGCTGCAGGCTGTGTTGCACCACTTCGCCCATGGGTCCGCTGGTTTGTGCGGTGTTGGATGCGCCCGTGCGCAGCAGGCGCACGATCTCGGGCAGGGGTGTGCTGGCCAAGCCGGTTTCGGCGTCGCGTGTCAGGTCGGGGGCGTACCAGTTGACCACCGGCATCAGCCCGCCAGACAAGTCATGGACCGCACCGCTGGCACCCAAGGCGTTGCGCGGGCTGTGGCAGGCGGCGCAGTGGCCCAGGCCTTGCACCAAATACGCCCCCCGGTTCCATTCGGCGCTCTGGGTCTTGTCGGCCTGAAACGGGCTGGGCTCAAAAAACAGGCTGCGCCACACGGCCAGTGCGGGTTGCGTGCCCAAGGGCCAGATCAAGGTGTGGGCCGGCTGGGCTTGCACCACCGGGGTTTGCGTTTGCAGCCAGGCAAACATCGCGTCACTGTCTTCGCGGCTCACAACGCTGGTGTGGTTGTAGGGGAAAGCCGGGGCCAGCAAGCGCCCGCCTTTGGATCGGCCGTGGTGCATGGCTTGCCAGAAGTCATACGCCGTCCAACGGCCCAAACCAGTTTCGGGGTCGGGCGTGAGGTTGCTGCTGTAGACGCCGCCAAACGGTGTCTCGATGCGGCGTCCGCCGGCCAGCGGCACCGAGCCTCTGGCGGTGTGGCAAGCCATGCAGTTGCCCGCCAAAGCCAGGTAACGGCCTTGTTCGATTTGGGCTTCGTTGCTGCGCGTGCTGGCAGGTGTGGGGGCTGTGGGTGCTTTTGGGTCCCACAACATATCGCCCCAGTTGTCCCAGACCACCGCCAAGGCCAGCACCAGCAGACTGAGCAGTGTGACCCCAGCCAGGCGTTTGACGGGGTGCATGTCCATCAGGAATCGTTTCATGGCTGGCCTTTCTGGGCAGGCTTGGCCGCGAGTTGGGGGGGAAGCGCCGATGGGGCCGCAAGGGGTGTCGACAACTCTGGTGCGCTGCCGCAGCGCAGGTCCTCGGGCAAAGCGGGTCCAGGCGGTACACGCTCGGCGGGACGGGTGTCAGCCGGCAGTGGCTGGCGGGCCAGCCAACTCGACACCGCGATCAAGTCCGGGGCCGGGATGCGTTTGACCACCTCGGCCATGCAGTCGTGGGCGTGGGCGCGGCGCTGCCCGGTTTGCCAGGCCCCCAGCTGCGCATTCAGGTAGTCCAGCGGCAGGCCCAGCAAGCCGGGCACATTGGGTTGCACACCCGTCAGGCGCACACCGTGGCACTGGGTGCAGGCGGGCAGGCCGCGTGCGGCATCGCCCTGGGTCACCAGTTGCTGGCCCTTGGCCAGGCGTTCGGGGGCAATGGTGTTGTTGGCTGTTGGGCTCGGGTAGGGCAGTTTCAGTTCGGCAAAGTACTGCGCCATCTCGCCCAAATAGGCATCGCTCAAGGGGTCCACCAAGCGGGCCATGAGCTCGTAATGGCGACGGCCTTGTGCGAAATTGCGCAGTTGGTTGTGCAGGTAACCGGCAGGTTTGCCCGCCAGGCGGGGGTAATACCCATCGGGCCCGGCGCGGCCTTGGTCGCCGTGGCAAGCGGTGCAGGCACGGGTGCGCTCGGCCATGCTGTCGATCACACGCACGGGGGTCTGTGCCGTGGCCCAAGGGCTGGCCAAGCTGCTTGCGGTCACCACAAGAGCCGCCCAGACAACAGGCCATGGGCGCAAGCGCTGGGGTGTTGTGGGGGATGTGCCGTTGGCTGGACGCTTGAATCTTGCTAAAAGAGGGGAATTCTGTGGGCTGGGAAAGGTCGGCATCCTTGGAAGATAACCGAAGCGGCGACAATGTCGGGTTTTGCGCCAAAGTCTTCTGGCTTTGTTGCTTTGTTTTTCATTTGAAGTTTTAGCCATGTCCGATATCCAAGTCCGATTTGCCACCCTCCAGGATGCGCCCGCCGTTGCCGCACTGCATGTGAGCGCCTGCCGCGCCGCCTACGCTGGGCAAGTGCCCGATGCCCATTGGGACGCCACCCCCATGCCCAAGCGCGTGTCGTTTTGGAAAGAAGCCATTGAATACGGCGAGCCCCAAGTCGTGGTGGCCACGGTGGGCCGCGAGGTGGTGGGTTTTGTGGGCTTTGACCGCTCGCGTGACCCCAAGTCCAAAAACACCACGGGGGAAATTTGGGCCATTTACGCCGCACCCGACCGCATCGGCCAGGGCATTGGCCTGGCCTTGTGGGACGCGGCCCGCGAAGGCCTGCAAGACGAAGACTGCACCGATGTCACGGTCTGGCTACCCCTGTTGCATGAAAAAACCCTGCGCTTTCATGATCTGGCCGGTTTCAAGCGCGAGATGAACACCGCCCGCACCGTGCCCCTGGGCGGTGTCAAAGTCGAAGAAGTGCGTCTCAAGCGCAAATTGAACTGAACGGCACGCCATGCACATCATGTTGGCCCCGATGGAGGGCTTGCTCGACCACACCTTGCGTGATGTGCTGACCCGCGTGGGCGGGGTCGATGCCTGCGTGTCCGAGTTCATTCGGGTCACCAACACCGTCTTGCCTCGCCGCGCCTTTGTTCGGGTGGCCCCTGAGTTGCTCAACCAAAGCCGCACGCCAGCCGGGGTGCTGGTGAAAGTGCAATTGCTCGGTTCCGACCCGATTTGCCTGGCCGACAATGCGGCTGCGTTGGCCGAGCTGGGCCCTGCCGGAATTGACCTGAACTTTGGCTGCCCCGCCAAAACCGTGAACCAGCACCGGGGTGGGGCGGTGTTGCTCGATGAGCCCGAACTGGTGGGGCAAATCGTGGCGGCCGTGCGCCGCGCGGTGCCTGCACACATTCCGGTGTCGGCCAAGATGCGACTGGGCTACAACGATGACCGCCGCGCCGAAGACTGTGCCCAAGCCATCGAGGCGGCAGGGGCCAGCGAACTGGTGGTGCACGCCCGCACCAAGGCCCATGGTTACCGCCCACCCGCTTACTGGGACCGCATTGCCGACTTGCGCCAGCATGTGCGCTTGCCCCTGGTGGCCAATGGCGAAATCTGGACGGTGGCCGACGCCTTGCGTTGCAGCGAAGTGACGGGCTGTGACCGCATCATGATCGGGCGGGGCATGGTGACCGACCCGGGGCTGGCATTGGCCATTGCGGCCCAAGTGCAAACAGGTCAGAGCCTGGGCCCCGGACAAGGGGTGGCCTGGAGCCGGATGCTGGCGCTGATGCAGGTGTTTTGGGTGGGCATTGGCCTGCGTGTGGCCACCCGCCACCGGGCGGGACGGCTCAAGCAGTGGTTGAACTACATGCGGCGCGTCTACCCACAAGCCCAGCAGGCTTTTGACACTCTGCGTTTGGTGCACGACGCCAGCGAAATTGAGCGATGGCTGCAGCAGCAAACGCTGCCGGCAGCACTGGACCGGGAACCACTCGAGCGGGCACCGGTTCAGTCGATGGGGTGAAGCCTCAGGTGGTTGGCCACTTCGGTGCGCAGGGTTTCGAGTTGAGGCGCCAACAGGCTGTAGGCCGCCCGCAGTTCACTGGCCTCGGCGTGTTTGCTCATGGCCTCGACCTTGACCACATGCTCGACCAGACCGTCGACACAAAACACGGGGGTGAAACCCTTGAGTTGGTGCAGGATGCGGTTGGCACCGTACACATCGTCCTTGTCCAGTGACTCTTGCAAAAGGGGCAGGTCATCGCTGAGCGTTTGGTGCAGTGTTTTGAGCAGGGACAACACACCATTGGCGTCGCCAATGAACTCCATGGCCCGGTCAACGGACAAATAAATGGGCGGTTCAGAGTTGCTCATGCGGCAAGCTTACAAGTGAATACAAAAATCACGTTACTAAATGCAACGCACCAGCCTCTATTCTAGTCAAGCAAAGCGCTCAGTCCGCGTTCAGGTTCGAAACGTTTGTTTTTAAATAGCAAGCGGCTGGGGCCGGGAAAGGCGGGCGTCTGGACCGAGTGCCGGGGATCACCCGGGTAGCAAATGGTGCGGATGCCCTCATTGTCAAAAGGTTCGGGTTGCACCACAGGCGGTTTTCTTTGCCGCGCCTCGTCCAGAACACTTTGGACATGGGGATGTCGGTGCAGGTGCACCAAACTCATGATCTGGGGTGGGGCCAATTCGATTTCACGGTTCCAATAGCGCAGCAGCGCATCGCCAGGCCTGATCCACAGGGTTTCGGTGGTCTCGTGGTTGTCGTGTTCGGCCACTTGGTCGTCCGGCACGCGGGTCACAAAAAACCGGGTGTCAAACCGTTTGTTGGTGACCGAGGCTTGCTGGGGCGTGATCCAGCGGCACCAAGGCAGCAGGTGTTCGGTGTTGAGCGGCACCGCTTGACTGGCAAAAGCCTCGTGCCAGCTTTGCCCACTGGCCAAAGCCTGTTGCAATGCCTGAGTGCCGGCTTGGGCGACTTGGCCACAGCCGAGCAGCACACGGCACTCTTCATAGGCCTCGCGCATGGCGGCCACAAACAAACCGGCCGCACGCTCTGCGGCCAAATCGGGCTCATGCAGGCGGGCATGCAAAGTCTCATGGTCCTGACTCAAGCGCTGCAACCAGGTGGGGCTCTGGTCTTGTGCATCGAGTTTGCCGCCTGGAAAAACATACACACCGCCCAGCACGTTCGATGCCTGGTGCCTGCGCATCAACAGCACTTGCAGGCCGTCCTGGCCGTCGCGCAGCATGACCACGGTGGCAGCGTCCAGTGGGGGGGCGGTCAAAAATTCGGTGTTCAGTTCCATGGAGATGTCAATCGTGTAACAGCCAGCGTCACAGCGCTGGTTTAAAGTCAGCAGCACAAGATGTCTGACAAGCTGAAGACTCAGGTTAGCAGATGAACCCGGACAGGCCTGTCGCCTGTTCACCGAAGTTGTTTCTTTTTTCTCAACACCACACACAAGGACAGGCCATGGGCATGAATTTCACAGGACGCGTTGCCATTGTCACGGGCGCAGGCGGTGGCTTGGGCAAACAACACGCTTTGGCCTTGGCCGCACGCGGCGCCAAGGTGCTGGTCAACGACCTGGGCGGCAATGTGCATGGTGAAGGCACCAGCGTCTCGGCCGCACAGGCCGTGGTCGATGAAATCCGCGCAGCCGGGGGCGAGGCCTTGGCCAATGGCGCATCGGTCACGGATTTTGAGGCCGTCCAAGCCATGGTGCAGCAGGCCGTTGATGCCTGGGGCCGGGTGGACATTTTGGTCAACAACGCTGGCATTTTGCGGGACAAAAGTTTTGCCAAGATGTCGCTGGACGATTTCAAGCTGGTCATGGACGTGCACGTCATGGGGGCCGTGCACTGCACCAAGGCTGTCTGGCCCCTGATGCAGGCACAAAACCACGGGCGGGTGATCATGACCACTTCTTCCAGCGGTTTGTATGGCAACTTTGGACAAGCCAATTACGGCGCCGCCAAAATGGCTTTGGCGGGCCTGATGCAAACGCTGTCCATTGAGGGTGAAAAGCACAACATCCGGGTCAACTGCCTGGCCCCGACGGCCGCCACCCGCATGACCGAAGGCCTGATGCCCGAGGCGGTGCTCAAGGCGCTCGACCCCAGTGCGGTGGTGCCCGCCATGTTGGTCATGGCCAGTGACGATGCCCCCAACCGCACCATCATCTGCGCTGGTGCTGGCAGTTTTGAGGTGGCCCACATCACCTTGACCCAAGGTGTGCATTTGGGCACGGGTCCCGACACGGCCGAACGATTGGCTGCCGCCATGCACGCCCTGACCGATCGACAAGGCGAAACGGTGCCCCGCGCAGGCTCAGAGCAAGGCACGCTGGAAGTGAGCAAGGCGCTTCAGGCCCATGCCACTTAAGGGGGGGCTCGGCTCGGGCTGGGGTGTCTCAAGTGGCTGCGCTGCCACTTGGGACTGAAAATTGCATAGACTTTTTATACCATTTCTAAAAATTTTAATTATCTAAAATATGTAAAATAAAATCCTTGTAATTGGGGATTTTTGTGATTTTAATCGACATGTTTGTTTATGTATTGAAAATTCCTTACCGAATGGGCAAAGGAATTGCTCGGAGTTCTGTCGCTTTATTGACGCGACAACCCCTGCGGTACCAACCACATCACTATATTTGCAAAAACTGTGGTACGGCCAATGTGTTTCAACCTTGGACTCTGGGCAAAGAAGGCTGGGTCAAATGTCCACATTGCCGTCAAATCAACAAAATGCCTTATGGCAGCAACCCCAAACAGGCCATGCTGGCTTTGTTCACTGTGGGCAGTTTGCTGCTGCTGCCCTGGTTGATTTGGACTTGGTTGTCAAAATACAATAACACTTTGTTGTTCTGAATTTCGGTTTTTTTGTCAATGCCATTCCGGGTTGGTCATGACACCCATCAAAAAAGCCTTTAACCAAGCAGGGTTCAAGGTATCACTGGAAATTTGAATCGCTGGATTCAATGTATGCTGAATTTTCGACTGCAAATCCTGAGTATCGGTCATGAAAATGACCGACAAGGATTTGGGTAATCCTTCGATGAAATTTTGCAATTCAACAACAGTGGCAATTTGTTGATCCACTGTCATATGGGTTTTCATGATCAATATGTCAGGAATTTTGTGTGAAAAAGACAAATAAGCTTCAGAAATTGTTTGTCCAATATTAAAATCAATCAACTCCTGCCATTGAGTGGTGCTGTTTTTCAGTGATTTCAGCACCAATGCATCATCCACCATGAAACTGATCGAGGGCAGGGATCTGGTTTCTGAAGCGGAATAAATCGGTTTTTTGAGTTTATTTTGGTACTTTCGAATGGATTCCATGTCAATTCGGCGATGCCCGCCCGGGGTTTTCCAGGCCAACAACTCTTGTTGATCCACCAGATTTTTGACCAAGGTGATGGATAAACCCAGCATTTGTGCAGCTTTGGCGGTACCAATCGCGTAAGCTTCGAGTCTTTTGGTCCCCTTGCTCTTCGTGTCAGGATGTTTTCCTATTAACATTTTATAATTATCTTTCAGTTCGATTGAGTACTTTAAACAATTTCTATTTTTTATAATATGTTGGCATCATGAAAAAATCAACAATATCTTTCCATACAAAGTGAATGTTTATTGGGTTGCTATTCCATAAGCTAGGATTTATTATATTTCTTAAATCTAGAAATACAATGAATCAAAACAATCCAGAAGTCATCGTTCCACTGGCTGAAAATATAATAAAAGTACGCAATTGGGAAAAAGAAAACCTGCCCATCGAACAAAGTTCGCTGGCCTTAGACCTGTTCATGGTGATTGCCTACAACACCCTCAAAGGAAAACCACTGACACTGAAACAATTGTTTCACAGCATTGACTTCAGTGAGGCGGGTATTCGAAAGCATTTGAAGCGTTTGCTTACTGAGGATTGGTGCAAATTGGAAGGCACGGAGCATGATCGGCGTTTGCGTCATGTGGTGGCTCAACCCAAAATGCTTGAATCTTTAAGCAATTATGTCGCGATCCTGTTGGAAGCGTATGGGCCAAAGCCCTGAAAATATCAGGTGCCAGATGGGAGATTGAAAGCACTTGATTGCTGCAACACCAAAATAGCACCCAAGGTTTCGAAATACAGCAAAGTTTTAGGTGTCAGACCCAGCAGTTTGGTCCTTTTATCGCCTTGTGTGTTGAACTCTTCAAGATAGCCTTCAGACCTTAAAATAGTAAGCCGTTTGTGAAGCGTTGCCGCTGAACCGAGTTTCTTGAGTGAAATGGCTTCACGCACCGACATGGGTTGACCCTGATGCCAGGCCAAGGCAATCGCGTCTAACAATGCACGCTGATTGGGGTTCAAAATCAAATGCGAATCACGAAAAAAAACATTGGCCAATTTGGCAAATCGTAAATAAGAATTGATGAGTGGTTGCATCCGATTCCTTGATTTTTTATTTGATTTTAATTTTTAATGGGTGATTTGCTAAAAACAAGCAGCATCACCCAAAACAGTGTCAAAACAATGAAGCTGCCTATATAGTCGCCTAGCAGCATTGCAAAATAATTTGAAAATGCATGGGTTGATTTCATGGACGTTATAATGAAAAATACATTGATAACGACTGCATGAACTGTCGCTGTGATGAAATCCATTTGAGGCAAATGAATGAATTTCAAATTGGCCAAATCATTGCTGATACCCAAAATTTTAAGACTCATCCAGACACCCAGCCAAGTGGCAATTGTGCTGAAAAAACAATACAGCAAGATTATGAATGGGTGAATCCCGTGCCAAAATTCATTGGCCAGCAAAAACAGCGCTGCAAAGCAACCCAAAGCACCCCAACCGCCGGCCAATAAAATGGAAAGGTGTTTGATGCCAGCCGGTAAAAAAATCAGACTGATGCCCTGTGAATACACCGCCCAAGAACCTATTTGCTCATTGATTCTGTAAGAGAGATAAAAAAAAGACCCTGCAACGAAAGAAAGAAAAAGACCTTGAGAATTGATGGAAATGGATGGCAACATTGTGTCAAGGGTAGGGCCTGAGGATGGATTGTAGATCTCAAAATAAACGGTGAATACCGCTGAGTCATTCAAAGTCTGAGTGAAAAGTCAAGCCATTCCAGATTTGATAATCAAGCGGTCATTGTCAAATGTAAATTTCAACTCCATTATTTTAAATATAAAATTACAATTCATTGGTAGAATTTTTAAAATTGATCAGTCCAGCCAAGTTGTTGGTCGAATCAACAGGCATTGGGCTTCTGTGCTTTTTGATCGCATCACCAAAAGAATGCATTTTTTGACGCTGTCAAGCCGTGTTGATGGTCCATGAGTTTTGCGTTTGAATTTGATGGATTTTTTTATAATCTGACGATCATGGAACGATCTGTTCCTTGTTTTTTGAAAACTTGCGTGTTCGGTATTTTTGAGCCCTATTTTGATGACGATTGACACTTACAAAAAACCTTTGCAGTCCAGATCCATCGTGACCGAGCAGCGTTTTTTGGATGCTTTGCACGAACTGTTGCAAGAGAAGTCCTTGGGACAAGTCACGATTGAAGAGATTGCGGACAAAGCACAGCTCACGCGTGGGGCCTTTCTCAAGCGTTTTGGGAGCAAAAAACAGGCTTTGCTGATTCTGTATGAGCGTTATTGCGACAAAGTTTTTGCAGGCATGGCCGAGATCACGCTCAATTTGCCGCAACACACACAAGCTGCAGAGGTTTGTTACTACATGTCCAAACAAGCCGAAGCTTTGCAATTGCTGGACTTTCCGGCCAATCGGGCGATGCATGAAATTTTTCAGGAACAGCTGACCATTGACCCTCGGACCAAGGACATCTTCATGGCTTGTGTGGCGTTGATGCGGAAAATCCAAGCCCTGTTTTTGCCCCAAACGGGGGCATCGGACACGGGAGCGTTTGCCGCAGCGCAACTGTTGTTCACCCTGGATTACAACTTTGTCTTGAAGGCCATGCCCGGTTTTCCCCGAGACCCCGAGGTGCGCCACCGCCTGATTGGCCGCTTGGTCGCCCACACCCTGGAAATTTAGTTGCAAGCCTTTTTTGTAGGAGCGACGCCCTCGTCGCGATGACCCTCGCAGACCACGAACAATCGCCCCGAGGGCGGGGCTCCTACAAAATGCAGGGCCTCCCCCTTGTAGGAGCGACGCACTCGTCGCGATCACCCTCGCAGACCACGAGCAATCGCCCCGAGGGCGGGGCTCCTACAAAATGCAGGGCATCCCCCTTGTAGGAGCGACGCCCTCGTCGCGATCACCCTCGCAGACCACGAGCAATCGCCCCGAGGGCGGGGCTCCTACAAAATGCAGGGCATCCCCACGGGGCGGGGCTCCTACAAAATGTTGGTCATCACTATTGGGCGGGGCTACCAAAATGCTGGTATTCCCCATGGGGTGGATCAGTGAATACCCTCTGTAAATACCCCCTTCGAAGTGTTTCAATCGCATGGCTTTATTCATCCACGAGATTTGAGGAACACCACACCATGACCTCCCGCCGCCAATTGTTGCAAGGTGCCGCTGCCAGCATGCTGGGCCTGACCCATTTGCCTAATTTTGCGCAAACACGCATGGAAAATCTGCGCATCATTGTGGGTTTTCCACCCGGTGGCACCACCGATGCATTTGCCCGCCGAATTGCAGAAAAAATGCGTGGCACTTACGCCAACAACGTCATCGTGGACAACAAGCCCGGCGCGGGTGGGCAGATTGGCGTGACCACCCTCAAGTCTGCGGCGGCCGATGGGGCCCACATTCTGTATTCGCCCGCTTCCATGCTGACGATTTACCCGCACTCGTACACCCGTCTGAGCTATGCCCAATCGGATGTGACGCCCATCGGCATTGGCCATTCCACCGACCATGCTTTTGTGGTCGGACCTGCGGTGCCCGAGTCGGTCAAGAACATCAAGGATTTTGTCGAATGGGCCAAGGCCAATCCTGGCAAAGCCAGTATCGGTAACCCCGCAGCAGGCTCCATGCCCCATTTGCTGGCGGGTCGCTTGGCCATGTTGGGCGGCTTTCAAATCACCAACGTGCCTTTTGCAGGCTCTGGCCCCGCCATTCCCCAGGTCATGGGCGGGCAGCTCGCGGGCATGTCGTCGCCATTGGGCGACTGGGTGCAGCACCACAAAGGTGGCAAGATCCGGATTTTGGCTACCTCGGGTCCCGATCGGGCCGTGTTCACCCCCGAAGTGCCCACCTACCGTGAGCAAGGCTTTGGCGAGTTGTTGGTGCGTGAGTGGTTTGGCTTTTTTGCCCCTGCTGGGGTGAGCGAGGCGGCCAAGCAAAACCTCAATGCGGCACTGCGCCAAGCCATGAACCAGCAAGACATTCGAGACTTTGTCACGCCCCTGGCCGCCAACCTGGAGGCCAGCACCACGGCGGAGCACACGCGGCGGCTTGCCGAAGACTCGGACATGGCGCGGCGTTTGGTGTCGGCCTTGGGTTTCAAAGCTGACTCTTGATGACCCGGCACAAAGGGCAGCCTTGACTGCCCTTTGTGCCTTGGCCCTGTTTCAAACCCAGGACCCGTCATGGGCGGCGATGCAAACATCACAGGGTCGCCGAATCGAATCCTTTTGCTTGGGTGTTCAGACCCAGCCCTGCCGCCACACACTGTCGTCTTGCAAATCCCGCCAAGCCAGAACCTGAACGGCCTTTGAAAACACCGCTTCGATTTCCACCAACTCAATCGGGTCCGTCGGTAGCTCTGGCTGAATCACCCGGCTGACCAAAAAATGTTTTTGTTTGGACACGGGTTTCACGGCGGTCCATTTGGTCAGCAGGAGTTTTTTGGGGTTCAGGGGGTTCATGACTGAAGGCTCACAGTTACTGTTTTGGCCTGCTGTACATGTGACCGATGGGCCATCAGGCGGGAATGACGGGGTGCGAACCGATGGCGTCCCCCGTCGCGACGATCTGTCCAATGTAATCCATGCCGTAGAGCGAGGCCACAACTTTGACGGTGTCCCCTGCACCGAATTGCGTGTCATCGTCCCAGAGTGCAAATGTGGTGTAAGGACCGTGATTGAACTGTGTTGGGGAAGTCGTCAGTTCAATACTGTTGACATAAAACTTGAAGGTGGCGTTCTCTGATATTGGTGCAAAGGTGATGTAGTCAGTGTCAATGTAGCTATTGGCGTTATCGCCCGATTGTGCAACGTAAACACTTAGCGTGTCGTCCCCAGTGTCGTTGGTTTCATTGAGTGTGACCGCCACAGCACTTGACCAGTTGTTTGCCTGATCGCCGGCCACGATGTTGTAGCTGTGGGCGTTGGAGGCACCCGCTTCAAAGTTATTGACCTCAGCTCCAACGCCTGTAGCCGTGATCTTGATCTGGCCACTGGCGTTGATGCTGAAAAACCCGTCTTCAGAAGTGGCCGAGCGAGCGTTGTTGCTCAGCAGGAACATGTATTGGGTCACGCCCACGTTGTCTGTTGCTGGAGTTATGGTGGCAACCACCGCATTGGCGCTCTGGTTTTCCTGGTAGCTCAACGATTCAGTAGCTAATGTGAAGCTCGGGATTGTCGTGTCGGGCAATTGCGGTCCGACGTTGTCGCCCTTAGCCAGCACTTGGCTTGAGTATTCGATTCCGTCAAAAGTGGCCATGACTTTGACCACATCGCCGACGCGAAACTGTGTGTCGTCATCCCATACGGCGGCGTTACTGGTCTGCCCCAATTGCAATTCGGTAGGTGCACCCAGTTCAACATCGTTGACAAAAAAACGGTAGCTAGTTCCTACCGGAAATTTGTCCATGATGATGTAGTCAGTATCATAAAAGATGGCCGTTACCGCAGCATTCCAGATGTCATCCCCCGATTGAGCCACCCCGATTTTTAGTGCGCCGGAGTCATCGCTGGTGTCGTTGGTTTCATTGAGAGCGACCGTCACAGCACTGGACCAGTTACCCGCTTGGTCGCCCGCGACGATGTTGTAGTTGTGCCCGTTGGAAGTGCCCGCTTCAAAATTGTTCACGTCAGAGGCTACGCCCAATGCCGTCATGCTGATTTGGCCATTGGTATTGATGCTGAAAAAACCGTCTTCTGAAGTGGCTGAGCGAGAGTTGTCGCCCAACAGGAACATGTATTCGGTCACGCCCACGCTGTCTGTAGCTGCAGTGACGGTGGCGACCACCGCATCGGCTATCTGGTTTTCCTGGTAATTGAGCGATTCAGTAGCGGATGAGAAGGTGGGTGCAGTGGTGTCGGGAATGATGTCATCGCTGGTGTCGTTGGTTTCATTCAGAGTGACCGCCAAGGCACTGGACCAATTGCCCGCTTGGTCGCCAGCGACGATGTTGTAGCTGTGAGTGTTGGAGACACCCGTTTCAAAATTGTTCACATCAGCGGCCACGCCCAATGCCGTCATGTTGATTTGACCACTGGCGTTGATGCTGAAAAAACCGTCTTCAGAAGTGGCTGATCGTGCGTTGTTGCTCAGCAGGAACATGTATTGGGTCACGCCCACGTTGTCTGTTGCCGCTGCCACGGTGGCGACCACGACATCGGCAATCTGGTTTTCCTGGTAGCTCAAAGGGGTTGCCGGTGAAAAAGAGGGGGCCGTTGTGTCGCTTGGTGGAGCGATGGGGCCGCCTTGCAACACTTTGAGGGTGTAGTCACCTTCGGTGTTGTTGCCATTGAGCTGGATTCGGACCTTATCTCCTGCCACCACACCTTCAAGTCTTGCCCATGATTGCGCTGAGCCGGAACCAGCACCGTCCTGATCAATCCACAACACGGCACCTTGGTCGCTGGAGACCAGCCAAGCGTATTGTTGAATATCGTTTTTTGAGCTGAAGTTTTTCAGTGCCAGACTGAGGTCGAGCACATCCCGTTCTGATTTTTTGCTGTCCGACCATCTGTAATCCATCAGCGTGTCAAAGCCGTTGGCCTGGCGTGTCGCTTCAAAAACAAACACATCGTTGCTTTTGCTGCTGGCAGAAGCTGCACGGTTTGTGGTGTTACCCCAAAGAATGTCATCGCCGCCCATGCCACGAATCCTGTCCAAGCCCAAGCCGCCGACCAGGGTTTGAGAAGTCGCAGCCCCCGTCAGCCCGTCATTGCCAGCCAGTCCATCGATCCAAGAATCACTGGAAGTGTAAACATCGTTGCCTGAAGTGGTTTTGCGAATGGGTTTGGTTGACATTTTTGGCCTCTTTTTAAAATAGTCATCGTGACTAGATTTTAAGTATATACACGATGTACAGATCAGGCAAAGCCAATGAAAATAAAGATATTGAATACTTAAATATAATTAAATTTTGATATTTTAATAAAATCAAAAACTATATTTTGTACAATTTAATTCATTACAATTAAATATTTTTATTGGTAAGATAACGAGTGAGGCGGTCAATCAAATTGATGGTGAGGATTACGCATCTTGCTTAAAGACTTTTCTGATAAACAATCAAATTGATAATTAAGTCAATTAAATATACTTTAGTTTTAAATATATGGCTTTGGTCAAAAAAATCAGCTCCCTCAGGCCCCCGATGGCCACACCCAAGAGCGGATCACATCAAACGCGCGACAAATTATTGGCTGCCACTTTGGATTTGCTGCTCACGCATTTGCCACAGAACATCACAGCGCAAATGGTGTTGGAAAAAAGTGGTATTTCGCGTGGCTCTCTCTATCACCATTTCGAGGACATCTCAGCACTGTTGGAGGTGGCGCTGGTACAGTCTTTTGCAAAAACAGTTGATAAAAGTTTATTTAAATTTGAAGAAATAATTAAAAAAGCCAAAAATCGTGAAGAGATGCTGCTTGAATTGACCAAAGTTACCGACGCGACTCAGCAAAAATCTCTGCGGGCCATTCGGTTTCAGCGTGCACGCCTGATTGTTTTCAGTGAAGACAACCCCAGGTTGGCGAAGGCATTGGCTGTAGAACAACAAAGACTGACCGATACGATTGCCGACCTCATTGGTATGGCTCAGGAGCGTGGCTGGATGTTCACAGGGGTTGATGCCCGCAGCGCAGCGGTGTTGATTCAGGCCTATACGCTGGGCATGATCGTCGATGACATTGTCCAAGAGCAGATGACCCAAGAAAATTGGAGCGCCCTGATTCATCGGCTCATACAGCAGGTTTTTTAAACGAAGAAAAAATGCCTGTTGTTGATTTATTCCCATGCATCTGCCGATACCGTGTCTATCTTGCATGCGCAAAAATGGAGAATAAACGCATAAGCCCTCGTCTTTTGTGACAGGTGCCTTGAATAGCTGTGCCTACAATGTCAACACTATGAATCACCCCTCACCATTGACCAGTGCCTATCTCAGGTTTTTACAACTGATCAACACCATCGAGGCTTTGCCTGGATTGAATGAATTGGCTGCCAATGAAAAGGCGCTTTTTGATTCGGTTTTGGTGCACTGGTCCAAAGGCCATCCCTTGACGGTTCGAATGGCCATTGGGCAGGAGCTGCTGGGCTCACCCGCCACGCTGCACAAACGGCTCAAACGCTTGATTGCCAAAGATTTGATCCTCACCCGCTACCAAGGCGGTGATAAACGGACCAAATATTTAGAGCCCTCAGAAAAAGGTTTGGCCTACGTTGAATGGCTCGACAGCAACATGTCGACTGCACAAGCGGGCCTCACGCTCAGTCACAAGTCATCTTGAATTGAAGGGGGATGGCATCAGCGTGCAAAGGACAGGTGTTTTTGAACTCAAGGCTCAGTCTTGTAAGTTCCTTGAGACTTGGACTTGACGATATTTCAAGATGCACCATTTCATGAGGTAGGCACCCAGCAAGGCCCCAAAAATATCACCCAAAACCATCCACACCACTTGGATGGGTTCGCTCAATTTGGAAGGGTCAACCACCGACCAAACCAAGTGATGCAAGACCGCATTGCTCAAGGCATACATCAGAGTTAATACGCCCAAGTCTTTGATGGACGTTAAGTGAACATTTCTTCGTGAGTACATTTTAAAAATACACAGAGAAATCAAAGGCCCACTGGCTGAGCAGCAAATATTGAGTGAGCTGACCAAAAAAGCCGCATCGTATGTCTGTGCCAAAAGCAAGCCGCCCATGAAGGTGGCCAATGTGCCCTTGAGTGGCCCCAAGACCAACACATTGGCCAATCTCACAAAAGCCGGCAAATAAATGAGGCTGATGTGGGGAGACACCTCGGCAAACTCAAAAATCCATCCGTTGGCAATGTGCGTGATGGGGTAAATGAGAGAAAAAACGATGATGAGCAGGGCATTCATTCGGTCAAATCTTTCTGGCACTGGGCTCATCTTTGACCGTCCCCATGGCTGAGTGTCAGCTCGCGCATCATGCGTATCAAAGGGTTCAAAAAAACGGTGTTTCTCAATCGTCACAGAGTGACCAACACCACGTCTTTTGTCGCCTCGTTCAAGATAGTTTAAGCGGGTTACAGCATTCTTTCTGCACGCATGTGGGGGGCGCATGGTGAGCCGTTTTTCGCCCCTGCGTCAAACGGATCGCCTGCTCCACCTGGGAATCTCAGCTTCGCTGCGGCTTTGATCAACTCTCAAAATGAGAGATTGACTCAAGGCCAAGGCTGCACACCTTGGGCTTGATGTGAATTCACAAAATTTTGAACTTTGAATCAATAAGGGGCAGGCGAGACGTTGAGCTTGATCGTCGGGCCAGGGTCACGCGGCAGCTGCACGTTGTATTGCTTGCCGTTGAATTCGTAGGTGACGTTGTAGCCCGTCACGCGATTTTCAAAGACGTTTTGATAAGTGCAGTTTTGCACGGTTTGTGTCTGCGGCGTGGGTGCGCCTTCTATGTTGTTGCCCAAAATGGCACCACCAAAAATGCCCAGTGCTGTCGCTGCGGCCTTGCCACTGCCACCGCCGATTTGATTGCCCAGCACACCGCCAGCAATGGCACCCATGGCCGCACCAGCACCGCTTTTGTTCTGCTGCACAGCCACTTGTTCTTGGGTGCAAACTTGGCGTGGGACAGAGACTTGCTGGATGACCTGCACGGATGAAATCACACGACCCACTTCTTGCGCCAAAGTCAGTGTGCCGATGCTCAGGAGTGCCAACGCGACTATTGATTTTTTCATTCTTGTGATTTTTGACATTAAAGCCGCATGATACAACTGAGCTGTGTGTCGTTGTGGGGGCAGTGGCAGCTGTCCGTTTAAGCGACACCTTCACTTGAAACCAGCCCCCCTCAAACCTACCCCTTCCGCCACACGCTGTCGTCTAGTGGTTCACGCCAAGCAATGACCTGCACCGCCTTGGAAAACACCGCCTCCATTGGCACCAACTCAACAGGGGCGGTGGGCAATTCGGGCTGAATCACCCAGCTGACCCCCAAGTGCTTTTGCTTGGCCACACGTTTTACGGCGGTACATTTGCTCAGAATCAGTTTTTTGGGGTTGAGAGGTTCAGGCGACGACGCTGAAAAGGATTGCTTTGCAATGCCCGAGCCACCGCCCCAGCCAACTCACTTGTACGGCGGCAAGATTGACCTGCTGACATGGGTCCGAAACCCCCGGACAAGTGTGGAGATGATTTAGCGTTTCTACGACGGCAACTTGATGGCCGAGATGAACATTGACTTGCTGCAGGGCAAGCGGGCTTGAGGTCGTATGCACGCTGTCCGGTCTTGTCGTGAAACCCGATAACGCAAGCGTCAAGTTTCATGACGCTGCTTTCTTTAAGAAAGGTATGTGCTGGCAGGTGCTGCGTGCACTGTGAACGCAAGCACTGCGTGCGCTGATCCGGTCGATCAGCAATCCAAGCCAGCCCCGTCAGGTAGATCCGCTGTCGTGGGGCTTGTTGGACGTGTTGCTGTCGCAGTGTAGTGAAGCACGACAGTGCAAGCACGAAGCTTCTCTCAAGAAAGCGTGTCCTGCAACGGTGCACGGCTGCTGTCCAAATGAGCCGAGTGCGGCTGGTCAAGACGGATTCGCTGGACGCGCACCCTGCGCGAATCACGGAAACCGGTGAAAGGACATCGCGGCGGCCCGGGAAGTCAAAGTTGCGTCGTCGGGATGGTGGGCGGTCTGCTGATCGGCACATTCAGCTTGATGACGGTGCCGGCGGGCGTGCTCTTGATAACGAGTGCCGCGCCGAGCCTTGCTGCGCGGGCACGCATGTTGGCCAAGCCGTGCCCGCCCGATGTAACGTCAGGATCGTGCTTGAATCCCGATCCGTTGTCGGCAAGCACGATGCACACGCTGTGTGTATCGGTTGCGTGCCAGGCCCTTAGCGAAGCCTGCGTCGCGCCGGCGTGGGCCATGAGATTGGAGAATGCCTCGAACAGGATCATCTGCAGGTCGCGTGAACCGTCAATTGTCCAACCCTCAATGGCCTCCAAATGCTCGACCGCCCAAGTCAGGTCGATGCCGGCCGCCCTTAGACGCGGGTCGAGGCGATAGCGCAGCGCGCCAAGCAGCGAGGCTATGTCGCCCTCGGTGTCATGCATCGCGTCGACTGTGAGTTTGAGGTGATCCAGCACATCACGCAAATGCTTGGTCAGCGTGTCACGCGAGAGGCCTTGGTCCCCGGCCAGCGCCAAGGCACCAAGCAACTGGTTGCCTACCCCATCGTGAAGGTCGCGCGTCAGGCGTTGCCGCTCCTCGATCCGGGCCTGATGGCGCTTCGCATCTACACCACGCTCGAAAACCAACTCCAATTGTGCCCGCTGCTCAGCAAGACTTTGGGCGAGTGTGCGGTTCATGGCCTGGGCCTTGCGGGTCAAGCGGCGCATTCGCTCGGCAATCAGCCAGGCCAGCGTGATACCGAAAATCACCCAAGCGTAGCGTGTCCAGGCAATTTCGCCATAGTGGTTCGCCCACGGGCCGAACAGGTTCATGTAGGGTCGGATGACGAGGACGAATATGTCACGCACAAGCACCACCCCAAGGGCCAGCATGCCGAATGCCAGCACGCGCTCCTCGAGTTCGGCGCTGGCAAGGCCAACCCGAACCACTAAGACGGCCACACCGAGCCCGATCAGTTGTGACGGCAGCAGCACGAGCAACTCAAAAACTGGCCAGCCGCCAATCAACGCCAGCGCCAGCATCGGGGCGCACAGGAGCAGCACCAGATTGATCGCGGAGCGAAGGGCCCCTCGGTTGCGCTGAACCACAATCAGTGCAAACTTGCAGATCAGCATGCCTGCCGCTGCCTGCGCCGAGTAGGTGATGACGCCCCACCACGGCCATGGCAGAAACGGTCTCTCGATCAGCATATCGCCCATCGCCAGCCCCCAGAGCAATTCGGCGCTCGCATAAATCAGATAAAGAACGTCGCGCTGACGGATCCACAGCAGCAAAGCGATTGAACCCAGGATCAAGCTGATCACCACCACGACCAGTGAACCCGTCACGCGCCAGTCGTGCTGCGAAGCGTAGATGGGCATGACTTCAGTCGCCGTGCCGAACAGCAAACGGCTGAGTCCGGCCTTGCGTACGCTTTGTGCATCGATCTCGATCTCGAGTCGATTGCCTGGCGCGACCAGCGCAGCCGGGATTTGCGCAAGGTGTGGGCGCTTGGAGTAGTCGTCATAGGCATTGCTGGCGCTGCCGCGCTGCGCGATCAACTGGCCGTTGAAACGGATGCGAAAGCTGTTCCCCACCCGCGGCAGCAGCAGCGCATGGTCGACGCCGATCGTTGTAGCCTGGACCTCGAAAGTGAAACGGGCGCTGCCGGTCGACCCGCCGTGAACGGCATCCCAGTGAAAGGGCAAATCAATCTCGGTATGCCTTGGCGGTGCGCCGTCGACACTAAGAACCGCAGCCGCCCGATCAAGCGTCGTGAGGGCCTGTACGGAGCCGGTGGCCAGCCCCAACCCCAACCCGATCAGCAGGCTCAGGCATCGAGCGAAGTGCGCTATCGCGCTCGGGCTGACGCGCAAGCAATTCAATCGCGCCGCGCCCGGTCCAACAGCCCGAGAGCTCGGGACTCGAAGACGGCTTCGCCACGCGAGTTCACGCTCAACTTGCTGTAAATGCTCTTGATGTATGTCTGTACCGTCGAGACCGACACGCCCATCAGCGCCGCAATCTCCTTATAGGTGTAACCGCGCGAGATCAGGTTCAACGTCTCGGACTCACGTCGGGTGAGTTCGGGCATCCGCATGGATCGTGAACACAGTGACCCCAGTGAACCAGGCTCACGCTGCGGCGCGGCCGCCCCGTCTCTAACTCGCGAGATGAGCCGCCGGGCGATGAGCGGACTCATCGGCGCGCCGCCCGCGCGCAGATCAAGGATCGAGCGGGCGATGTCAAAGCCGTCGGCGTCCTTCAGGATGTAGCCGGTCGCGCCGGCCTCGATCGAATTGAGCACGATTTGTTCGTCGCCAAACATGCTCACGACCATGATGTCAGCGTGCGGTTGCGCCACGACGCAAGCGCGGATGACGTCGATGCCTGACCCGTCGGGCAAGCCGATGTCGGTGAGCAGCACGTCGAAGACGTTCGTCTCGATCCAGGCGCGCGCCGGGTTGCCGCGCTCGAACGCAGCCGCAATGCGCAGGCGCGGCTCGGCATCGATCGCTGCCAGCAGATGCGTCAGTGTCCGCCGATCGTCTTCGACGAGCACAACGGTGATCGGGGCTTGCGTTTCAGACAACGGCATAGACCAAATTCATTTTGCGAAGTTCTTAACAATTTTCACAGATTTCTAGAGTCTGCGCGATGCTGACTCACATAGACATGGGAGGCGGCCAGCGACGCGGCTCGCCATACTTATTACGCAGCTGAGGGGTTGTGGCTCCGGTCTTTACCAAAGGATATTGGGCAAAAAGGACTGGATTTTTAATTTTTTAAAATGAGGAAAACCTATGAAGCACGTCATAGTTATCGGCACGTTTGCATTGGGAGTAATTAGCTTTGGAGCTCAGGCCCAGACCTCATGTGGGGGTGCTAACCAGCCGGCCTGCGGTTCTGCGCAAGCCAACAAGAATAATCACGATTATTTGATGAAAAATAGCCCTAGTTACCGTATCAACCATAACTCGCAGCAGAGAGAGCAGGCTAAAGACGCTGCTCGAGTTGGCGAAAAGGCAACTCCCGATCGTGCACAGAACAACGACCATCGAAGCACTGTATCTAAGCAGTAAATACGGCTGACTGATCAAAAAAGCTAAAAGATGTGTCCGAGCCAAGGTAGAGCACTTGTTCTGTTTCAGGATGCGCGAGTTCGGGCAATTGAAGATACGCTACCGCGGCTTGGCCAACATCACGATGCAGCTGCATGCGCTCTTAGCGCTCTCTTTTCTGTGGATGCTCAGCCAATCACTTTTGAGTGAGGCGCGGGAAGGCGTGCGCTGGCAGTGGCCCAAGTAGTCTGCACATGGCCGCAAAAGGGCTTTCCAATGGCCAAAATCGCGCTGCGGTTGCCGCCATTTGCATCATCGCGCATCAGCTCTCGCCGTCGCAGTCCTTGTGTAGACGTTCCTTATATGAGGCGAGCTCGATGGAACTGTTGAAACGTGAAGAGTTGTGGGCGCGAAGAAGAAAACTTCAAGAGCGGCTTGCATGTGCTGCTGTCCACGGACATGGACATGGACAGGGACAGGGACAGGGACAGGGACAGGGACAGGGACAGGGACACCGGGTGCTGGAGACCCGGCTATTAGTGGGTGATCGAAGTTCACCATGACCATCGCATCTCATGGGGAAATGCGCCGTGTCCCACTAAGCTGCTTGGGCGTCAGCTGACCCCTGGAGTGGTTAAGTTTTTTCGAACACATCTCAATAGCACTTACTACTCGATCAATTTGCGCATGTCCCACTTTCACCTCTTTTTGTCGGCGCAACAGCGCCAGCGCCGCCACCTGTTGCAAGCTGGCGCGGCCCTTTTGACGGTCGGTCCTCTTGCCGTATTTGCGGAATCTGGCTCACCTCAGAGGGGAAGACAGGTCCTGCCATTGCTGCTTGCTCCCTACGCGCAAATCCCGCTGGAGCTGGCTCAGGTGCAGATCCACACTGAGGTCGTCGGGCTGGCGGCCCGCACGCGTATCGAGTTGCAGGTCTTCAATCCGAACAGGCAGGACCTGGAAGGTGCATTGCAGTTCCCTTTGCAGGATGGCCAGGTGGTCACTGGCTTTGCGCTTGAAGTCGATGGCGAACTGCGACCTGCTGTTCCGGTGGAGAAGGCCAAGGGACGACAGGTGTTCGAAGACGTGACCCGCACACGCATCGATCCGGCGCTCCTAGAATCCACCGGAACCAACAGTTACCGTCTGCGGATCTATCCGCTGCCTGCCCGCGGACTGCGGCGGGTCGTGCTGGAGATCACCGAAACCCTTGTGAGACAGCACACCGGGGTCCAACAGAGCGCACTGCTGCAGCTCCCATTGCAGCTCGGCATGAGCGTGCAGGAACTCGAGGTGACGGTACGCATGCCTCGGAGTGCATCCGGTACCGTTCCTCAGGCCCTGTTCGCCGGCCAGGTACTGCCCTTGGTAAATGAGCGGGGCACCTGGCTGGTGCGCCTGGTGCGCAGCAATTACACCGGCACTGCAGGCCTGCGCGTTGCGGTGCCGCTGGGCACCGAAGCGCCCGAGGTGATCACGCAGTCACTGCAAGACAACACATACTTCTATGCCGAGGTCCCGCTTGCGCTGCAAACACGCCAGCGGTCTGTCCCAGGGCGCGTCGCCTTGCTTTGGGATGCATCTGCTTCAGCAGCCCAGCGCGACCAGGGTCGTGAGCTGGCGCTGCTTGATGCGTTCTTTGCTGCTTTGGGCAATGTCGTGGTCGATCTGCTGGTGGTGCGCGATGCGCCCGAACCTCTGCAGCGCTTTAACGTCGTTAAGGGTCGCTGGCAGGATCTGCGAGATCGCCTGCGCTCCTTACCTCAGGACGGCGCCACGCGGCTGGACCGCATGACCGTGCCCTCGGGCGCCGATCTTGCGTTGTTGTTCAGCGACGGCCAGGGCACCTGGGGTGATGGTGGGCTGCCGGCCGCCCAGATACCGCTGTACACCTTTATCACGGGTCCTGGCGCCGACGCTAACGCATTGCGGCGGTCAGCCGAGCACACGGGCGGTGTCTTGGTGGACCTGATGCGCACCGCTGTACTGGAAGCGGTGGCACTGTTGCGTCGCCAGCACACGCGACTGCTGTCAGCCGATGGCGTGGGCATTGAGGATGTTGTGGTGGAGAGCCGTCTGCCTCAACAGGATCGGCTGGTGGTGGCTGGCCGGTTGCGCGAACCGGGCGCGCGACTCGTACTGCGTGTGCAGGCCCCCAACGGTACAGTGAGCCAGCGCAGCATCGATCTACCCACCCCCGTGGCCACACACAGTACCGGCCTGCCGATAGCGGCCCACCGCTGGGCCATGCTGCGACTGGCTGACTTGGAGGCACAAGGCGAAACGCAAAGCCAGGCTGTGCGGCGGCTGGGCATGCGGTTCGGCCTTGTCACCCGCGGCACCTCGCTGATTGTCCTCGATCGGGTGGAAGACTATGTCCAACACGGCATCGAACCGCCTTCCTCCTTGCTTGACGCTTACCAACGGCTGCTGTCTCGACGCAAGCAACGCGAACAGGCAGACCGCCAATCCCATCTCAACCGTGTGGCGGAGCGCTTTGCCGCAAAAGAGGCCTGGTGGGAGCGCGAGTTCCCCAAGGATGACCCGCCGCAGACCAAGGAGCCCGACAATTCAGTTGCAGAGAGTGTCCGCCAGCGGCCGCTCGAACGAGAACGCTCAGCCGAATCGCTGCGCCCCAGGCCGACTGGGGTGATGCGACCCCTCCCGCCAGCACCTGTTGCCATGCCCGCACCGCTGCCGGCGCTTGGTGCACCAACCGCGCGCCCTGAGCGTGCAACGAGTTCACCACCGCAGCAGACGCCTGCCATGTCGATTGCCCTGCAGCGCTGGACCCCGGACGCACCTTATGCGCGCCGCCTGCGAGAGACGACAGCCGAACAGATGTACGCGGTGTATCTGGACGAACGCCCCGGGTACACCAACAGCACGGCCTTCTTCCTGGATGCAGCCGAGCTGTTCTTCGAGCGTGGCCAGCAAGACTTGGCTTTGCGCATCTTGTCGAACCTGGCCGAGATGGCGCTGGAGAACCGGCATGTGTTGCGGCTGATCGCCTATCGACTGTTGCAGGCGCAACAACTGGAGCTCGCGATTCCTTTGTTGCGCCAGGTGTTGGCCCTCAGTCCTGACGAGCCCCAGTCCTCGCGAGATCTCGGACTCGCATTGGCTCGCCAGGGCCACGCGCAGGCCGCCGTAGACCGGTTGTGGGACGTTGTGTCACGGCCATGGAATAACCGCTTCTCCGATATTGAGTTGGTGGCTCTGGCGGAGCTCAATGCCATTGTGGCAGCTGCACAGACAGTCGGCCAGAGCCAGGTTGACACAGGCGCCATTGACCCACGACTACTTAGGAACCTGCCGTTAGACTTGCGCGTGGTGCTCAGTTGGGACTCGGACAACACCGACATCGACTTATACGTTATTGACCCGGACGGCCAAGAAGCCTACTACGGCCGCCAACTCACCCGGCAAGGTGGGCTCATGTCACGCGACTTTACAGGTGGCTACGGCCCCGAAGAGTTTTCGCTGCGCAAGGCCAAGCCGGGTACCTATACCGTTCGCGCGGAGTTCTTTGGTCACCGCCAGCAGGTGGTCTCGCCCACCACTGCACTGATGCTGCGCCTGAGCACAGGGTTCGGAACACCGCAGCAAAAGGATGTCGACACGGTCATCCGCTTGTCCGGCGGAGCGCGCCGGGTCACGATAGGCACCTTCGACGTGCGCGGGATGTTGTAGAGGCTCAGGAGCCATCGAGATCAGCCCTTGCTGCAATGCGGACGCGACTTCAAGCGTAAATTTTTTTGACGCCCGTGTTGGAAAGCGGCAACTGCCGATCATTCCAACCCACTCAAACCCAGCCTTGCCGCCAAACGCTGTCGTCTTGCAATTCACGCCAAGGGATGGTCTGTGTGGCCTTTGAAAACACCGCTTCGAGTTCCACCAACTCAATTGGGTACGTTGGCAGCGCGGGTTTGATGACCCGACTGATCAAGAAGTGCATTTGCCTAGCCAAGGGGTGACTGCTGTCCATTTGGTCAACAGCAGTTTTTTGGGGTTCAGGGGGGTTCATGCTTCGAGCTTTGGGGTTTGATTTGTCACCGCCTTAGCTTGAAAAATTTGCAGTTGCTTTCGGAATATGCAGTATTCGATGATGCTTGTTCATTAAATTCGACTTTTTTATGAATCAATTTAATTTTTTGCGACCAAGCCTGCGCTCCAAACTCTGTAAATGCGCCAGATCTGTTTGACGTGTAATGGCAAGTCGAGTGGTTTCAAGTCGACCCACACAGAACTGAACGCGGTTGAGAGACAGGACTTCTTCAGTGTGGCCTTGCAGGTAATTGATGAGTTCAGAAATAGCGAAGACACCTGGAGGCTTTTCTGTCTTGAATTCGGCTTTGCCCACAAACACAACCAATGATTTGATGGCGCTTGATGGCAAGAAGTCGAGCAGTTTTTCGACCGCTTGCACATGCCGCATGTTTTGGAAAATTGGATTTTGAAATCTGAACTTTCGACCAAACACCACCTGTGTCCAAGTTGCTTGTTTTGAATTGGCGAATATCCAACCTTTATAGTCTTTTGTCTCTATGACGAAAACGCCAAATTTGGATACAAGAATGTGATCGACTTGGGTTGTCCCATCTTGGAGTTGAAGTGTGATGTGATTGAGAAGGTGAAAATTAGGTGGGGCAAAGTTGGCTTGGATTGTCTTGGATATCAAGGCTTCACCTCGATTTTGAAATGAGGCGTCACGGTAACGACCAAGTCCAAAGCCGAGCAGAACGCAAAATGTGAATGCAATCAGAAGGTATGGATAAGCAATCAACACAAGCTCACCAACTTTCTCATTTTGTGTTGCCCACTTCCCGCGCCACCGCATCGGCCAGTTCGATCACCGCCATGGCGTAGTAGCTGCTCCAGTTGTAGCGGGTGATGGCGTAGAAGTTTTCGGTGCCGGCCACGTAGCTGGGGCTGTCGTTGCCGTTGCGCAGTTCAATCAGGGCCAAGGGGCCGGGGTGTTGCAGGGCTTCGCCTTGCAAGCTTGCGCCTTTGGCCGTGAAGCTGTTGACACTGAAGGTCGGCAAGATGTCTGGGGCGAGCAGGGCGTCCATGTCGGTTTGGCCGGGCACCAGCGTCACGGGGTAGTGGGTGGGCATGCCGCTGCGCCACTGAAAAGCTTTGAAGTAATTGGCGACGGAGCCAATGGCGTCAGCGGGGCTGGCAAACAGGTCAATGCGCCCATCACCATCAAAGTCCACGGCATGGCGTGCCCAGCTCGAGGGCATGAACTGCGGCAAACCCATGGCACCGGCATAACTGCCCCGTATGGCCAGGGGGTCCGCTGCGCTGCGCGAGGTCAGCAGCAAAAATTGCTCCAGCTCAGACCGGAAGTAAGCCTGTCGCTCAGCTGCTCTGGGGTGGGCACTTGGAAAGTGAAAGGCCAAGGTGCTCAGGGCGTCGATGATGCGGAAGTTGCCTGTGTTTTGACCATACAAGGTTTCGACCCCAATGATGCCCACGATCAGGGCCGCGGGCACACCGTACTCGCGTTCAGCCCTTTCCAGGGCGCTGCGGTGGGTGTTCCAAAAGCGTGCGCCGGCTTGTATGCGGATGGGTTCGATGAAGCGGGCACGGTAGGCTGCCCAGTTTTTGGCACTGGGGCTGCTGGCCGGGAGCACCAGTTTTTCGATGGAGGGCAGACGTTTGGCCTGGCCCATGGTTTGTTCGACCCAAAGCGGGTCCAGCTGGAGCCGGGCAGCGGCATCTTGGGACCAAGTTTGGGTGAGGGCGGTGTCCAGACTCAAGCCTGAAGGCGCGGGGCGTTGCGTC
This sequence comes from Limnohabitans sp. 2KL-3, assembly GCF_001269405.1. Classification (NCBI taxonomy): domain Bacteria; kingdom Pseudomonadati; phylum Pseudomonadota; class Betaproteobacteria; order Burkholderiales; family Comamonadaceae; genus Limnohabitans; species Limnohabitans sp. 2KL-3. The sequence goes on from NZ_CXON01000005.1 coordinate 87,792, forward strand.
CGTGGGTGCTTGTTTTTGGGCTTGGAAGGGGTTTGGCTGTGCTTGTGGGCTGCAGCCTTCTTCGCTGGGCTGCTGGTGTGGTGTGGGTTGGGTTGGGTGAGTGCAGGCAGTGGCATGCACAACCAAGCGGCCAGACCCATGACCAAGCTTCGGGCCAGACGCTGCGTGTTTGAGCGGGCGCTGGGGGCTGTGCTGACCAAAAAGTATGTGTTTTTTTTCATTGGCAGAGAGTTTAAACGCCAGGGGACTGGGCGCGTGATAAGCTGAAACCATCAAAACTGGTGCAACTCATTAAAAGCAAAGCCGCCTTCAAGATGGCAGCATTCTGGAAGACAAAACCATGGGCGCGACAGGCTATTTCTCACACCCCGCTTGCTGGAAACACGAGATGGGCCCAGGCCACCCGGAGTGCCCGGAGCGTTTGGGGGCCATTGAAGACAGGCTGCTCATCAGCGGTGTGGACATGGCTTTGCAAAGGCGTGAGCCTGGCCCCGCTGCTTTGGCCGACCTGGAGCTGGCCCATGGGCGCATGCATGTGGCGGCTTTGCGGGGGTTGGGCGATGCCTTGCGCGAAGACATGGCCGCAGGCGGGCCCACACACACCGCGCTCGATCCCGACACCTTGATCAATGCCCACACTTGGGAGGCCGCCTTGCTTTCAGCAGGCGCGGCCATTGATGCCACCGATGCGGTGCTGGCCGGCGAGCTGGAGAACGCGTTTTGCGCCACGCGTCCGCCGGGACACCACGCGTGCCGGGACAAAGCCATGGGGTTTTGCTTTTTCAACAACGTGGCCATTGCGGCCAAATACGCCGTCGAGCGCCATGGCCTCAAAAGGGTGGCCATTGTGGACTTTGATGTGCACCACGGCAACGGCACCGAAGACATCGTGGCTGGCGATGAGCGGATTTTGATGGTCAGCTTTTTTCAGCACCCCTTTTATCCGGAGGGGGGGTCACAGTCCAATGCCCCCAATTTGGTGAATTTGCCGGTGCCCGCTTACACGCGGGGCATGGACATTCGAGAGTTGGTGGACATGATGTGGTTGCCCCGGCTGGAGGCGCACCGGCCCGAGCTGATTTTCATCAGTGCAGGTTTTGACGCGCACCGCGAAGACGACATGGGGCAGATGGGCCTGGTGGAGCAGGACTATGCCTGGATCACCCAGCGCATCAAGGATGTGGCGTTGCGCCACGCCAAGGGCCGCATCGTCAGTTGCCTGGAGGGCGGTTACAACCTGAGTGCCTTGGGGCGCAGTGTCGAGGCGCATTTGCGGGTGTTGGCCGATGTGTAAAGCCTGAAGGCCGCATCACTTGCTTTTTGGAGCAGGGCCAAGGTCTTGGCGGGTCGGGTTTGGGCACAATGGGCGGATGAGCCAAATGCCTTTACCCCAATCCACCGATGGGCTGCTGCACGAGCGTGATGCGCTGGGTGTGCACAACCTGACCCTCAACAGCCCCGCCAGCTTCAACACCTTGAGCGAGGCCATGCTCGATGCGCTGCAGCAGGCGCTGAACGCCATTGTCCAAGACGAGCAAGCCCGCGTGGTGGTGCTGGGTGCTGCGGGCAAGGCGTTTTGCGCTGGCCACAACCTCAAGGAAATGCGGGCTCAGCCCGAGCTGGCCTATTACCAAAAACTGTTTGCCCAATGCAGCCGCATGATGCTGTCCATCCAGAATTTGCCGGTGCCCGTCATCGCTCGGGTGCAAGGCCTGGCCACTGCGGCTGGATGCCAGTTGGTGGCGCAGTGTGATTTGGCCGTCTCGGTCGACACGGCCCGCTTTGGGGTCAACGGCATCGACGTGGGGCTGTTTTGTGCCACCCCCAGCGTGCCGCTGGTGCGCAACATGCACGCCAAGCAGGCCATGGAAATGTTGCTCACGGGGGGCTTTATTTCGGCCGACGAGGCCCGAGGCCGTGGTTTGGTCAACCGCGTGTGCGCCGCCTCCGAGCTGGACGCTCAGGTCGATGAACTGGTCAGCGCCATTTTGTCCAAGCCGCGCGAGGCCGTGCGTTTGGGCAAGGCCTTGTTTTACCAGCAACGCGAAATGGGCATCGCAGCGGCCTACCAACTGGCAGGGCAGACCATGGCGTGCAACATGGTGCACGACGACGCGCAAGAGGGCGTGTTGGCCTTCATTGAGAAAAGGACACCGACATGGCGAGCCTGAAATCGCTGAACATCGCCGACCCCATGAGCTGGCTGGAGGTCCTGGTCCGGGCCGAATCGCTGCAGGTGCTGTCGGCTTTTGCGGTGTGCATTGCGCTGGCCTGGACGATGACTTGGGGTGTTCGCAAGGCTTTTGCAGTTCAGGAGTTGTCGATTTTGCTGGGGCGGCGCTTGATTGACGGGGTCTTGTTTCCGATCCTCTTGCTGGGCCTGACGTTTGCAGCCCGAACCCTCTTGACCGATGCGCAACCAGTGGCCTTGTTTGGCATTTTGTTGCCGGTTTGCATGTCTTTGGCCTTGATTCGTTTTGGTGTCAAGGTGTTGCAAGTGGCCTTTGGTCAGGCCCCTTTTGTGCGGGTGCTGGAGCGCACGATTTCGTGGCTGGCCTGGGGGGCAGTGGTGCTGTGGGTCACCGGCATCTTGCCCTTGCTCTTGGAGGAGCTCGATCAAATCCAATGGAAAGTGGGCGGTTCACTGCTGTCGGTGCGCACCCTGATCGAAGGGGCGCTCACCGCCGGTGCGGTGCTGATTGTCACTTTGTGGGTGTCGGCTGCCATTGAGGCGCGCTTGCTCAAATCGGCCACGGGCGGCGACTTGTCGCTGCGCAAGGTCATCAGCAACACGGTGCGGGCGCTGCTCATGTTTGTGGGTTTGTTGCTGGCGCTGTCTTCGGTGGGCATTGACCTGACCGCCTTGTCGGTGCTGGGGGGCGCGGTGGGCGTGGGCATTGGCTTTGGCTTGCAAAAGCTGGCCTCCAACTACGTCAGCGGCTTCGTCATCCTGGCCGAGCGCAGCATGCGCATCGGGGACATGGTGCTGGTGGATGGTTTTGAAGGCCGCATTGTGGACATCAAGGCCCGCTACACCGTGATTCGGGCTTTGAATGGCCGCGAATCGATCGTGCCCAATGAGTTTTTGATCATCAACCGGGTGGAAAACTTCACCCTGATGGACCCCAAGTTGTCGCAAACCACCGTGGTCTCTGTGGCCTACGACAGCGATGTGGACTTGGTGCGGCGGCTGTTGATCGAGGCCTGCGAAAGCCAGGACAGGGTGCTCAAAGACCCCGCGCCCAACGCCTTTTTGAGTCAGTTTGGCGCGGACGGTCTGGAGTTCACGGTGAGTTACTGGATTGCCGATCCCGAAAACGGTCAACTGGCTTTGAAGTCGACCATCAACATGTTGATTTTGGCCGCGCTGCGTGAGCACCGAATCGAGATCCCGTACCCGCAGCGCGTGATGCACATGGTCAATCCATCATCGAAGGCAGCCACAGGCTGATTTGCGGGAAGGCCAGCAAAATGCCCAAGGTGATGATGAGCACCAGCACCATGGGCCAGACGCCCCGGAAAATGGCCCCCAGGCCCACATGGGGCAGCAAGGTGTTGAGCACAAACAAGTTCATGCCCACAGGCGGTGAGATCAGGCCAATCTGGATCACCATGACGATCAGCACGCCAAACCAGACCGGATCAAAACCCAGTTGCACCACGATGGGAAAGAACAGCGGAATGGTCAGCAGCACCATGGTCAGCTCTTCCATCACCGTGCCCAGCAGCACATAGATCAGCATCATCGCGGCCACGATCATGATGGGCGACAGGCCCAGTCCGGTGATCCAGTCCTTGAGCTCAAAAGGCAAGCTGGTGTAGTTGACGAAGTTGGCAAAAATGGTGGCGGCAATCAGCAAGGTGAACAGCATGGCCGTGGTTCGTGCCGACTCGACCAAGACCTCCATGAGCACCTTGGGGCTCAAGGCCTTGCGGGCCAGGGCAAACAAAAAGGCGCCCATGGCCCCCATGCCAGCGCCTTCGGTGGCGGTGAAAAAGCCGCCATAAATGCCGCCCAAAACCAGCACCACCAAGAGCAAGACCCCCCAGATGCCGCGCACGGCGGCAAAGCGCTCAGACCAGCTGAACTTCTCGCCAGCCGGGGCATGTTCGGGGTCGTGCCAGGTCATGAACACCACGGCCACCATCATGAGCATGGCCGTCAGGATGCCGGGCAAGACCCCGGCCGCAAACAGTTTGCCAATGTGGGTCTCGGTGATGATGCCGTAGATCACCAAAATGGTGGACGGCGGAATCATGATGCCCAGCGTGCCGCCTGCAGCGATCACCCCGGTGGACATGGCATCGCTGTAGCCCAGCTTTTTCATGGAGGGATAGGCCACTTTGCTCATGGTGGCGGCAGTGGCAATGGACGAGCCGCAAATGGCCCCAAAACCAGCACAAGCGGCAATCGTGGCGTGGGCCAGGCCTCCGCGTCGGTGGCCAATGAAGGTGTAGGCGGCGTGAAACAACTCGTGGGCCAAACCAGCGCGGGCCACAAAATTGCCCATCAGGATGAACAGCGGGATCACCGACAAGGTGTAGGCAAACCCGGTCTCGTGCACCACCTGGGCCGTGCTCGCGAACGCAGGCAACCAGCCGCGGGTCAGGCCAATGCCCACAATGCCGACCAAGCCCATGGAAAAAGCCAAGGGCATGCGCATCAAGGCCAAGACAAAAATGGCCAAAAATCCAAGCAAAGCTTCGGTCACAGTGTGCCCCCTTCTGAGGATTCTTCTTCTTGGGCAGACCCAAAAGCCTTGATCAGGTGCACCAGCCCCGTCAGGCCACACAAAACGCCCATGCCTTGGATGAAAGGTGCTTTGGCAATTTTGAGTTGTGCCGTGGTCTCGCCGGTGACCGCAAATTCGGAGCCAGTGCGCCACATCAGGTAGGCCAAACCAAACAGCAAAGCCGCACACACCAGGTTCACCAAGGCGCGTTGGATGCGCTGAAAAAATGGTGAAAACAAGGCGTCCAGCGAGTCAAAGACCACATGCTCACTTTTCATCGAAACCAGTGGCAAGGCACCAAAGATGACCACCACCATCAGCAACTCGGTCAACTCCAAAGAACCGGTGATGGACTGAGACCAAATTTTGCGGCCGCTCACGTCCAAAAAGGTGAGCACCATGATGGCAAACAAAGCCAAACCCGAAAGGGTTCCGCAGACGATGTCGAATAACTTTTTCACATTTCACCCAAAGAAAAACGGCACCTGCTGTGTTTGCAGGTACCGTTGTTGTCAGGAGGTGCCGTGCCCTTGGTCAAAGCACAAGGGCCACACCGTTTATTTTTGTTTTTGCAGTTTGGCAATTTCCGCACGGAAATCAGACAGCATGCCCGAGGGGTCTTTCAAGCCCTTGGCCTTGGCCGCTTGAGCCCAATCGCGTTCGAGTTTGCTCACTCGCACCGTCACACCGCTGACAAAGCTGTTGTCTGCCTTGATGACTTTGACGCCGTTCTTTTGCATGTTGGCCAAAGCCAGATCGTCCACACGGTCCCACGATTTGCCAAAGCGGCTGGCCACGGCGTCACCTGATAGCTCGTCCACGGCTTTTTTGTCTTCGGCCGACAAAGCGTTGTACTTGGCCGGGTTCATCATGAAGACAAAGCTGGTGTTGTACAGGCCGCCAGGGAAGGTGGTGGCGTGTTTGATGATTTTGTCAATTTTGAAGGAGTCGGTGGATTCGGCCGGGAACAAAGTGCCGTCCATCACGCCGCTCGAGAGCAATTCATAAGAGTCCGGTGCGGGTTTGAGGGTGACGTTCATGTCCAAGGTTTTGGTGATCTCATTGACCATGCCACCGCCGACCCGGAACTTCAGACCCGACAGGTCTTCGACTTTGGTGATCGGTTTTTTGGTGTTGAACACAATGCCTGGGCCGTGGGTGAAGTAACCCAACACCTTCACGCCAGCATGCTCTGCTGTGAATTCGGGGTGCTTGCTGGCGATGCGGTTGAAGGCCACCGACAAAGGCTCGGCGCGGTCGCCCAAAAATGGAAACTCCGCCATTTGGGTCAACACAAAGCGACCAGGGGTGTAGCCATGCACTGTGAAAGAAACGTCGACCAAGCCGTTCTTGACCGCATCAAAGGTGCCGGGCGCTGGTGTGACCGCACGGGGCAAGATGTTGCAACGCACGCGGTTGGAGGTTTTGGCGGTCAGCGCATCACACCATTCCTTTTGCGCCACGGTCAGGCCGTGTGTGGGGGGCACCCAGCTGGACACGGTCAACACGGTTTGGGCCTGGACTGCGCCACCCCAGCAGGTCAAAGTGGCCAAGGCCAGCATCGTCAGGTTTTTTTTCATGCGTCTCTCCATCAAAGTGACAAAAAAATCAAAATATCTGGATACTCGCCAGATTGACCTGAATCCTAACCTGTAATGCCCGACCGATTGGTCGGTGAATTCCCGGGGGTCGGACATGGTGAAGCGGGCAAAAGTCGGTCTAAATTGCGAACGACCGTGCTTTTTTATGGGGTGCAGGCTGTTTGAAAAGTGGTTTTGGTGCACAATTGACGTTGACGTTACGTCAATGGCGCTACCGGACTTGAATGCGCTTGGGTTTTGATTTCAATCGGAGAAACTTTCATGAAAATTCTCGTTCCCGTCAAGCGGGTTGTGGACTACAACGTCAAAGTGCGCGTCAAGTCCGATGGTTCGGGCGTGGACATTGCCAACGTCAAGATGAGCATGAACCCCTTTGACGAGATCGCCGTTGAAGAAGCCGTGCGCCTGAAAGAAAAAGGTTTTGCCACCGAAGTCATCGCTGTGTCTTGTGGTGTGGCCCAGTGCCAGGAAACCTTGCGCACCGCCATGGCCATTGGTGCCGATCGTGGCATTCTGGTGGAGACACCCGCCGATCTGGACTTGCAGCCCCTGGCCGTGGCCAAACTGCTCAAGGCACTGGTCGACAAAGAGCAACCCGGTCTGATCATTTTGGGCAAACAAGCCATTGACGACGACTGCAACCAGACGGGCCAGATGCTGGCCGCTTTGGCCGATCTGCCCCAAGCCACATTCGCCTCCAAGATCGAGATCGTGGACGGCAAGGCCCAAGTGACCCGCGAGATTGACGGTGGCTTGGAAGTGCTGAGTGTCAGCTTGCCTGCGGTGGTGACCACCGACTTGCGCCTGAACGAGCCGCGTTATGTGACGCTGCCCAACATCATGAAGGCCAAGAAAAAGCAGCTCGACAACTTCAAGCCAGAAGATTTGGGCGTGGATGTGGCCCCCCGCATCAAGACCCTCAAGGTGATGGAGCCTGCCAAACGCAGCGCCGGCATCAAGGTGCCCGATGTCGCCACCCTGGTGGACAAGCTCAAGAACGTGGCCAAGGTCATCTGAACATCTTCCTGTAGGAGCCCACCCCGTGGGCGATGGTGTGTTGAGCGATACCGATTGACTCAGGCCATGTGCCCAAACCACCCATCGCCCAAAGGCTGGAGCACCTGCAAAAAAACAAAGGACAAACCATGACTTCTCTCGTCATTGCAGAACACGACAACGCCTCCATCAAAGGCGCGACCCTGAACACCGTGACCGCTGCTGCCGCTTGCGGCGGTGATGTGCATGTGCTGGTCGCTGGACACAACGCAGGTGCTGCAGCAGCGGCTGCCGCACTAATTGCGGGCGTGTCCAAAGTGATCCACGCCGACAGCGAAGCGCTGGCGCACGGCCTGGCCGAAAACGTGGCCGCCCAAGTGCTGGCCATCGCCGCCAATTACAGCCACATCTTGTTCCCCGCGACCGCTGCGGGCAAGAACGTCGCCCCCCGCGTGGCAGCCAAGCTCGATGTGGCGCAAATCAGCGATGTGACGCAAGTCATGTCGGCCGACACCTTCGAGCGCCCGATCTACGCGGGCAACGCCATCGCCACCGTGCAAAGCACCGACGGCACCAAAGTCATCACCGTGCGCACCACCGGCTTTGACGCCGCAGCTGCCTCGGGTGGCAGTGCCGCCGTGGAAAGCGCCGCAGCCCAAGCCGACAGCGGCAAGAGCAGCTTCACACGCAGCGAAATCGCCAAAAACGACCGCCCCGAACTGACCGCTGCCAAGATCATTGTGTCGGGTGGCCGCGCTTTGGGCAGCTCGGAGAAGTTCAACGAAGTGATGACGCCCTTGGCCGACAAGCTGGGCGCTGCCATCGGTGCCAGCCGCGCAGCAGTCGATGCCGGTTATGCCGCCAACGACCTGCAAGTGGGCCAGACCGGCAAGATCGTGGCGCCTCAGCTGTATGTCGCTTGCGGCATCTCGGGTGCGATCCAGCACTTGGCGGGCATGAAGGACTCCAAGGTGATCGTGGCGATCAACAAGGACCCTGAAGCCCCCATTTTTAGCGTGGCGGACTTTGGCCTCGAAGCCGATTTGTTTGCCGCCGTGCCTGAATTGACCAACGCACTGTGACCCATTGACCCCTGCAAAAAAGGCCTCCGCGAGAGGTCTTTTTTGTACCTGAACCCCGACTGACTGGAGACTTTCATGAGCTACATCGCCCCCCTCAAGGACATGCTTTTCAACATCGAGCATTTGGCCCGCATTGACCAGATCGCCCAGATTCCCGGTTTTGAAGACGCGGGCCTGGAAACCGCCCAAGCCGTGCTCGAGGAGTGCGCCAAGCTCAACCAGGATGTGATCTCGCCCCTGAACTGGGAAGGCGACAAGAACCCGTCCTTCCACAACGGCAGTGGCGTCACCACCACGCCCGGCTTCAAAGAGGCTTATCAGCAGTACGCCGAAGGCGGCTGGCAGGGCCTGCAGCACCCCGCCGACTTTGGTGGCCAGGGCCTGCCCAAAACCATTGGCGCGGCTTGCGGCGAAATGCTCAACTCGGCCAACATGGCTTTTGCGCTGTGCCCCTTGCTCACCGACGGCGCGATCGAAGCCTTGCTCACCGCAGGTTCGGACGAGCTCAAAGCCACTTACTTGGAAAAGTTGATCTCCGGCCAGTGGACCGGCACAATGAACCTGACCGAGCCACAAGCCGGCTCGGACCTGGCCGCTGTGCGTACCCGCGCCGAGCCCCAGCCCGATGGCACCTACAAAATCTTCGGCACCAAGATCTACATCACCTACGGTGAGCACGACATGGCCGAGAACATCGTGCACCTGGTGCTGGCCCGTGTGGTGGGCGCACCCGAAGGTGTCAAAGGCATCAGCCTGTTCGTGGTGCCCAAATTCATGGTCAAGGCCGATGGTTCATTGGGCGATCGCAACGACGTGCACTGCGTGAGCATCGAACACAAGATGGGCATCAAGGCCAGCCCCACAGCCGTGCTGCAGTTCGGCGACCACGGTGGCGGCGTGGGCTTTTTGGTGGGTCAGGAAAACCGCGGCCTCGAATACATGTTCATCATGATGAACGCCGCCCGCTACGCCGTGGGTGTGCAGGGCATCGCGATTGCCGAGCGCTCTTACCAGCGTGCTGTGCAGTACGCCCGTGACCGCGTGCAAAGCCGCCCAGTGGACGGCAGCTTGCCCGCTGCTGGCCCCATCATTCACCACCCCGATGTGCGCCGCATGCTGATGACCATGCGTGCTTACACCGAAGGCTGCCGTGCCATGGCCGCCACTGCTGCTGCTGCGTATGACGCTTCGCACCACCACCCCGATGTCGATGTGCGCAAGCAAAACTTGGCGTTTTACGAATTCATGGTGCCGCTGGTCAAGGGCTACAGCACCGAGATGAGCCTGGAAGTCACCAGCTTGGGCGTGCAAGTGCACGGCGGCATGGGCTTCATCGAAGAAACTGGTGCTGCGCAGTACTACCGCGACGCCAAAATTTTGACGATTTACGAAGGCACGACCGCCATCCAGGCCAACGACCTGGTCGGCCGCAAGACCGCCCGCGACGGTGGCCAGACCGCCAAGGCCTTGGCCGCGCAAGTGGCGCAGACCGAAAGCGAATTGGCCGCTTCTGGCAACGCCGATGCACAGGCCGTGGCCCGTCGCCTCAAAGCCGCCCGCGAAGCTTTTGTGGACGTGGTCGAGTTTGTGGCGGGCAACACCAAGGCTCACCCCAACGACGTGTTCGCTGGCAGCGTGCCTTACCTCATGTTGGCCGGTAACCTGATGGCGGGCTGGCAATTGGGCCGCGCCTTGCTGGTGGCCCTGACACCCGAAGCACAAGCCCAAGACGCCGCCTTCATGGCCGCCAAGGTGACCACCGCGCGTTTCTACGCCGACCACATCCTGTCCAAAGCTCCAGGCATCCGCGACAGCATTGTCGAAGGCGCGGGCAGCGTGACCGCGATGGCGCTCGACGCGTTCTGATCCCGGGCCGTATCTGTGCAGCAGCCCCGCCCTTGGGGCGATGGGGGATGCTCTGCAAGGCTCCATCGCGGCGAGGGCGCCGCTCCTACAAAAATGCGTTCATGGAACAGGATTTGTGTAGGAGCCCCGCCCTCGGGGCGATAGGGCGATGCTCTGCAGGGCTCCATCGCTGCGAGGGCGCCGCTCCTACAAACAATGCGTGCACGCAACAGTCTCTTTGTAGGAGCCCCGCCCTCGGGGCGATGGGGGGTGCTCTGCAAGGCTCCATCGCAGCGAGGGCGCTGATTGCCGACTTGTCGCCGCGCCGACACCGTTTGATGCCTTTGTTCTCTCACAATAGACCGATATTTTTTTCAGGAGACTTCATGTCCAAGTTGCCCCCGGTTCTGGCGAACCTGCCTTTCCCTGCCATCGCTTCACCTTTGTTCATCATCAGCAACCCCAAGCTGGTCATTGAGCAGTGCAAGGCGGGCATTGTCGGCTCCATGCCCGCTTTGAACGCCCGCCCTGCTGCGCAACTCGAAGAGTGGTTGATCGAGATCACCGAGACCTTGGCCGCTTACAACGCCGCCAACCCCGACAAGCCCGCAGCGCCCTTTGCCATCAACCAGATCGTGCACAAGAGCAACGACCGGTTGGAGCACGACATGGCCATGTGCGTGAAATACAAGGTGCCGATCATCATCACCTCGCTGGGCGCTCGCGAAGAAATCAACGAAGCCGCGCACAGCTACGGCGGCGTGGTGTTGCACGACATCATCAACAACAAACACGCGCACAAAGCGATTGAAAAAGGTGCGGATGGCTTGATCGCCGTGGCCGCAGGTGCTGGTGGCCATGCGGGTGTCAAAAGCCCGTTCGCTTTGATTCAGGAAATTCGTCAATGGTTCGATGGCCCGGTGGCCTTGTCCGGTTCGATCGCCACGGGCGATGCGATTTTGGCGGCCCAGGCCATGGGCGCGGACTTTGCCTACATCGGCTCGGCCTTCATCGCCACGCACGAAGCGCGTGCGGCCGAGGCGTACAAACAAGCCATTGTCGACTGCGACTCTGACGACATCGTCTTGAGCAACTTGTTCACCGGCGTGCACGGCAACTACCTGGCCCCGTCGATTCGCGCAGCGGGCCTGGACCCCGAGAACTTGCCCGAGTCCGACCCCAGCAAGATGAACTTTGGTGGTGACGCCAAAAAAGCCTGGAAAGACATCTGGGGCTGTGGTCAGGGCATTGGCGCGATCCAGTCGGTTCAAAGCACGGCCGATCTGGTGGCCCAGTTCAAGGCGCAGTACCAAGCTGCTCGCGTCCGCTTGGCACTCTGATGGCCCTGGTGCAAGGCTGAGCTTTGCCAGACGCCCAAACCCACGCGGTGTCCAGCACCGCAACTCAGCGCCCTACGGGGCGCTCTTTTTTGATCGACACGTTCAAGGCCGTCGGTTGCCTCTTGATCGTTTTGCACCACATGGCTTTTTATGGCCCCATGTCGGACGTGGTGGCCCGTGCTTGGCCTGCGCTGGTGAGTTGGCTGTATGACCATGGCCGCTTGGCCGTGCAGTTGTTTTTGGTGTGTGCGGGATTTTTGACGGCCAGCAGTTTGGCGCGACTGGAATCGCTGGCGCTGCCCGCGGCTTTGAGGCTGGTGGTGCAGCGCTATTTGCGCTTGGCCATTCCCTTGCTGGCGGCGTTCAGTTTCACTGTGTTGGTCACAGAATGGGTGCGACCTGAATTTCAACATGCCAGTTTGTCAGCCCCTCCGGCTTGGGGGCAGGCCTTGGCACACCTTGCACTGTTGCAGCATGTGCTGGACATGGAGGCTTTGTCGGCGGGCATTTGGTACGTGGCGATTGACTTTCAGTTGTACGCCATGACCTTGCTCAGTGTGGTGGCCCTGAAGTTTTGGCCTCTGACGTGGGGGACGCCTTCGGTGCATGCCTTGCGCAGGGCCGTGTGGTTGGGCTTGACCTGCGCGTCGTGGTGGTGGTGGAACCTGCACACCGATTTGGACGACCACGGCATTTACTTCTTTGGCTCTTATGGCCTGGGCTTGCTGGCTTGGGAGGCTCGTCAGTCACTTCATCGCCCTTGGCCCGAGACCGATTCACAACCCCCTGCACACACTCAGCGCAGGGTCATCTGGGTGATTTTTTTGGCCATGGGCGTTGTGGCGTGGGTGATGGGGCCTCGCTTGCGAATGGGGCTCGCCTTTGCCGTGTCGGCTGTGTTGATGGCCGTGCCTGCGGCCATCTTGTCGGGTCAAGCTCTCCAAGAACTGTCAGCCAGACGGCCCGGACTGGCCTGGTTGGGTCGTGCCGTGGTGTGGCTGTCCACCGTGTCTTATTCGGTGTTTTTGATCCATTTTGGGGTGAGCTTGGCCGTCAGTGCAGGGGTCACGGCGCTGTGGCCTGGGGTGCTGTGGGCCAACGCTTTGGGCATGTTGGCATCACTGACCTTGTCTTTGCTCATGGGCGCAGGGCTCTACTACGGGGTGGAGCGGCATGCACCTACTTGGGGGCGATGGTGGGTGTGGACGGGTCTGTTCATCGCCAGTGTAGCTTTGGCCAAGCCTTGATCACCCTCGCAGACCACCACCCATCGCCCCGGGGGCGGGGCTCCCACAAGGGAAGTCCCCTGTAGGAGCGACGCCCTCGTCGCGATCAAGCCTTGCAGACCACCACCCATCGCCCCGGGGGCGGGGCTTCCACAAGGGAAGTCCCCTGTAGGAGCGACGCCCTCGTCGCGATCAAGCCTTGCAGACCACCACCCATCGCCCCGGGGGCGGGGCTTCCACAAGGGCAGTCCCCTGTAGGAGCGACGCCCTCGTCGCGATCAAGCCTTGCAGACCACCACCCATCGCCCCGGGGGCGGGGCTTCCACAAGGGAAGTCCCCTGTAGGAGCGACGCCCTCGTCGCGATCAAGCCTTGCAGACCACCACCCATCGCCCCGAGGGCGGGGCTCCCACAAGGGAAGTCCCCTGTAGGAGCGACGCCCTCGTCGCGAAAAGCCTCGCAGACCACGACCCATCGCCCCGGGGGCGGGGCTCCCACAAAGGGGAAATGCATCGCCCCGGGGGCGGGGCTCCCACAAATGGGAAATGCATCGTCCACGGGGGCGGGGCTTCTACAAAAAACCAACAGCGCAGGGATCAGCTGGCCGTGCTGGCTTTGACTTTTTCGGTGATGTAGGCCAAAGCCTCTTCCACTTGGTCGATCAGGATCAGGCACAGGTCGCCGGGTGACAGGCGGGCCAAGGCGATGTCGATGGCGTTGAACTCGCCCTGAATGTCTTGCACATGCGTGGTGCGCAGTGCGCCTTGCAAGCCTTCGCGCAGCAAGGCCAGCACCTCGCCGTCTTCGCGGCCACGCTGGCAGGCGTCTTGGTACAGCAACACATCGTCAAAGGCTTTGCCCAGAATTTGCGTCTGGTCCCGGATGTCCTGGTCGCGCCGGTCGCCAGCGCCGCTGATCACCACCACCCGTTTTTTGGCGGGCATGTTGTCTACCGCCTGCACCAGGGCGGCGATGGCGTCGGGGTTGTGGCCGTAATCGGCAATCAGGGTCGCGCCTTTGTAGTCGAACACGTTAAAGCGCCCGGGCACACCCTGAATGTCGCTGATGAAGGTGGCCAGGCCTTGTGCAATCGCATCCCAGTGCACGTTCACCGCCCAGGCCGCGCCCACTGAAGCCAGCACGTTTTCGGTCTGAAATCCGATTTGGCCCTGTCGGGTCAAGGGCACTTCGCTCAAAGGAATGCGGAAGACCTGTTTGCCTTTTTGGGCCACGATGGCGCCGTCTTCCACATAGACCACGCGTTTGCCCTGCGCCCGGTGTGTGGCCAACACGGGGTGGTTGGCGTCGAGCGCAAAGAACGTCACATCGCCCGGGCAGTGCCGCGCCATGGCCACCACGGCCGGGTCGTTGGCATTGAGCACGGCCATGCCGCTTTGGGCCACGTTCAGCACAATCACGCGCTTGAGCACCAACAGGTCTTCGAGCGTGGTGATGTAGTTCAGACCCAAATGGTCACCCGCACCCAAGTTGGTCACGATGGCCACTTGGCAACGGTCAAAAGCCAGGCCTTCGCGCAGCAGACCGCCGCGTGCGGTTTCGAACACGGCCGCATCCACATCGGGGTGCATGAGCACGTTGCGGGCACTGCGGGGGCCGCTGCAGTCGCCCGAATCGGTCTGGCGGCCATTGACGTACACGCCGTCGGTGTTGGTCATGCCCACACGCAGGCCCTGGGCCTTGAGCAGGTGGGCGGTCAGGCGCACGGTGGTGGTTTTGCCGTTGGTGCCGGTCACGGCAATCACCGGTACGCGGCCGTTACCGCCGTCGGGAAACATGTGGTCAATGACCGCGTTGCCCACGTCCCGGCCTTTGCCAAACGAGGGGCTGATGTGCATGCGCAAACCCGGCGCAGCGTTGACCTCGACAATGCCGCCGTTTTGCTCTTCGAGTGGGCGCGACACCGACTCGCACACCACATCGACGCCGCAAATGTCCACGCCCACCATTTGGGCCGCAGCTACCACACGCGCGGCCACTTCGGGGTGCACGTCGTCGGTCACATCGGTGGCGGTGCCGCCGGTCGACAAGTTGGCGTTGTTGCGCAAAATCACGCGGCGGCCCTTGGCAGGCACTGATTCGGGTTCGAGGTCTTGCGCCCGCAAGCGGCCAATGGCGATGTCGTCAAAACGAATCTTGGTCAAGGAGGTCGAATGCCCATCACCCCGGCGCGGGTCGGCGTTGACCTGGTCCACCAGCTGGCGCACGGTGTGCTTGCCATCGCCCACCACCAAGGGCGGTTCACGCCGGGCTGCAGCCACCAGTTTGTTGCCCACCACCAGCAGGCGGTAGTCGTGTCCGGGCAAGAACTTTTCCACCATCACGGTGCCGTAGCGCTCGGCCGTGGCGTAGGCGTTGTCAAAGGCGGCACGTTCGGTGATGTTGACCGAAACGCCCTTGCCCTGGTTGCCGTCTTGGGGCTTAACGACCACGGGCAAGCCCACTTCCAGGGCAATCGCCCAGGCTTCGTCCACGGTCTTGGCTGGGCGGCCCATGGGCACCGGCACACCGGCAGCGTGCAAGAGGCTCTTGGTCAGGTCTTTGTCTTGTGCAATCGATTCGGCAATCGCGCTGGTGGTGTCGGTTTCAGCGGCCTGGATGCGCCGCTGCTGGGCCCCCCAGCCAAACTGCACCAAGCTGCCGTCGGTCAGGCGGCGAATGGGAATGCCACGGGCCACGGCCGCGTCCACGATGGACCCGGTGGATGGCCCCAGGCGCACATCTTCATCGAGTTCGTGCAACTGCGCGATGGCGCCTTCCAGGTCAAAACCAAGGCCTTGGATGGCCGCTTGGCACAGTTGATCGGCCAGCTTCAGGGCCAAGCGGCCCACGGCCTCTTCGGTGTACTGAATGACCACCTGAAACACCCCGGGCTCTTCGGTGGGGGTGGTGCGGCTGAAAGACACGGGGCAGCCCGCATGCGCTTGCAGCCCCAGGGTGACCTTTTCCAGGGCGTGTGCCAAGGTCACGGCTTCACCGGGACGCTGACCATCAAAGGGGCCCACTTCGGGAAAAATGCGGCGCAATTGTTGTTCGACGGGGTGCTGGGCAGACAAGCCATGCACGTCGGGCGAGCAGCTGACGATGGCTTCAATGGCGGTGTGGCGGCTCCACAAGTTGGGGCCACGCAAAGCACGAATACGGGAGACTTGCATGAACTGTTTTTCCTGGGGTTCGTTCGCGGCTTCAGGCCGAAGCAGGGTTGCCGTAGCTCTTGATGCCGGCCCGAATCAAGTCGGTGCCAATGTCCAGCGCCCAAGCCGCACAAGCGGCCACCAGCATGTCGTGCGCCTGCAAAATGTCGTTTTTCAGCAAACGGGCAATGGCTGGCCTTTGGGCCGACAAAAGCAGGTGCTCTTTGCGGCCCTCGGCCAACACCAGTTGGCCCTCGCGCCAAAAGCCCGTGCGCCCGCCCTGACTGCGATGGGCTTGCAAGACCTCGTTGTGTTCATCGTCGGCATAAAAAATCACGCTGCCGTCGCAATGCGCCGCCAAGGCGGCCACTTGTGGGTCGGCTGCGTTCAACAAAGCCGCCCCCTCGGGCAACACCACATCGACTTGGGTGCGAATGTAAGACGGCATTTTTTCATCACTGCCGGGGTACAGATCGTCCAGGCCCTGCGCACTGGGCATGGCCGTCACAATGCCCAACAAGCAGCGGTCATAGGGCAGGCCTTGGGCCAGCAAATGACGTGCGTTGCTCTCAAACACGGCCGCCTGAACGCCCCGGTTGATCAGCAAGCGCTGCGCTTCGTCCCAATCCATGCCGTTTTTGGCTTGCAGCTGGCGCTGGTTCAAAAACAGCCCATCGGCACACGACAAACCGGTGTGCCAGCCCTTTAAGTGCATCAGCCAAGCCAGTAGTTTGGCGATTCGGGTGGTGTCACCGTCGCCCAAAATGCCCACCACTGGAATGCGCCCGTTGTGCTCGGGCTGGAACAGGTGGTTGGCAATGGCCTGGCCCACGGGTCGCGCTTGTCCGGTGGCGGGCTTGAGGTGCATCAACAGACCCGGGCCTGCGTTGACCTCGACGATGGCACCGCCTTGTGGCCCCAGGGGTTTACCAATGTCTTGCGCCACCAGATCAACCCCGGCAATGTCCAGGCCCACCACGCGTGCGGCCAGCACCGCTTGCGCGGCCACATCGGGGTGCACCAAGTCGGTCACATCCATCGACATATTGCCCGTGCGCATGACCAAAACTTGGCGACCCTTTTCGGGCACGCTCTCGGCGTTCAGGCCCTGGCGCTTGAGTTCCAGCACCGAAGTGGTGTGCTCGTCCAGCCGGATGGTGTCGAGCGGAAAGTCTTCTTCTTCGCCGCGCCGTGGATCTGAATTGATTTGCAACTCGATCAGTTCACGCACCGTGTGCACGCCATCCCCGATGACGCTGGCGGTCTCGCCCTTGTTGGCCGCCACCACTTGCTCGCCCACCACCAAGAGGCGGTGTTCTTCGCCCAGCACAAAGCGCTCCACAATCACCTCGCTGCCCTCGGCCAGCGCAATCTCGTAAGCCGCTTCGATGTCCTCTTGCAGGCTCAATTCCAGCGAAACGCCACGCGCATGGTTGCCATCGGTGGGCTTGACGCACACGGGCAAACCCACATCCTGGGCGGCTTCCCATGCGGCGGCCGGGCTGTCCACAATCTGGCCCTCGGGAACCGGCACGCCGCACATGGTCAGCAGCTGCTTGGTCAGGTCTTTGTCTTTCGAGATGCCCTCGGCAATCGCGCTGGTGCGGTCGGTCTCGGCCGTCCAGATGCGGCGCTGATGGTGGCCATAACCGAGCTGGACCAAGTTGCCATCGTTCAGGCGAATGTGCGGTATGCCACGGTTGGCCGCAGCGTCCACAATGCTGGCCGTGCTCGGGCCCATGCACAGGCTGTCGACCATTTGGGCCAGTTGCGCAATGGCACCAGGCACATCAAATGGCCGGTCATCGATGGCCGCCAAAATCAGGTCACGCCCGGCGTGCAAAGCGGCGCGGCTCACAGCCTCGTGCCGAGTGCGGATGACCACTTTGTAAACACCACGGGGACCGGCTTCGCGGGCCTTGCCAAAACCGGTTTGCATGCCGGCGCGGGTTTGCAACTCCAGTGCCACGTGCTCCAAAACGTGTCCGGGCCAAGTGCCTTCTTCGAGTCGCTTGAGAAAGCCACCGCGCTCGCCCACACTGCAGCGGTGCTCGATCAAGCCCGGCAACCAGGCCGTCAGGCGCTCGTTGAAACCGGGCAGGGTGTTGGAGGGGCAGTCTTCCAGATCGCCAATGTCGATCAAGGCTTCAATCACCGGACGGTAAGTCCAGATGTTGGGACCGCGCAAATGCGTCATGCGCAGGAAGTGGATGTGGTGAGCGCTCATGGGTGGGGTGTGCAGCGATACAATGACCGACCGTCATCGGCATGGGCCATCTGGCTTTGACAAAGCGCATGGGTCATCGGGTACATGGGTGGTGTGGGTGCAGTCGTTGAGCCAAGGCATTGGCCAAATCTGTGTGGTTTTTTGTCCGGCTGACCCTCTGGTTGGCCGTGTTCATTGCGGTTTGACTTTCATGACTACAACATATTCCTCAGCCTCACTCCGTTCGGTGGTTCCGGACGCTTGGGTTGCTGAGGTGACTTCCCAGCTTCTACCCCAAGAAAACGTCACAGCCTGGCTGGAAGTTGACCTCGATGCATCGCTGAATTTCGTCAAAAGTGGCATCATTTTGACCGATCAACGGGTTCTATCTTCTGACGGCCCGCAAAAAAGTTGGCGTCAATGGCCCTTAACGACTGCTTTGCAGCTCAAATTGAGTGACCACGCCGGTGTGGCCACCCTGGCTTTGTCCGAGCCCCAAGGCCGTTTGGCCGTTTGGCGTTTCACCCTGGGTTTGCAAGCTGCGGCGGCCCGCTGGCTGGCCCAGTTTGAGGCGCAACAAACCCATGACGCACAAACAGCCGACGGTGCCCCCCTGCAAACCCGCTTGTCCAGCGCGGTCTGCCCCGTGTGCCAAACGGTCATGGGGCCAGACGACGCCGACTGCCCCGCGTGCAGCCGCGAAGACCTGGTGCCCCCCTCCACCTGGACCTTGTTCAAGTTGTGGCGCTTTGCCCGGCCCTACCAAGGCTCTCTGCTGGCCGGTTTTTTGCTCACGCTGGCGGCCACAGCGGCCACCTTGGTGCCGCCTTACCTGACCATGCCGCTGATGGACGACATCCTGATCCCTTACCAAAACGGCAAGGCCATCGACCCCGGGGTGGTGTCCTTGTACCTGATGGGTTTGCTGGGATCGGCCTTGCTGGCCTGGGGCTTGGGCTGGGCCAAAACTTATATTTTGGCGCTGGTGTCCGAGCGCATTGGGGCCGACTTGCGCACCACCACCTATGAGCACCTGCTCAAACTCTCGCTTGAATACTTTGGCGAACGCCGCACCGGCGATTTGATTGCCCGCATCGGCAGCGAAACCGACCGCATCAACGTGTTTTTGTCCTTGCACCTGCTGGACTTTGCCACCGACGTGCTCATGATCTTGATGACCGCCGTCATCTTGTTCACCATCAACCCCACGCTGGCGCTGGTCACCTTGTTGCCCTTGCCATTCATTGGCTGGCTCATCCATGTGGTGCGTGAAAAACTGCGCACCGGCTTCGAAAAAATCGACCGCGTCTGGGCCGAAGTCACCAATGTGCTGACCGACACCATCCCCGGCATCCGGGTGGTCAAGGCCTTTGCCCAGGAAGACCGTGAAGCCCAGCGCTTCAAAGACGCCAACCACCACAACCTGCAAGTCAACGACAAGCTCAACCGGGTGTGGTCGCTGTTTTCACCCACCGTGACGCTGATGACCGAAATCGGTCTGCTGGTGGTTTGGGGCTTTGGCATCTGGCTGGTGTCTGACGACCAGATCACCGTGGGGGTGCTCACCGCATTTTTGGCCTACATCGGCCGTTTTTACAGCCGACTCGACTCGATGAGCCGCATCGTGTCCAACACCCAAAAGGCAGCGTCCGGGGCCAAGCGCATTTTTGACATCCTCGACCACGTCTCCAGTGTGCCCGAGCCCACAGAGCCGAAAGCCTTGCCCGCCCATGTGCAAGGCCGACTGACCGTGCGCGATGCCGGTTTTCGCTATGGCAACCGGGCCGTGATTCGGCAACTCAACCTCAACATCGAGCCTGGCCAGATGATTGGCCTGGTGGGCCACAGCGGCTCGGGCAAAAGCACGCTGGTCAATTTGATCTGCCGCTTTTACGACCTGAGTGAAGGCGCGATTGAGCTTGACGGCACCGACATCCGGCAACTCAAAGTGGCCGACTACCGACGCCAAATTGGCCTGGTGCTGCAAGAGCCCTTTTTGTTCTTTGGCACCATTGCCGACAACATTGCCTACGGCAAGCCCGAAGCCACCCGCGAAGAAATTGTTGCCGCGGCCCGCGCGGCCCATGCCCACGAGTTCATTTTGCGCATGCCCCAAGGCTACGACTCCCTGGTGGGCGAACGGGGGCAGGGCCTGTCAGGGGGTGAGCGCCAACGCATCTCGATCGCCCGTGCCTTGCTCATCAACCCGCGAATTTTGATTTTGGACGAAGCCACCTCGGCGGTCGACACCGAAACCGAAAAAGAAATCCAACGCGCCCTGGACAACCTCGTGCGCGGACGCACCACCATTGCCATTGCCCACCGCCTGTCCACCCTGCGCAAAGCCGACCGCCTGGTGGTCATGGACAAAGGCGTGGTGGTGGAAGAGGGCACCCACGACGCGCTGATTGAAGCGCAAGGCGCCTACTGGCGCTTGTACGAAGCCCAGCAACGCCAGGCCGAAGCCGAAGCCGTGTTGGGCAGCAGCCTTGAGACCCCACTGCAAAAGGTGAGCGCATGAACCCCTTTGACTTTGAACGCGACGCCTTCGGCCACTGGGTGCTGGTGCTGCCCGACGGCACCCGCCAAAGCCCCATCACCGCTTTGCGTGCCTACCCGGTGTCTGCCCCCGATGCGGGCGTGGCCCTCATGGACGCCGATGGCCACGAAGTGCTCTGGATTGAAAACCTCTCGGCCTTGCCCGCCAGCCTGCGTCAGCAGGTTTTGCAGGCCCTGAACGAGCGCGAATTTTTGCCCGAAATTTTGCAACTCGAAGACGTGAGCAGCTTTGCCACCCCCAGCACCTGGCGCGTGCGCACCGACCGGGGCAGCACCCAATTCATGCTCAAAGGCGAAGAAGACATCCGGCGCCTGACCGGCACCGTGCTGCTCATCAACGACGCCGATGGCGTGCAATACATGATCCGCGACATGGCCGCCATGGACAAACACTCGCGCAAACTGCTCGACCGCTTCTTGTAATCCCACGTACTTCCCCCGTAGGTGCGACGCCCCCGTCGCGATCAAGCCTCGCAGACCACCACCCATCGCCCCGAGGGCGGGGCTCCCACAAAATGCAGGGCATCCCCCTGTAGGAGCGACGCCCCCGTCGCGAAAACCCTCGCGGACCACCAAGCATCGCCCCGAGGGCGGGGCTCCTACAAAATGCAGGGCATCCCCCTGTAGGAGCGACGCCCCCGTCGCGAAAACCCTCGCGGACCACCAAGCATCGCCCCGAGGGCGGGGCTCCTACAAAATGCAGGGCATCCCCCTGTAGGCGCGACGCCCCGGTCGCGAAAACCCTTGCAGACCACAAAGAATCGCCCCGAGGGCGGGGCTCCTACAAAATGCAGGGCATCCCCCTGTAGGAGCGACGCCCCCGTCGCGATAAGCCTCGCAGACAACGGAGATTCCGGTGGGCCCCTCAAGTTGTCGTTTACAAAGGCCAGACCGAACCCTGCTCGGGCACCAAGGCCCGCCACTTGATCTCGTGTTCGATGCGCTGGCGCAGCATGTCGGACGCTTCGCGCTCCCCGTGCACCACAAACACCTGACCGGGTGCACTGGGCATCTTGTGTAACCAACTGAGCAACTGGTTGGCATCGGCATGGGCCGAGGCCGATTCGATTTGCACCACCTCTGCACGCACCGGCACGTCTTGTGCATGAATGCGCACCGTGTTGCGGCCACTGGCCAGCGCTGCGCCTCGCGTCCCGGGGGCTTGGTAGCCCGTCAAAATGATCATGTTTCGGTGGTCACCCGCGTATTGCGCCAAATGGTGCAACACCCGCCCCCCGGTGGCCATGCCGCTGGCCGCCAAAATCACCATAGGACCATGCCGCCTTGCCAATGACTTGGACTGCTCAGGGGTCTCCAACATGGTGGCCGCATGGTCCATGCTGCGCACCTCTTGTGGGCTCAAACGGTGCTCACCCGGATGCCTTTCAAACAAAGCCGTGGTGTGGATGGCCATGGGGCTGTCCAGAAAAATGGGCAAGCTGTGCGGAATTTCCCCCGCCGCTTTGAGCTGTGCAATGGTGTGCAGCACGGCCTGCGCCCGGCCTACTGCAAACACAGGCACCACGGCCACACCGCCGCGAGCGGCCAGTTTTTT
Source organism: Limnohabitans sp. 2KL-3 (assembly GCF_001269405.1). Classification (NCBI taxonomy): domain Bacteria; kingdom Pseudomonadati; phylum Pseudomonadota; class Betaproteobacteria; order Burkholderiales; family Comamonadaceae; genus Limnohabitans; species Limnohabitans sp. 2KL-3. The sequence goes on from NZ_CXON01000005.1 coordinate 110,086, forward strand.
CAGCAGTGGCCCGAGTTCATTGAAGACGTTTTCTTTGGGGTGTTGGCGGTCCCCATAAGTGGACTCGATCAACACCGTATCGGCCTGAGGTGGCGGCTCGGGCGGGTTCATCAGTGGGTCGTCAGGCCGCCCCAAGTCGCCGGAAAACAAGACCCGTCGTCCTCCCACATCCAGCAGCAAACTGGCCGCACCCAAAATGTGCCCTGCAGGCTGAAATCGCGCTTTCCATCCCGCGATCGGTTCTAACCACTGGCCTTGTTTTTCTGCGTGCAATAGCTTCAAGCTGGCCACGGCCTCTTGTTTGGTGTACAGCGGCAGGGCTGGAGCATGTTTGGAAAAACCGTGTCGATTGGCAAAAAATGCGTCCTCTTCCTGAATGTGACCACTGTCGGGCAACAAAATGCTGGCCAAATCGCAAGTGGCGGAGGTGGCATGCACTCGCCCCTGAAAGCCATGTTTGACCAGCAATGGCAAGTAACCGCTGTGGTCCAGATGCGCATGGGTCAGCACCACCGCATCGATGTGCGCTGGGTTGACGGGCAGGGGATTCCAGTTGCGCAAGCGCAGTTGTTTGTAGCCCTGAAACAAGCCGCAATCGACCAGCAGCCGTTTTTGATTGTGTTCGATCAGGTATTTGGAGCCAGTGACGGTATCGGCTCCGCCAAGGAATGTGATGGATGCGCTCATGCCTTCCATGCTGCCCTGTCACGAAAAAAGGTTGTTTGACGCAAGTCAAACAACCCTTCGATTCGTTCGGGTCGCTCAGCCACCGGCCCGATGAAGTTTGCATGACCGCTTTTTTGTAGCAGTGCCCACGCCCCCAGCTTCCCAGTCCACAACCCATCGCCCCGAGGGCGGGGCTCCCACAAAATGCAGGGCATTGTGGAGCGACGCCTTTGTCGCGATGGACCCTTGCAGACCACCACCCATCGCCCCGAGTGGGGGGCTCCCACAAAACGTAGGGCATTGTCCCTGTAGGCGCGACGCCCTCGTCGCGATGGACCCTTGCAGACCACCACCCATCGCCCCGAGGGCGGGGCTCCCACAAAACGCAGGGCATTGTCCCCGTAGGAGCGACGCCCTCGTCGCGAGTGACCCTTGCAGTCCACCACCCATCGCCCCGAGGGCGGGGCTCCCACAAAATGCAGGGCTTGTCCCTGTAGGAGCGACGCCCTCGTCGCGATGGACCCTTGCAGACCACCACCCATCGCCCCGAGGGCGGGGCTCCCACAAAATGCAGGGCTTGTCCCTGTAGGAGCGACGCCCTCGTCGCGATGGACCCTTTGCAGACCACCACCCATCGCCCCGAGGGCGGGGCTCCCACAAAATGCAGGGCATTGTCCCTGTAGGAGCGACGCCCTCGTCGCGATGGACCCTTGCAGACCAGCACCCATCGCCCCGGGGGCGGGGCTCTCTTAGCGATGGTATTGGCAAGAGGGCGTTCATGTCGGGGCTGAAGCCGCCGACCTCAACCCTCAGCCCCCGAAAAAGCCCTTGAGCTTGTCAGTCCAGGTTTCACCGCTCGGTTGGTGTTTGCCGCCGCCCTTGGTCAGAGACTCTTCAAACTCCTTGAGCAATTTTTTCTGGTGCTCGGTGAGTTTGACGGGTGTCTCCACCGTGATGTGGCAATACAGATCGCCCGGGTAGCTGCCGCGCACGCCTTTGATGCCCTTGCCGCGCAAGCGGAACTGCTTGCCCGTCTGGGTGCCTTCGGGGATGTCGATGGCCGCTTTGCCGCCCAGTGTGGGCACTTCGATCTCGCCGCCCAAAGCCGCTTTGGAAAAGCTGATCGGCACGGCGCAGTGCAGGTCGTCGCCATCGCGTTCAAAGATGTCGTGCTTTTTCAGGCGAATCTCGATGAACAAATCGCCCGGTGGCCCGCCATTGGTGCCGGGCTCGCCGTTGCCCGCGCTGCGGATGCGCATGCCGTCGTCGATGCCGGCCGGGATTTTGACTTCCAGCGTCTTTTGCTTTTTGACCTTGCCTTGCCCATGGCAAGTGCCGCAGGGGTCGGGAATGATCTTGCCCGTGCCACGGCAATTGGGGCAGGTTTGCTGCACGCTGAAAAAGCCTTGGCGCATTTGCACTTGGCCCTGGCCGTGGCAGGTCGAGCAAGTTTTGGCGCTGGTGCCAGGCTTGGCACCGCTGCCGTGGCAGGTGTCGCACTCGTCCCAGCTGGGGATGCGCAGCTGCGAGTCCTTGCCGCCAGCTGCTTCTTCGAGCGTGATCTCCATCGCGTAGCTGAGGTCGGCACCCCGGAAGACTTGGCGTCCACCGCCGCGTCCGCCGCGGCCCTGGCCGCCAAAGATGTCACCAAAGATGTCGCCAAAGGCATCACCAAAGCCACCAAAGCCCTCGGCACCGCCGCGCATATTGGGGTCTACACCCGCGTGGCCATGCTGGTCGTAAGCCGCGCGTTTTTGCGCGTCCGACAGCATCTCGTAGGCTTCCTTGCCTTCCTTGAATTTGGCCTCGGCTTCCTTGGCTTTGGCGTCGTCCCCCTGGTTGCGGTCAGGGTGGTACTTCATCGCCAGCTTGCGATAAGCCTTTTTGATGTCTTCGTCTGAGGCGTTTTTGGCAACGCCCAGCACTTCGTAAAAATCTCGTTTTGTCGCCATGGGGCAAATCCAACCGTTAGAACAAGAACGCCGCGAAGGCGATTCAGGGGGCTGAATCAGCTTGCGCGGCGGAACTGCGGCGAGGCCGCAGAGGGGTGGGTCTTAGCCCTTTTTGACTTCCTTGACTTCCGCGTCCACCACGTTGTCGTCTTGTGGCTTGGCATCGGCACCGCCGGCTGCAGCACCGGCAGCGGCTTGCTGAGCCTGCATGTCGGCATACACCTTTTCGCCCAGCTTCTGGCTGGCGGTCATCAGGGCTTCGGTTTTGGCTTCGATGTCGGCTTTGTCTTCGCCCTTCAAAACTTCTTCCAGCGCCTTGGTGGCCGCTTCGATGGCTTCTTTTTCGGCCGCTTCGATCTTGTCGCCGTGCTCGGTCAGGCTCTTTTTCACGCTGTGCACAGCGGCTTCGCCAGCATTGCGGGCTTGCACGAGTTCGAGCTTTTTCTTGTCTTCTTCGGCGTTCAGTTCGGCGTCTTTCACCATTTGCTGAATTTCGGCTTCCGACAGACCCGAGTTGGCCTTGATGGTGATCTTGTTTTCTTTGCCGGTGCCTTTGTCTTTGGCGCCCACGTGCAAGATGCCGTTGGCGTCGATGTCAAAAGACACTTCGATCTGGGGTGTGCCACGCGCTGCGGGTGGAATGCCTTCGAGGTTGAATTCGCCCAGAGCCTTGTTGCCACTGGCGATTTCGCGCTCACCTTGGAACACCTTGATCGTCACGGCCGGCTGGTTGTCTTCAGCGGTCGAGAAAGTCTGTGCAAACTTGGTCGGGATGGTGGTGTTCTTGGTGATCATCTTGGTCATCACGCCGCCCATGGTCTCGATGCCCAGGGACAAAGGTGTGACGTCGAGCAGCAGCACGTCGGTGCGGTCGCCCGACAACACTTGACCTTGAATCGCAGCGCCCACGGCCACGGCTTCGTCGGGGTTCACGTCCTTGCGCGGCTCTTTGCCAAAGAACTCTTTGACCTTCTCTTGCACCTTGGGCATGCGGGACATGCCGCCGACCAAGATGATGTCGTCGATCTCACCGACCGACACGCCCGCGTCCTTGATCGCCATGCGGCAAGGGGCGATGGTGCGCTCGATCAACTCTTCCACCAACTGCTCCAGCTTGGCGCGGGTCAGCTTGACGTTCAAGTGCTTGGGGCCAGTGGCATCGGCCGTGATGTAAGGCAGGTTCACGTCGGTCGAAGCCGAGCTGGACAGCTCGATCTTGGCCTTTTCAGCGGCTTCTTTCAGGCGCTGCAAGGCCAACACGTCTTTGGCCAGATCGACGCCGGATTCTTTCTTGAACTCGGTGATGATGAAGTCGATGATGCGCTGGTCAAAGTCTTCGCCGCCCAGGAAAGTGTCACCGTTGGTGGACAGCACTTCGAACTGCTTTTCGCCGTCCACATCGGCGATCTCGATGATGGACACGTCGAACGTGCCGCCACCCAGGTCATACACAGCGATCTTGCGGTCGCCCTTTTCTTGCTTGTCCAGGCCAAAGGCCAAGGCTGCAGCGGTGGGCTCGTTGATGATGCGCTTGACGTCCAGACCGGCAATGCGGCCTGCGTCTTTGGTGGCCTGACGCTGGGCGTCGTTGAAGTAAGCGGGCACCGTGATCACGGCCTCGGTCACTTCTTCGCCGAGGTAGTCTTCGGCGGTTTTCTTCATCTTGCGCAGAATTTCAGCGCTGATTTGAGGAGGAGCCAATTTGTTGCCGCGCACTTCCACCCACGCATCGCCGTTGTCGGCTTTGGCGATGGTGTAGGGCATCAGGTCGATGTCTTTTTGGACTTCTTTTTCGGCGAACTTGCGGCCGATCAAGCGCTTGACCGCATACAGCGTGTTCTTGGGGTTGGTGACCGCTTGGCGCTTGGCCGATGCGCCGACCAAAATTTCGCCGTCTTCTTGGTAAGCAATGATCGACGGGGTGGTGCGAGCGCCTTCGGCGTTCTCGATCACTTTGGTCGTGTTGCCTTCCATGATGGCCACGCACGAGTTGGTGGTGCCCAAGTCAATACCGATGATTCTTCCCATTTTGATACTCCGAAATTGTTGAAAAGTGCAGATGATTTGCAGTTGGGGCAGCGGGGTGGCTTTTCAAGTCCCCACACACCAAAAAAGGTTTTTGATTATTTGGGCGCGGTCACCGTCACCAAGGCCGGACGCAGCACGCGCTCAGCGATGGAATAGCCCTTTTGCAGCACCGTGACCACGGTGTTGGGCTCTTGCTCGGCGGGCACCACACTGATGGCCTGGTGGTGGTGTGGGTCAAATTTGGTGCCGGCAGGCGGTGCAATCTCGACCACTTTGTTGCGCTCCAAGGCGCTTTTGAGCTGGCGCAAGGTGGCTTGCGAGCCTTCGCGGATCTGCTCGAGCGTGGCATTGGGGATGGCCAGGCCCGCTTCCAGGCTGTCCAGCACCGGCAGCAAACTGTCGGCAAAACCCTCGACAGCAAATTTGCGAGCCTTGCTGATCTCGTCTTCGGCACGGCGGCGGGCGTTTTGCACATCGGCTTGGGCACGCAGGTACTGGTCGGCCAAATCGGCGTTTTGCGCTTTCAAGTTGACCAATTCGGCTTGGGCATCGGCCAAAGGATCGGTGGCTTGGGAGGACGCGGCCATGGCGGCTACGGCGGCCAATTCTTCGTCGCTCAAGGCTTGGGTTTGGGAGTTTTGTGTGGCTTCTGACATGAACAATGTCCGCAAAAAATGAATACCCCTCTTATGTAGGGGCGTATTGGAGGGCTTCAAGGGGGGAATTTGACTGAAAAGTGGGCAGGGGTGCCGCGCAAGAAAAAACCCGCCAACTGGCGGGTTTTGCCCCAATGCAGCCGATGTGCGCTCAGTTCAGGGCCAGCAATTCCACATCAAACTTCAGCGTGGCATTGGGTGGAATCACGCCACCTGCGCCGCGTGCACCATAGCCCAGCTCAGAAGGGATGATCAGTGTGCGCTGACCGCCCACCTTCATGCCAGCCACACCCTCGTCCCAGCCTTTGATGACCATGCCGGCACCCAGACCAAACACAAAGGGGTCACGGCGGTCGCGGCTCGAATCAAACTTGGCACCTTGCTGGCCATCTTTGTAAAGCCAGCCGGTGTAGTGCACGGTCACATCCTGGCCAGGTGTGGCCACTGCGCCATCGCCGACAACGGTGTCTTCGTACTGCAAGCCAGAGGGAGTGGTGTTCATGGAAAGCTTTCTGTCAAAAAGAAACACGGCCAGTGATCCACAGCGCCGTGTGTGTAAAACCCAAAATTATGCCAGCCTGCGCCAGGCTCAGCGTTCTGCCCCAGTGCATTCCCAATGAATCACTTTTGGAAAGCAGGTCATCGCAAAACCAACAGTCAGCGCTTGTCGGATCGATGAGCCAGGGGTCTGGAGGCCAAATCACGCATCAGGGCCTGCACGCCGTAGGTCCACGGTGGGGCCAGGTCAGAGGTGGTGACCGTGTTGACCAAGGTGCCCAACTTGGGTGTGGACACACTCACCACATCGCCCACCACATGGGTGAAGCCTTGGCCTGGGCCGTGACGGTCTTGGGTGGGTGCGAACATGGTGCCCAGAAACAGCACCATGCCATCGGGGTATTGGTGGTAGGGGCCCATGGCCTGATGCACCAAATCGAGTGGATCCCGGCTGATTTGGCTCAATGAACTGCTGCCTTGCATGACAAAGCCCTCGGGCCCTTGGACTTCAAGGCGCAACTCACACTGCCGCACATCTTCAATGCCGAATTGCGCATCAAAAAGCCGAATGAACGGACCGATGGCGCAGCTCGCATTGTTGTCTTTGGCCTTGCCCAAAAGCAGGGCGCTGCGGCCCTCAAAATCTCGCAAATTCACATCGTTGCCCAAGGTGGCCCCCACGACCTGCCCGCGTGAGTTGGCCGCCAACACAATTTCGGGCTCGGGGTTGTTCCATTGGCTTGCCGGGTGAATGCCCACCCAGGCACCGCTGCCGACGGCGCTCATGGGTTGAGATTTGGTGAAAATTTCGGCATCGGGGCCAATGCCGACCTCTAAATACTGCGACCACATGCCTTGTGACAGCAGCACCTGCTTGAGTTGCGCGGCCTGTTCAGAGCCGGGCACCACGCTGCGCAAATTGTCGCCAATGACCGCCACCACCGCTTGCCGGACGGCTTCGGCGCGACTGGCATCGCCACGGGCTTGCTCTTCAATCACCCGCTCCAACATGCTCGCCACAAAGGTCACACCCGCCGCTTTGACCGCCTGTAAATCGCAAGGGGCCATGAACCATGGCGCATCAGGCTTGTGCTGCGCCTGCAGGCTGTTGTCAAGGGCTTGATCGGTACTGCACAAAACAGGTGCGAGACCTGAATTGACAAAATCTTGTACCCGTGTGGCCACATCGGGCAACTCCAGCAAAGCACTGCTGGTGGAGGCCAACTCTGACAAATCGAACACATCTTGCGGCGTCACAGCCACCACATGAGCTCCGGCCTCAGGAACCCACAAACGCCCGATCAACATAGCTGTATGGGCGTCTTGTGGCAAATGCGAGTTCAACATGTTCAAGCCTCGTTCCATCAAAAAGCGCGATGTTGTCAGACGCTTGATCGAAACCCTGTCACCTTGGCACAACAACAGGCTTGGGATGCGTGGGGTGTTGCCATTTTGAGGCGTGATGGCGCGCCATCAGACCCGCAAAAGGGTCTGATTGAGCCAGCAAGGCACCCTCTTAATGGATATAAAAGTTCAGGCCGATGGCGGCGTTGTTGTTGGTGCGTTTGACGCCGTCTTTGTTGATGACGTCATAAGTGAGGATGCCGCTCAGTGTCATGTCGCGGGTCAGGCGTTGTTCCAATCCCAGGCCCACTTGGGGGCGGTAGCTGGGCATGTCGCCTTTGACGCCAGCGCGTGCATAGACCAAGGTGTGGTTGATGATTTTGCCGGCTTTGAAGGTCACACCGGCCACGATACCGGTCGATGATTTCTTGTGGTAATCGGCAAAACCTTCAACGCCCACCAGCATGTTGTTGTGCATGATGTTGTAGCCCAGCACGATGGAGGGGTAGATGGACTTGGTGGTGGTGTCCAAGGACGGACCCGACACGGTGGCACTGTTACTGCCCAATTGCACGCCTTCGTAATAGCCCAAAAAGTCCTTGGGGTTGCTTTGTGCAAATGCGGTGCCTGTGGACAAGGCCACCAAGGCCAGAAGTGCAGTGATTTTCATGGGGGCGCCTGGGTTGGTTGTGCGATTGAAACGGTATAAAAATCATGATCAATCTGATCTTGATTCATAATTTCCCAAATTTATCATAAAAAAATTGAAATCAACGATTTTGAAGATTTGCTTTCGAGCCTTCGGTGTCGTGCGCTTTCCCTACCGTTCTTTGTCCAGGAGATGCCCATGAACAAGCTCAAAGAATCCCAGTCCCGGCGTCGTCGCCGCAGTGGCGCTGGGCGCAAGGGCGGGAAAATGGACGCGGCTTCACTGGTCTATTTTTTTCGCAAACACAGCACCCTGACCTTGTTGGTGGGCATCGCTTTTGTGAGTTTGGTCACCGCCTACGTGGCCATTGAGTTGGGCGCTTAGGTCTGTTGCAAGGGGTGGTTTCAGGGTTTGTGGGGCGGGCTGACACGATTGCTTGCAATTTTTGTGTGCCAAGTCACAGGTCATCCATTTGTGGCGGGTTAAATTCAGCTGCGTTCAATGACTGAAAGGACTTTTTTATGTTCACCCCAAAATCTGCTTTGACCCACATGGGCGTTTTGGCCAGCGCCGTGGCTGTTTTGTTGACCGGTTGCGCGACGGCAACACAAGAGCAAAAGGGGGCGGGTACCGGTGCCGTGATCGGTGCGGTGGCGGGTCAAATTTTGGGGCGTGACAGCAAGTCCACCGCCATTGGCGCGGGTTTGGGGGCTTTGGGCGGTTACATCTGGTCCAAAAACATGGAAGACAAAAAACGCGCCATGGAGCAAGCCACGGCTGGCACGGGAACGGTGGTCACACAAACGGCAGACAACCAGCTCAAGCTGAGCATTCCCAACGACATTTCATTTGACACAGGCCGTGCCGACATCAAGGCCAATTTGCGCCCGATTCTGGACCAGTTTGCCCAAGGTCTGAGCCAGCAGCCGAGCATGGAAGTGCGCATTGTGGGTCACACCGACAACACCGGCAGCGATGCCATCAACAACCCTTTGTCAGTCAACCGTGCGCAAAGTGCTCGCGACTACTTGGTGGCCCGTGGTGTGAGCAGTGCACGCATCGCCATTGATGGCCGGGGTTCGCGTGAACCGATTGCCGACAACGGCAGCGCCGATGGCCGGGCCCGCAACCGCCGCATCGACATCTTTTTGGCCGAGCGCGGTCAGAAGTAAATTTTTTGCAGCAGCGCCACGAGCGTCTTGCGCTCGGCGGGCGTGAGCTTGGCGGTTTTTTCGGTTTCGAGCTCGGTGGCCGTTTGTTCGGCTTGCACCATCAAGGCCTGGCCCTTGGGTGTGGCGTGCAGGCCGACGGCGCGACCGTCGTGCGGGTGGGGCTTGCGCTCGATCAGGCCCCGAGCTTCGAGTGACTGGATCAGCCCCACCAAGTTGGGGGGCAACAAATTCAAGGCCGCGCACAGCTGGCGCGAGGTCACACCGGGGTTGTGGCCAATGGTGGACATGACCGAAAAGTCCACGGGCTTGAGGCCATAGGGCGCGAGCCGCTCCAAAAACAACTCAATGATGCTCAGGGCTGCACGCCGTGCGTTGTAGCCCATCAGGCTTTGCAGGTAGCGGGTGTCCACTTGCTCTGCGCTGGTCGCCGCAGACTTGGCCACCTTGGCACTGGGGCGCAGCGCTTTGGCCGAGGGGGTGCGCGGGGTTTTGGGGGCCAATACCATGGTGGCCGGATGGGCCCCTTTTTCTGCCACTTTGCCAGCTTGCGGGGTGATGGGCACGTCGTAGCTCATGCGGCGGCCATGCATTGCTGCACGATGATGAAGGTGCGCATTTGAAATTCGGGCAGAACCCAGCTGCGCAGGGCCTTGGCCGGTGTCAGCCAACGGGTTTGGGCATGGGGTGTGTCGGCGTCCACACCCGACTCGATGCGCAGCCAGGCCCAGTCCATGAGCACCAGCGCCACAGCACGCAAATAATCGTCGGCCACGCGGTAGGGCAGGGCGGTGTCTTGCGCTGCGGCCTTGACGATTTGCGCGGTCACGGCACGCAGGGTCTGGAGACGGGCTGCTGCTGGCGTGCTGGCTTTGTGGTGGGGTGGCAAGTCGGCAGCCAGGGTGTCCAGCAAGGCGTTCATGCCGGTGCCGCCATCGGCCAGCACTTTGCGCACCAGCAGGTCAATCGCCTGGATTTCGTTGGTGCCTTCGTAAATCATGGCCACACGGGCGTCTCGCACGATCTGCTCGATGCCCCATTCGCGCACGTAGCCATGCCCGCCAAACACCTGCAGGCAGTCGCTGCCGCCATGAAAGGCTTGGTGGGTGAAGACCGATTTCATGACCGGCGTGACCAGAGCGCACCAGCGCTGGGCGGCGGCTTGGGCCGCAGCGTCGGGGCTGTGCTTGATCAGGTCGAGTTCGAGCGCGGTGCGGTAGGCCAGCACCCGACCGGCGTCAACCCAGGCGCGTTGTGTGTCCAAAATGCGGCGCATGGCGGGGTGCTCGCCAATCAAATCCGCTTCGCCCGCCGACCTGCCTTTGCCCGGCGCTCGCATTTGGCGGCGCTCTTGTGCATAGGCGTCGGCCTTTTGCCAGGCGGCATCCAGCAGGCCAATGCCTTGCAGGGCCACATGCAATCGGGCGGCGTTCATCATCACAAACATGGCGCCCAAGCCTTTGCCGGGCTCGCCCACGATGGAAGAGACCGCTTCGTCAAAGCGCATCACGCAGGTGGGGCTGCCGTGCAGGCCCATTTTTTCTTCGATGCGGTCGCAGTGCACGCGGCTGCGCGAGCCGTCGGGGTAGCACTTGGGCACGAGGAACAGCGACAGGCCTTTGGGCCCGGGCGGTGCATCGGGCAGGCGGGCCAGCACCAGGTGCACGATGTTGTCGGTCAGGTCGTGTTCGCCGCCCGAGATGAAAATTTTGGTGCCGCTGACGGCGTACTGGCCATCAGGCAGGGGCACGGCTTTGGTTCGGGCCAGTCCCAGGTCTGAGCCCGCATGGGGCTCGGTCAAGCACATGGTGGCCAGCCATTCGCCGGTCGCCACTTTCTCCAGGTACAGCGCTTTGAGTTCGTCACTCGCGTGGTGCTTGATGCATTCATAAGCGCCGTGCAACAGTCCAGGGGCCATGGTCCAGCCGTGGTTGGCGGCGCTCAGCATTTCGTAGAGCATGGCTTCGAGCACGGTGGGCAAGCCTTGCCCGCCGTCTTCGGCGCTGGCAGCCAGGGCAGGCCAGCCCGCTTGCCAAAACGCCTGGTAAGCGTCTTTGAAGCCCGGCGGCATGGTGACGGTGCCGTCTTTCCATTGCGCACCGATTTCATCCCCGTCGCGGTTGAGCGGGGCAATCACCTCGCCCACGAACTTGCCTGCTTCTTCGAGCACTTGCTGCATGAGGGGAGGGTCGACCTCGGCAAAGGCGGGCAGGGCTTGCAGCTGGGCGGGCGCATTCAAAACACGGGACAGCACAAACTGCATGTCGTCGGTGCGGGGTTGGTAGGCGTTCATGGGTTTTGGGGGCTCAATGGAAAAAATCCGGCGCTGCCATCAAGCAGCGCCGGACTACACGATATCAGTCTTCTGAATCAGGAATCGATGCTGAAGCCGATGCGCTTGATCAGGGGACCCCAGCGCTCGAGTTCCACTTGCGAGCTCTTGAGTTGGTCTGCCACCGTGCCGCCAAACGGAATCAGGCCGACCACGGTCAAGGCGTCCAACACGCCTTTGTCTTTGAGGGCGGCATTGATGGCTGCATTGGCCGCTTGCACCACGTTGGCCGGGGTTTTGGCGGGAGCGTAAAAGCCAAACCACTCTTCCACGGTCAATTCAGGAAAGCCTTGCTCGGCAAAGGTGGCGACATCGGGCACAAAGGGTGAACGGGTTTTGCCCGAGGTGGCCAAAATGCGCATCTTGCCGGCTTTGTGGTTGGCAATGAAGTCGCCGTGTGGGGTGAACATGCAAGCGATCTGGCCGCCGACCACATCGGTCACGCCGGGCACCGAGCCACGGTAAGGCACATGCTTGAACTCGAAGTTCTGGTTCAGGCCGAGCAAGGCGCCAATGAAGTGCGGTGTGGAGCCTGCAGCGGGCGAGCCGTAGCTGGCTTGTGCGGGGTTGGCTTTGGCCCAGACGATGAAGTCTTTCACGTTTTTGACGCTGGCCGGCACCATGGGGCCCACGGCAAAACCGTGGTGAATCATCGACGCGGTGCCCACGGGCGTGAAGTCTTCAAAGGGCTTGTACTGCAGGTTTTTGAAGATGTGTGGGTAAAGCGAGATGGCCGAGAACGGGGTCATGGCCAGCACCGAGCCGTCGGCTGGGGCGCTTTTGAGCAGGTTCAGGGCAATCTGGCCGCCTGCACCTGGCTTGCTGTCGATGATGCCGGCGTTTTTGCTGTAAGGCGTGCCGCCAAATTTTTCGGCCACGCGGCGGGCGCAGATGTCACCCGAGCTGCCGGGCGGGAAGCCGTAGAGCACTTTGACTTGCTCAATGGGCAGGCCACTTTGCGCCCAGGCTTGCTGGAATGCGGTGCTGCCCAAAATGGCGGCACCAAGGGTGGATTGGATGAATTCGCGACGGTTGCTCATGCTTGTCTCCTGGAGGCGTGGTTGTATAAGGTTGAACGAACGGGGGTGAAAAAAGAGGGCGTTGGAGTGTTCAGATCAGGACTTGGCCGCTTTGTCCGCCGAGCCCTCCAGCCCCGCCAGCAGGGCTTGGCTGTTGCCGGGGATGACCATTTGAAATTGCTGGTCGACAAAGGTGTAGTCGTAGTAGCCCATGCGAGCGAGTGGCTGGATTTTGAGCACGTCGATCAGGCCTTGGCCATTGATGATCTCGTCGTCGATGTGGATGGCCACCACACGGCCAAACACCACGTCGGCGCTGCCCATGGGCGGCTTGCCGGGAAAGCGCAGGCTGTTGAGGTACACGCATTCAAACTGAATGGGCGAGCCTTGGACCCGCATGGGCTTGACCCGGTGGCTGGGCAGTTTGGTGAGGCCTGCACGCTCGAATTCGTCCACGCCGTGGGGCACTTCTTCGGCCGAGATGTTGACCGCATCGCGCAGGGCGTAGGTGGCCATGTTCCAGACAAACTCACCGGTTTGTTCGGCGTTGCGCACCGAGTCTTTGCGCTCACCTTGGGTGGTTTGGTTGGCGCTGAACATGACGATGGGCGGGTCAAACGTCACGTTTTGAAATTGGCTGTACGGGGCCAAGTTGTGGCGGCCTTGGGCATCCACCGTGGAGATCCAGCCGATGGGGCGCGGGATCACACACGACTTGAAGGGGTCGTGCGGCAGGCCGTGCGGGGTGACGCCGGGTTCGTAGTACATGGCTCAAGTCGGTGTATCAAGTGCACAAAGCGCGGATGTCTTCGGGCACCGGGATGGCTTTGATGCGGTCAGGGTCTTCGGGGTGCTTGATGCAAAAGGCTCGCACTTCGGTGCCTTCGCACAGCACGGTTTCGCCGCGCATGACCACGTGTTTGTGCACAAACACTTTGTCGCGCCACTCTTGAACACTGGTGTGCACCTGCAGGGTTTCGCCGTAGGTGGCGGGGCGGATGAATTTGGTGTTGATTTCCAAGAGCGGCGTGCCAATGATGCCGCGCGTCTTGACCAATTCACGCCAAGGCAGCACGCCGCACTTCACAAAGAAGTTCAGCGACGAGGCGTCCATCCATTTGGAAAAATTGGGGAAAAAAACGATGCCTGCGGGGTCGCAGTCACCGAACATCACTTGCACTTCGTAGACAACAGTTTTCATGGCTTGTTTCTTCGTTGGACGATGAGCCCCACCTCAGCGAGGCGCCATGCGCAAGGCACCGTCCAAACGGATGACTTCGCCGTTCAGGTGGTCGTTGCTGACGATGTGGCAGGCCAGTTCGGCAAATTCGCTGGGCTTGCCCAGGCGTGCCGGGAAGGGGATGCTGGCGGCCAGGGACTGCTGCACCGGCTCGGGCAAGCTGGCCAGCAGCGGTGTTTTGAACAGGCCAGGGGCGATGGTGCACACGCGGATGCCGTGTTGTGCCAAGTCACGCGCCATGGGCAGTGTCATGCCCACCACGCCCGCCTTGGAGGCGCTGTAGGCTTGCTGGCCCACTTGGCCGTCAAAAGCCGCCACCGATGCGGTGAAGACCATCACACCACGAGCGCCATCTTCCATGGGGTCCAGCTTGGTGCAGGCTTCGGCAAACAAACGCGCCGCGTTGTAAGTGCCAATCAAGTTGACGTTGATCACCTTGGCAAACTCTTCCAAAGGCGCGGCTTTGCCGTCTTTGCCGACCACGCGCTTGGCGGTGCCAATGCCCGCGATTTGCATCAGGATGCGGGCCGGGCCGTGCGCAGCGGCAGCGGTCTCGATGGCTTTGGCCATGCTGTCTGGGTCACTCACATTGCAGTGCACTGCCACGGCGCAGCCGTTGCCATATTGCGCGCCAATGTCGGCTGCCACGCGCTCGGCGTTGGCCATGTTCAGATCGAGCACGGCGACTTTTGCGCCCAGACGGGCCAATTCGCGGGCCGTGGCTTCGCCCAAACCGGAGCCACCGCCGGTGACCAGTGCTGCTTGTCCTTGGATGTTCATGTCGAGACCTTTCTGTTGTAGGTCGGACCTTCTGGTCCGACGTTTCGGATACATGTCGGGGCTAAAGCCGCCGACCTACGGGTTCTTGCACTTTGTATTTTTGTAGGTCGGTGGCTTTAGCCCCGACAAATGCTTGCAGACCACAAACATGTCGGACCTGAAGGTGCCGACCTACGGGTTTTTGCACTTTGTATTTTTGTAGGTCGGTGGCTTCAGCCCCGACAAATGCCCGCAGACAGCGAACATGTCGGGGCTTAAGCCGCCGACCTACGCGTTCATTTCATGCGCCTTCAGGGTTTTCGATCAACAGCGCAATGCCTTGCCCGCCGCCCACGCATGCGCTGGAGATGCCGTAGCGCAAACCAGAGCGCTGGAGTTCACGCGCCAGCGTGATGGTCAAGCGCACGCCGGTGGCGGCCAGGGGGTGGCCCAGTGCAATGGCGCCGCCGTTCACATTGAGCTTGGACACATCCAGGCCCAGCTCTTTCGCCACGGCCAGGGTTTGTGCACCCTGCGCTTCGTTGATTTCAAAGCGGCCGATGTCGGACAGCTTCAGGCCAGTGCGTTCCAGCAGCAGGCGAATGGCTGGCGCTGGGCCAATGCCCATGATTTCGGGTGGCACGCCCACAGCGGCTGCCGCCACCACGCGGGCCAGCGGTTTTTTGCCGTTCGCCTTGGCATACGCGCCAGAAGTCACCACACAAGCGGCGGCGGCATCGACCAAAGCCGCGCTGTTGCCGCCGGTTTGCACGCCGCCTTCATAGACGGACTTGAGCTTGGCCAGCACTTCGGGCGGCGAGATGCGGGGGTGCGTGTCGGTGGCCACTTCGGTGACCTTGCCTTGCAGCTTGATGCCACGGGCTTTGTAGCCTTCGAGTTCAAACTTTTCAGTGACCACAGGCACGATCTCGCCCGCATGAAAACCGGCTGCTTGGGCGGCCACGGCCTTGGCAAACGAGTCGGACGCGAACTGATCCACCTCTTCGCGGGTGATGTTGTATTTTTTGGCCAGGTTCTCGGCCGTCTGGATCATGTTGATGCCTGCGGCCGGGTCTTTCAGCGCTTCCCACATATAGTCTTTGAAGCCCACGGGAGCACCCAGTTTGAAACCGGTGCGGTGGTCAAAGGCGGCAATCGGGTTGCGCGTCATGCTCTCAGTGCCGACCACCAAGGCGGCCTCGCACACGCCCGCTTCGATCTGTTCGCCCGCTTGGCGAAACAGCTCAAAGCCGGTGCCGCAAATGCGCTGGGTCATGATGGCGGGCACTTCTTGCGGCACGCCGGTATACAAACCAATGTGGCGCGGCAAGAAGAATTGGTCAAAGTCGCCAGGGGCCATGTTGCCGGTGATGACCGAGCCGATCTCGGTCGGCGCAATGCCTGCGCGCTTCAATGCTTCGCGGGCGGCTTTGATGCCCAAGTCTGTGGGCGAGATGTGGCCCAGTGTGCCGCAGTAATCGACCATGGGGGTGCGCACACCTTCGTGCATCCACACATCGGCAAACGCGTTGAAAAATCCTTTGGAAGCCATGTTTTTTCCTTGTGATTCGAATCTTTAAATCCGATTTGGGGGCTGTTCCGTAGGTCGGCACCTTCAGGTCCGACATGGCTGGTTTTGGACAGCTTCATGTCGGGGCTGAAGCCGCCGACCTACAGGTCAAATTTGGGGTTTGACGATGTAATGCAGCGTGTCAGCGTGCAGCGCCGCCACGGTGTCGGCGCGGTGGGTGAGCACCGAGCGCTGGTTGATCGAGCCCTTGTCGGTGATCTCGCCCTTGTCGATGGTGGGCGGCTCGCTCAGCAGGCACAGGCGGGCAATGCGGTTGGCGCTGCCAGTTGCCGATTGGGCCAGCGTGTTGACGATGTCCTGGAACTTGGCCAGCACCGGGGCCGAGGCCAAAACTTCAGACAAAGGCACGTCGGCAGGCAAACCGCTCAAAGCGCGCACCGCCGGTGTCGGGAAAATCATGGCACCGACTTCTTTCAGGTTGATGCCAGTCAGCACCGCGTCCTGAATGTAGGGGGCTCCCGCTGCGATGATTTTGGCCCGCAGCGGCCCCACGCTCACAAAGGTGCCGGTGGCCAGCTTGAAGTCTTCGGCAATGCGACCGTCAAATTTCAGGCCCAGGTGCACATCGGTCTCGTCGATCCACTTGACCGCGTCGCCGGTCTTGAAAAAGCCTTCTTCGTCAAACGCACCGGCGGTTTCTTCGGGGTTGCGCCAGTAGCCGGGTGTGATGTTGGGGCCTCGGTAGCGCACCTCGGTTTTGCCATCGGTGTCGACCAGCTTCAGCTCCAGCCCGGGTGTGGGCACACCCAAGTCGCCCGCTTGCACAAAGGGGTTGGTCACAAAGATGCCAAAGGGGCCGGACTCGGTCATGCCCAGACCTGTGCCCATGACGATGCGCTCGCCCACTTCACGCTCTTGGCTGGCATACAGGCTGTCCCAAATGGGCTGGGCCAAAGCAGCGCCGGCGTAAAAGAACATCTGCACGCGTGACAGCAGCGTTTTGCGCAGCTGGTCGTCGGTTTGCATGGCGTGGGCAATGGCTTCAAAGCCGGTGGGCACGTTGAAGTACACGGTGGGCGCGATGTCGCGCAGGTTGCGCAAGGTCTCGTGCATCAAGGCCGGGGTGGGCTTGCCGTCGTCGATGTAGAGCGTGCCGCCGTGGAACACGGTCATGCCAAAGTTGTGGTTGCCACCAAAGGTGTGGTTCCAGGGCAGCCAATCGACCAGCACCAGTTCGCTTTCGGCAAGCACCGGCATCGACTGGGCCATTTGTTGCTGGTTGGCGCACCACAGGCGGTTGGTGTTGATGACGGCCTTGGGCAGCTTGGTGGAGCCGCTGGTGAACAAAAATTTGGCAATGGTGTCGGGGCCGGTGGCGGCCATGGCGGCGTCCACGGCCGGTGTGGGAGCGGTGGCGCACAGGCTGTCAAAAGCCGTGACCGTGCGGCCAGGCACCTCGCCTTTGACCATCACGACCTCCATGTCTTCACCCACGGTGGCGGCAATGGCTTTGGCATAGCGGGCGTCCGAGGCAAACACCAGGCCGGGTGTGACGGTGCGCAGCACATGCTTGAGCTTGTCGTAGTCCACACTGACCAGCGAGTAGGGCGGTGAGGTGGGGACATAAGGCACGCCCGCCACCAGGCAACCCAAGGCCAGCAAAGCGTGCTCGAGGCTGTTTTCGCTCAGGATGACGACGGGGCGTTCGGCGTTCAGGCCACGTTCGATCAGGCCCTGCGCAATGCAGCGTGCCGAGTGCCAGGCCTGCGCGTAGCTGATGTGCTTCCAGTCGCCCAAAGTGCCATCGGCTTGCGGGATGCGGCGGGCCATGAAGCTGTGCTCGGGCTTGACCTGCGCCCAGTGCTGCAGGCGGTCGGTCAGGCGATCCGGAAAAGCCTGCAGGTCTTGGTCAGCCTTGAGGTAATGCGTGCCGGGCACGCCATCGCGCAAACTGACACGCGTCACGCCGAATTTGAGTGGACGAAATTGGGGGGCGTTCATGGGGTCTCCGGTGATGGCCTTGGGCGATGGGCGTTGTGCCTTGGGCGTGTTGGGTTTTGCGTTCGGGGTTTGGCGTTGAGCGTGGGTTCAAGGTGTTTGAGCAACGCTCAACACAAAACGCCCAACGGTCAACGCCCAACGGTCAACCCGCCTTCTGTACTTTGGCAGCCTTGCCTTCCAGGAAGGCACGCACGCGGGCTTTGGCTTCAGGGGCGGATTGGGCAATCGAGGCCATCAGCGCTTCGGTGAACAAGCCGTGGTCGGCCGGCTGCTCGGCAATGCGGGGCAGGGCGTGTGTCAAAGCAAAGTTGGTCAGGGGGGCGTTGGTGGCGATGCGGGTGGCCAGCTCGATGGCCTTGGTCAAGGCCGTGCCGGTGGGCACCAGGTACTGCGCCAGGCCCACGCGCTCGCCGTCTTGTGCGTTGTACACGCGGCCCGTGAGCATCATGTCGGTCATGCGGGCTGCGCCAATCAGCTTGGGCACACGCACCGAGCCACCGCCGCCCACAAAAATGCCGCGTGTGCCTTCGGGCAGCGCGTAAAAAGTGCTTTCATCGGCCACGCGAATGTGGCTGGCGCTGGCCAGCTCCAGGCCTCCGCCCACCACCGCGCCATGCAAAGCGGCCACCACGGGCACACGGCCTTGCTCGACCGCGTTCAAGGCCACATGCCAGCTGCGCGAGTGGTGAATGCCTTCACCGGCATCGCGCTCTTTCAATTCAGACAAATCGAGTCCTGCACAAAAGTGGTCGCCCTCGCCATGGATCACGGCGGCACCCGCTTCAGGCGGCAGGTTCTGAAACACATCGCGCAGCGCTTCAATCAGGGCGTCATTCAGTGCATTGCGCTTGGCCGGACGGCAAAGGCGCACCACCGCGACGGCCCCTTGCATGTCCAAAGCCACGCCGTTGGCGGCTGCGCGTTCGAGGATGGGGTGATGGATGTCGGTCATGGCAAGGCCTTTCTTCAGACTTGGCCAAGACGCCAAGAAAGTTATTATTGATAACCATATTGTGACCAGTGACCAGCATTTTTGTGCTTGGTGTTTTCCCTAGGTTTACAGGGCCTGTTCCAGGGGGAACCTTTCTTTTTTGTGGGAGCCCCGCCCTCGGGGGATGGTGTTTTTGTAGGAGCCCCGCCCTCGGGGCGATGGGGGGTGGTCTGCGAGGGTTATCGCGACGAGGGCGTCGCTCCTACAAGGACATTGCCGCGCATCACAGGGATATTGCCTTGCACTTTGTAGGAGCCCCGCCCTCGGGGCGATGGAGGGGGTGGTCTTGCTTGTGACCTTGGCCTTGCGCGTGATCGGCTATTGTTCACCCCTATTTGCTGCGAAGGAGCCCCATGAACCACCAAGACCTGATTGCCATCGACATCCACACCCATGCCGAGGTGAGCTGCTGGAATCCGTTTGACAACTACGGCGAAGAGTACGACCGCGCGGCCGACAAGTTCTTTGGCAGCAACCGCCGCCCGACCATCGAAGAGACCGTGGCTTATTACCGCGAGCGCAAGATCGGCTTGGTCATGTTCACCGTGGACAGCGAATCGCAGCTGGGCCGCCGCCGCATTCCCAATGAAGAGATCGCCAAGGCAGCACGCGACAACAGCGACATGATGATTGCCTTTGCCAGCATCGACCCACACAAGGGCAAGATGGGCGCACGCGAGGCCGAGCGCTTGATCAAGGAAGAGGGCATCAAGGGTTTCAAATTTCACCCCACGGTGCAGGGCTACCACCCCTACGACAAGATGGCTTGGCCCATTTACGATGTGATCAACGAATACAAATTGCCCGCGATTTTCCATACCGGACACAGTGGCATTGGCTCGGGCATGCGTTGCGGTGGCGGTCTGCGCCTGGCCTACAGCAACCCCATGCACCTGGACGATGTGGCCATTGACTGGCCCGACATGCAGATCGTCATGGCGCACCCGAGTTTTCCTTGGCAAGACGAGGCCCTGAGCGTGGCCACCCACAAGCCCAATGTGTGGATTGACCTGTCGGGCTGGAGCCCCAAGTACTTTCCCAAGCAATTGGTGCAATACGCCAACACCTTGCTCAAAGACCGCATTTTGTTTGGCAGCGACTACCCTCTGATCACGCCCGAACGCTGGATGAAAGACTTTGAGGTGGCAGGTTTCAAACCCGAGGTGATGCCCGGCATTTTGAAGGGCAATGCGATCCGTTTGTTGGGCCTGGACAAAGCGGTGTGACCGCCGTCAACGGGGTGAATGGCATGGCCGTTGTAGGAGCCCCGCCCTCGGGGCGATGGGGGTTGGTCTGCAAGGCCCATCGCAAAGAGGATGTCCACTTTACAGCAGAAAAGGCGCTTTATTTTGTAAGCGGCCTGACCCGATGTGGACCGGCTTTCTTCAGCGTCCAGCCCACGGGGTGACTTTGACGGCCACCGCAGTGACCACGCCATAAAGCACCATGGTCACGGCCACCAAGGCATAAAAGCTGTTCGCGGTGCCTTGGTGTTGCGTCAACCCATAACCGGCCCCGGCCACCAGCACCAAGCGCACGGTTCCGGCCAGCACGGGCCCGATCACTTGGCCTGCGCCTTGGGATGCAAAGTACAAAGTCAGTCCCAGGCCAAAGAAGGGAAAGGCCGGTCCTGCCGTCACCAGGTATTGGCGGGCGAAATGCAGCACGGTTTCATCTTGCGTGAACAAACGCGCCCACAGATCGGGTGCCAGGGTGACCACCGCGCCGATCAGGGCCAGGTTGAAGGCCGATACGCCACCGGCGACCCAGGCCACGCGCCGCGCTCTGGCCACTTGGCCTGCCCCCATTGCCAAGCCGACCATGGGCACCGAAGCCACGCCGATGCCAAAGGCGATCGGGATCAACAAAAACTCAAGCCTTTGACCAATGCCATACCCAGCCAGCGCGGGTGTGCCCAGTTGGGCCAACATGCCCGTGAAAATCAAGATGGCCAGCACCGATTGCACGGGTGACAAGCAGGCCACGGCCCCCACTTTCAAGATGTCGGCAAACAGGCTTTTGTGCAGGGTGAAGCTTTGCAAAGGCAATCGCAATCGGCCTTGTCCGCTGAGCAAATACCACAGAAACACCACCACCCCCGCCAGGGTGGCCACGATGTGTCCCAGAGCGACGCCCACCATGCCCATGGCAGGTATGGGGCCGGCCCCCAGTGACAGTACTCCGCCCAGCGCGATTTGCAAAACCGCCGTGGCCACCAGCGTCATGGACGGTGCCCGCATATTGCCCGTGCCCCGCAAAATCGAGGCCAGGGTGTTGAGCAGCCAGACCCACACGGCCCCTGAAAACAGCACTTGGCCGTAGAGCACCGCTTCCTCCAGCACAGCGCCTTGTCCGCCCAGCAGGGCGTAAAAATCGGGGCCCCAGAGCAAAAAAATACCGCTGTAAATCAGGCCTGCTGCCAAGCCAATCACCAAGGCATGTTGCAGCAGGGTTTGGGCTCGGTCCACATCAGAGGCACCCAGGGCGCGGCTGATGGCGGCAGATACCCCGCCGCCCATGGCTCCAGCCGACATCATTTGCGTGAGCATGGCAAACGGAAACACCAGCGCCATGGCCGCCAAAGGCGCAGTGCCCAAGCGCCCCACATAGTAGGTTTCGGCAATGCCCACCAGCACGGTCATGACCATCGCCAGCACATTGGGCGCGGCCAGCTTGAGCAAGGTGGGCAAGATTGGAGCGCTGAGCAGGCGCTGCAAGTCGTTGTGGGGAGCGTTCATGGACGCATCTTCCCAGTTTGCCCGTCAGATGCGGTGACTCAGGTGACAGGTGCGTTGGGCAAGGGGGCTTGCAACAGTTGGTGCATCGGCCAATTGAGCAGCTCGGCCAAGCGGCACACCACCCAACGGGCTTCGGCGGGCGAGACCACGGCAGGCTCGGCCAGCAGGCCCAGCTCGCATTGCGTCAGCACCAGTTCTTCGGTAATGCCCAGCGTGAACTGCATGTTGGCCGCCTTTTCGGTCAGCAAGTTGGCGAGGTCTTCGCACAGCTCGTAGCGCTCGGCCATCTCACGGTGGCCGATGCTGGGTTTGATTTTGCCGGGTGGCACATACAGCGCCGTGAAGCTCTCGGGCAGGTAAAGCTGGTTGTCGTTGCTCATGCCGGCTCAGGCTTTTTTGACGAATTCGGTTTTCAGCTGCATGGGGCCAAAACCTTCGATTTTGCAGTCAATGTCGTGGTCGCCTTCGATGAGGCGGATGTTCTTGACCTTGGTGCCGACTTTGACCACCGAAGACGAGCCTTTGATCTTGAGGTCCTTGACCAGGGTGACGCTGTCGCCGTCTTGCAGCACGTTGCCGTGGGCGTCTTTCCAGACTTTGGCCACCTCAGTGGCAGCCGCTTCGGCGGGGCTCCATTCGTGCCCGCAGCTGGGGCAGATCAACAAATTGCCATCTTCGTAGGTGTATTCATCGTGGCATTGGGGGCAGGCGGGCAGGGTGGTCATGTTCAAGAAATCAGCAAATCAAGCATTGTCGTCTGCAAATGTGGGCCATCGCGACGGGGGCGTCGCTCCTGGGGGGGAGATGCCCCGGATTTTGTGGGATCCCCGCCCTCGGGGTGATGCTTGGTGGTCTGCGAGGCTTGATCGCGATGGGGGCGTCGCTCCTACAAGGGGAGGCCCTGCATTTTGTGGGAGCCCCGCCCTCGGGGCGATTCTTGGGGTCTGCGAGGCTTGATCGCGATGGGGGCGTCGCTCCTACAAGGGGAGGCCCTGGATTTTGTGGGATCCCCGCCCTCGGGGCGATGGGTGGTGGTTTGCGAGGCTTTTCGCGACGGGGGCGTCGCTCCTACAAGGGGAGGCCCTGCATTTTGTAGGAGCCCCGCCCTCGGGGCGATGGGTGGTGGTTTGCGAGGCTTTTCGCGACGGGGGCGTCGCTCCTACAAAAAAAATCATGGGGCTGGGTCCATGAGTTCATGGCTGTGTCTCTTTGTCCAATGATTCGCGGTTTTGCGCTTCTTGTTGTGCTTTTTCCTGTGCCCTTTGCTGCCGGGTCTTTTCCTGTGCCTTGCGCACGTCGTGCATTTGCCAAAAGGCAAACACGAACACCAGTCCAAAAATGCCCAGCTCCAACCAAATGCCCATGACCCTGCTCCCCATGTGTGACTGACATCCTAGCCGGGAATGACCGTGTCATCGGCCGCACCCGCACTGGACTGCAGCACGAAGGCTGGATGGGCTTGTTTTTCACTCGCCCAAGCGCTCGTTGGGTGTCAACACGGGTTGACATACTCAAAAATCAAGATATATTGACACTCAAGTCTGTCAGCTTGAGTTGACAGGTCTTCCCTCCGGAGGTCCCATGAGTCTGTTGACACGCGCCGAGCAAGCCCTGAGCACACATTTTGAGCAAGCCGCCGGTGTGGGCGCACCGCCTCGTTTGGTCGCCGCCATGCGGCATGCCGTGTTTTCGGGCGGGGCCCGCATACGCCCGCAGTTGTGCATGGCCGTGGCCACCGCCTGTGGTGATGACACGCCCGAGTTGACCAATGCCGCTGCTGTGGCCTTGGAGTTGATGCATTGCGCTTCGCTGGTGCACGACGACATGCCCGCTTTTGACAATGCCGACACCCGACGCGGCCTGCCCACGGTGCACAAGGCTTTCAGCGAACCGCTGGCGCTGTTGGCCGGTGACGGCCTGATCGTCATGGCTTACCGCGTGTTGTTGCAAGCCGGTGCACAGCGCCCCGAGCGTTTGATCGCGCTCATGGACAACATGACATCTGGCGTGGGCCTGCCCCACGGTATCGTGGCCGGGCAAGCCTGGGAGTGCGAGAGCAGCGCTGACCTGGGCCAATACCAGCGTGCCAAGACCGGGGCTTTGTTTGTGTCGGCCACCTGCGCTGGGGCCCTCAGCTGTGGTGTGGCCCCTGAGCCTTGGGCTCACTTGGGCCACTATTTGGGCGAGGCCTACCAAGTGGCCGACGACATCCGCGACGTGATCGCCGACGCCGCCACCTTGGGCAAACCTGCTGGGCAAGACGCATTGCATGCCCGTCCCAGCTCAGCCCAAGCGCTGGGCTTGACTGGGGCGATTGCCCATTTTGACCACCTGATCGACCAAGCTGCGGGGTCGATTCCGGCGTGTTCTTGCCGCGACATGTTGCGCCAGTTGGTGCAGGTGGAGGCCGAGCGCTTGGTGCCCAAAGCCCTGTGCGACGGCTATTTCAAGACCCACCCCGAAGTGGCCGCTGCCCGCATCAGCGCTCCCCATTGAGCGCCCGGACGGCCTCACACCAAGGAAAAATCATGTCCCAACCTCTGGATTTGGCGGCCGTGCAGGCCCACACCGCTGGCACCTCGATCAAAGATGCCTGGCAAGCCCGTCTGGAGCGCTGGTACGCCCACCCCGGTTTGTACCGCTGGTCGCTCAGCAATCCGCTCACACGCTGGTTGACCCGCAGGCGCACCCGCAAGCTGTTCGATTTGATGGCCGGGTTTGTGCACAGCCAGGTCTTGCTCGCTTGCGTGCGGCTGGACTTGTTTCGGGCCTTGCATCAGGCCCCCGCTCATTTGAACGATTTGGCCCATCGAACCGGTCTGGCCCCCGCTGTGCTGCAGCGCTTGGTGCTGTCGGCGGTGGCGCTGGGACTGCTGGAGCACCGCAGCCAGGGCCGTTTTGGTCTGGGTCCTTTGGGTGTGCCGCTGGCGCAGCACGAGGGCATTGCCCAAATGATCGAGCACAACCACTTGCTCTACCAAGACATGCAGGACCCGGTGCAGTTTTTGAACAATGCGTGGAGCGGTGGCATGGCCGAGTACTGGCCCTATGCCCATCAGCAAGCCGCACCCGTGGCATCGCCCCAAGCCGAGGTGGACAAGTTCACCCGCTACTCGCAGCTCATGGCGGCTTCGCAGGGCTTTGTGGTGCAAGAGATTTTGTCGTCCTACTTTTTTGATGAACACCGTTGTGTGCTGGACGTGGGGGCGGGCAAGGGCCGGTTTGTCAGCGAGTTGGCCGCACACGCACCGCACCTCAAATTCAAAATGTTCGACCTGCCGCCCGTGCTGGCGCTGGCCCGTGAAGGCTTGCAAGCCAAAGGTTTGACGGAGCGTGTGGCCCTGCACCCGGGCAGTTTTCTGGACGATCCCTTGCCCGAGGGGGCTGACCTGATCACTTTGGTGCGTGTGGCGCACGACCACCCCGATGTGGTGGTGCGGCAGATCTTGCACAAAGCCTTTGCGGCCTTGCCGGTGGGTGGGGTGTTGTTGTTGGCCGAGCCCATGGCGCAGCCCGAAGACGAAGCTGGACAGCCCAGTGCTTCGGCCGATGCCTACTTTCACTTTTATTTGTTGGCCATGGGAGCAGGGCGCTTGCGCACCCCACAAGAGCTGCAAACCATGATGCAAGAGGCCGGATTCACACATGTCGAGCAAGTGCCCAACGCCATGCCCATCCATGCCCGCATTCTTTTGGGACGTAAATCTCAGTGTTTACCCTCTGTTTCTCAAAAAAGTGTCAATTAACTTTGACATATCTTGATGTAAAGCAAAGAATACAACCATGAGATCCCAAGCCGTCGTCTTCAACAGCCCCAGACACCTGTCCCTGCAGGCCCTGGACTTGCCCGAATTGCAAACCGGCCAGATTGAAGTGGCGGTCGAGTTCAGTGGCATCAGCACCGGCACCGAGCGCATGCTCTGGGACGGCAGCATGCCCCCCTTCCCGGGCATGGGTTACCCCTTGGTGCCAGGTTATGAGACGGTGGGCCGCGTGGTCCGCAGCGCCTCAGACTCGGGACTTCAAGCCGGACAGCGCGTGTTTGTGCCAGGTGCCAATTGCTTCACGGGTGTCAAGAGCCTGTTTGGCGGCGCGGCTTCGCGCTTGGTGGTGACCGAGCAAAAAGTGGTGCCTGTGGCCGATCACCTGGGGGCGCAATCGGTGCTGCTGGCCTTGGCTGCCACGGCGTACCACTCAGTGTCGGGCGGTGGTCAGCAAGACCCGTTTGAAGCCCCCGAACTCATCGTCGGCCACGGTGTCATGGGTCGCCTGTTGGCCCGACTGACTGTTGCTGCCGGCCTGCCTGCCCCCACCGTGTGGGAAACCCAAGCCCAGCGTTCTTCAGGGGCCGAGGGCTACACGGTGGTTCAGCCGCAAGACGACCCACGCCGCGACTACCGCACCATTTACGACGTGAGCGGCGATGGCAGCCTGCTCAACAGCCTGATTCAGCGCCTGCGCCCCGGTGGCGAGCTGGTCTTGGCTGGCTTTTACAAACAAGACCTCACCTTTGCCTACGCCCCGGCCTTCATGCGTGAAGCCCGCATGCGCATCGCCGCCGAGTGGAAGCGCCCCGATTTGCTGGCCGTCAACGAACTGGTCAACACCGGTCGCTTGTCACTGGACGGCCTGATTACCCATACCCAGCCATCGACGCAAGCTGGTTCTGCCTACGAGACCGCCTTCGGAGATGCGAGCTGTCTCAAGATGATCCTTGATTGGAGTGCCACTGCATGAACACCCCCACCACCACAGACGCCACCACCCAGCCCATCAAATTTGTTGAAGTGCTGCGCCGCGAGGCCGACGTCGAACCCGACGCCGTCAGCACCACCGAAGTGACCAAAGAGACACAAATCATTGCCATTTATGGCAAAGGCGGCATCGGCAAAAGCTTCACGCTCGCCAACCTGTCTTACATGATGGCGCAGCAGGGCAAAAAGGTGCTGCTGATCGGCTGCGACCCCAAGAGCGATACCACCAGTTTGTTGTTCGGCGGCAAAGCCTGCCCCACCATTATCGAAACGTCATCGCGCCTCAAACTCTCCGGCCAGGCCGTGAGCATTGGCGACGTGTGCTTCAAGCGCGATGGCGTGTTTGCCATGGAATTGGGTGGCCCCGAAGTCGGTCGCGGCTGCGGCGGTCGCGGCATCATCCACGGTTTTGAAACACTCGAAAAACTCGGTTTCCACGACTGGGGTTTTGACTACGTCTTGCTCGACTTTTTGGGCGATGTGGTCTGCGGTGGCTTTGGTCTGCCCATTGCCCGCGACATGTGCCAAAAAGTGATCGTGGTGGCCAGCAACGACTTGCAGTCGCTGTATGTGGCCAACAACGTGTGCTCGGCGGTGGAGTATTTCCGCAAGCTCGGCGGCAACGTGGGCGTGGCCGGCATGGTCATCAACAAAGACGACGGCACGGGCGAAGCCCAGAGCTTTGCAGCCAATGCGGGCATCCCGGTGCTGGCGGCCATTCCGGCCAACGAAGACATTCGCCGCAAGAGCGCCAGCTACGAAATCATCGGCCGCCCCGACGGCGAGTGGGGCCCACTGTTTGCCGAGTTGGCCAAGAACGTGGCCGAAGCCCCGCCCATGCGTCCGAAGCCCCAAACACAAGACCAATTGCTGGGTTTGTTCAGTGCTGACGTGGTGGGCCGCAATGTGGTGCTCGAGCCCGCCACCGTGTTCGACATGGTCGGCAAGCACGAAGACATCAAGCCTTCGCTGGAAGTCGTCTACGACGCGGCCTGAGTTGCCAAGTCACACCCACAGGACACGGCCATGACACGCACCATTCCGATTCACCCCAGCACCGACGCTCCCAACCCCGCAGGGTTGCAAGGCGACGGCATGGGTTGCCACGCCGGCACCGAAGCCATGGTGGCCGCCGCCAAAGAGGCGGGCAAGTCCGAGGTGCTGGACCAGTACGCCCGCGACTATCCGCGCCAACCCGATGCCGGCCCACACGATCAACCGCAAAGCATGTGCCCGGCCTTTGGTTCGCTGCGTGTGGGTTTGCGCATGAAGCGCACCGCCACCATCTTGTCAGGCTCGGCCTGCTGCGTGTACGGCCTGACGTTCACCTCACATTTTTACGGCGCACGCCGCAGCGTGGGCTACGTGCCCTTCAACTCCGAGTCGCTGGTCACCGGCAAGCTGTTTGAAGACATCCGCGAAGCGGTGCACGCCGAAGCCGACCCGAACCAGGTCGACACCATCATCATCATCAACCTGTGTGTGCCCACCGCCAGCGGTGTGCCGCTGCAGCTGCTGCCCAAAGAGATCAATGGTGTGCGCATCATCGGCATCGACGTGCCCGGTTTTGGTGTGCCCACCCATGCCGAGGCCAAAGACGTGCTGGCCGGGGCGATGCTGAAATACGCTCGCGAAGAAATCATCAGTGGCCCCGTGGCCGCGCCCCGTGCCGGTCGTGGCGATCTGCCCACAGTGGCTTTGCTGGGCGAGATGTTCCCGGCCGACCCGGTCATCATTGGCCAGATGCTGGCGCCCATGGGCCTGGCCGCTGGCCCGGTGGTGCCCACACGCGAGTGGCGCGAGTTGTACGCCGCACTCGACTGCTCGGTGGCTGCCGCCATCCACCCGTTCTACACCGCCAGCGTGCGCGAATTCAAAGCCGCCGGTCGCCCTGTCGTGGGCTCGGCCCCGGTGGGCCTCGAAGGCACACAAGACTGGCTGCAAAACATCGGTCAGGCTGCAGGGATCGCTCAGGCGCAGATCGACGTGGCTCGCAACCAGTCTCTGGCGCAAATGCGTGGCCTCTTGATGCAAAAACCGATTTCGGGCCGCATCACCTTGAGTGGCTACGAAGGCTCCGAGTTGTTGGTGGGTCGTTTGCTGGTGGAGTGCGGAGCCGATCTGCGCTACGTGGGCTCGGCTTGCCCGGCCACGGAGTGGAATGCACAAGACATCGCCTGGCTGCAAGCCAAGGGCGTGCAGGTGCAAATGCGCGCCTCACTCGAGCAAGACCTCAACGCCATGTACGAATACCGGCCACAGCTGGCCATTGGCACCACCCCGGTGGTGCAGATCGCCAAGCAAAACAGCGTGCCTTCCTTGTATTTCACCAACCTGATTTCGGCCCGTCCCTTGATGGGTGTGGCCGGTGCGGGTTCGCTGGTGCAGGTGGTGCAGGCCGCCATGGGCAATCAGGCCCGCTTTGACGCCATGAAGTCCTTCTTTGGTGATGTGGGCGCAGGCCACGCCGCAGGCGTGTGGGAGTCGGTGCCCAAAGACCGGCCAGAGTTCAAAGCCGAAACCCGCCGACAGATTGAAAAGCTCTTGAAAAAGCGCAAAGCCGAGGAGATGGGTTCATGAACCAAGTCACACCCCCTCCCAGCACTGTGGCCAAACCCAAGTCGCCACTCATCCTCGACCACGACCGCGCAGGCGGTTACTGGGGTGCGGTGTATGTGTTCACCGCCATCAAAGGCTTGCAAGTGGTCATCGACGGCCCGGTGGGCTGCGAAAACCTGCCCGTGACTTCGGTACTGCATTACACCGATGCATTGCCTCCGCACGAATTGCCGATTGTGGTGACGGGCCTGGCTGAAGAGCAGCTGGGCCGCGAAGGCACCGAAGGCGCCATGAAACGCGCCCACGCCACGCTCGACCCCGAGCTGCCCGCTGTGGTGGTGACCGGCTCGATCGCC
Organism: Limnohabitans sp. 2KL-3; assembly: GCF_001269405.1. Classification (NCBI taxonomy): domain Bacteria; kingdom Pseudomonadati; phylum Pseudomonadota; class Betaproteobacteria; order Burkholderiales; family Comamonadaceae; genus Limnohabitans; species Limnohabitans sp. 2KL-3. The sequence goes on from NZ_CXON01000005.1 coordinate 139,328, forward strand.
GAGATGATCGGCGGCGGTGTCACGCCCGAAGGCACCAACATCGCGCGCTTTTTGCCACGCACCATCGACGAAGACCAATGGCAATGCGCGAACCGCGCCATGTACTGGTTGTGGAGTGAGTACGGTCTGCGCAAAGTGCCTGCCCGCAAACCTTTTGAAGACCGCCCTGTGGGCGAAAAGCCCCGCGTCAACATCATTGGCCCCTGCTACGGCACCTTCAACAGTGCGAGTGACCTGGCCGAAATTCGCCGCTTGGTGCAGGGCATTGGTGCCGACGTCAACATGGTCTTCCCGCTGGGCAGTCACCTGGCCGATGTGTCGCGTCTGGTCGAAGCCGATGTGAACATCTGCATGTACCGCGAGTTCGGGCGCATGCTGTGCGAGGCGCTGGAGCGCCCCTATTTGCAAGCGCCCATCGGGCTGCACAGCACCACCAATTTCCTGCGCAAGCTGGGTCAGTTGCTGCACCTGGACCCCGAGCCTTTCATTGAGCGAGAAAAGCACACCACCTTGAAGCCCATGTGGGACCTGTGGCGCTCGGTGACCCAAGACTTTTTTGCCACGGCCAGTTTTGCGGTGGTGGCCGGTGAAACGTATTCACGGGGTTTGAAAAACTTCCTCGAAAACGAGATGGGTTTGCCTTGCCGCTTCAGCATCTCGCGCACAGCAGGCACCAAGACCGACAACGTGGCTGTGCGCGAATTGGTCAAAACGCAAACGCCTTTGATCATGTTCGGCAGCTACAACGAGCGCATGTACCTGAGCGAAATCTCAGGCGGCAGCCCCATGCGTGCGGCCTTCATTCCCGCCTCTTTTCCTGGGGCCATCATTCGCCGCCACACCGGCACGCCTTTCATGGGCTACAGCGGTGCAAGCTATGTGATCCAGGAAGTGTGCAACGCGCTGTTTGATGCACTGTTCCACATCTTGCCCCTGGGCACCGACATGGACAAGGCCCCCGCCACCCATGCGCGTGGGGTGGTTGCCCCGAACGCCAGCTGGCAAGACCAGGCCCAGCAGCGCCTGCGCGATGTGGTGCAAAGCCAGCCGGTGCTGGTGCAAATTTCAGCGGCCAAGCGATTGCGTGACCAAGCCGAACAACTCTCGCAGGCCCAGGGTCACAGCGAGGTGACAGAAGCCCATGTGGTCGCGGCCAGCCGCGAACTGGGTCTGGGGGTGGCGGCATGAAGCACACCCCTCTCAACACAACAGCAGGTGCCGCCACATGCGGCACGGCTTATCCGATGTCGTGGCCTTTGGCTGCGGATGCCCATCTGCGCGGGCTGTGCGCAACCCGGGTCGCAAGGCCTCTTTAAAAGGAGCAAAACATGTCCACCAAGACATCAATTTCCGGACTCACCGATGAGGAAGCCCAGGAGTTCCACCATTACTGGATGCAAGGCACCGTAGGCTTTACAGCAGTTGCTGTTCTGGCCCACATCCTGGTCTGGGCGTGGCGTCCCTGGTTCTGATTCAGAGCCTGTTTTTTCAACCATAGATTGACGGAGTCACTGTCATGCAAAACACAAGCCCATTCAAAGAGGAGCATTCGCGTGCGGATGAATCCCCTGCGTATTGGTCCATCTTCCTCATCGGATTCGGATGTCTGTTTGTGGTCGTCGTACTGGCCAAACTGGTCGGCGTTCACTGGAGAGATCTGCTGCCCGGCGCAGAAGATGCCAAGAGCATGAGCCAAGGTGTGAAAGCTGCGGTGTACACCTTCATGTCCCACATCATTTAGGAGATTCACCATGTGGAGAATTTGGCGACTTTACGACCCTTTGCGTGCCATGGTACTGCAGGGCATTTTCTTGTTTGGCCTGGCCGCGATGATTCACCTCATCTTGCTCAGCACCAACAAATTCAACTGGCTCGACGGCGCGAAAAAACCCGTAGCAGCATCGGCGCAAAACTCGCCGCTGCCCACGGCTGTGGCTTCGCTGGCCGCGCCCAAGTCCTGATCCAGGACTTGCCGTTCAGGTGCCGCCATTGAACCCGTGTCAATGCGGCATCTGTTTATCCACTGAAGGCAGGAGGACCCAACCATGGCCATGCTGAGTTTTGAGAAAAAGTACCGCGTTCGCGGTGGTACCCTGCTGGGTGGTGACTTGTTTGACTTTTGGGTCGGACCCTTTTACGTCGGCTTCTTCGGCGTCACAACCCTGTTCTTTTCGTTCCTGGGCACGGCGCTCATTTTGTGGGGAGCCTCACAAGGCCCGACCTGGAACATTTGGCAAATCAGCATCGCACCGCCTGATTTGTCTTACGGCCTGCGCTTTGCACCCTTGATGGAAGGCGGCCTGTGGCAGCTCATCACGGTGTGTGCATTGGGCGCTTTTGGCTCGTGGATGATGCGCGAGGTCGAAATCTGCCGCAAGCTGGGCATGGGCTTTCATGTGCCCGTGGCCTTTGGGGTGGCCATCTCGGCGTATTTCACCTTGGTGGTGATTCGCCCTGTGCTCATGGGCGCTTGGGGCCACGGCTTTCCTTATGGCATCTACAGCCACCTCGACTGGGTGTCCAACGTGGGCTACCAGTACCTGCACTTTCACTACAACCCGGCGCACATGATCGCTGTGAGTTTCTTCTTTGCCAGTGTGTTTGCCTTGTCGCTGCACGGCGGTCTGATCTTGTCTTCCACCAACCCCACACCGGGCACCGTGGTCAAGACCCCCGAGCACGAAGACACGTTCTTCCGCGACATCATCGGCTACTCGATCGGCACATTGGGCATCCACCGCCTGGGTTTGTTCATGGCCCTGGCGGCTGTGTTGTTCAGCGCTCTGTGCATCGTGCTCAGCGGCCCCTTCTGGAGCCGTGGCTGGCCCGAGTGGTGGAGCTGGTGGCTGAACATGCCCATCTGGTCCCAGTGGCCCGTCTGATTCGGACTGCACGCAGCACGAACCCCAAGAATTGAGGAGTACCGCAAATGGCCGACTATCAAAACCTGTTCACCACGGTGCAAGCCGTGGGTCCAGTCCACCACGGGGTGGAACTTGGACACGGCAACAGCCCACGCACCGGGCAACCCCTGATCAACTACTGGATCGGCAAACTGGGCAATGCCCAGCTCGGTCCCATCTACCTCGGTGGCCTGGGCCTGGCCTCACTCGTGTTCGGCATGATCGCCTTCACCCTGATCGGCATGAACATGCTGGCCTCGGTCAACTACGACCCGATCCAGTTCGTGCGGCAGTTGTTTTGGCTGTCGCTGGAGCCGCCACCACCGAGCTACGGCCTGAGTTTGCCCCCGCTCAACCAAGGCGGCTGGTTCCTCATTGTGGGTTTGTTCCTCACCGCATCGGTCATGTTCTGGTGGGCTCGCACTTACCGCCGCGCAGTGGAGCTGGGCATGGGCACACACATCGCTTGGGCTTTTGCAGCCGCCATTTGGTTGTTCCTGGTGCTGGGTCTGTTCCGCCCCATCCTGATGGGATCTTGGGGTGAGGCTGTGCCTTACGGCATCTTCTCTCACCTGGACTGGACGGCGGCCTTCTCGCTGCGCTATGGCAACCTGTTCTACAACCCCTTCCACGCGCTGTCCATCGTGTTCCTCTATGGCTCGGCCCTGTTGTTTGCCATGCACGGTGCGACCATTTTGGCGGTCACCCGCTTCGGTGGCGAACGCGAAATCGAGCAGATCACCGACCGGGGCACGGCCTCTGAGCGTGCCGCCTTGTTCTGGCGCTGGACCATGGGTTTCAACGCCACCATGGAATCGATTCACCGTTGGGCCTGGTGGTTCGCCGTCCTGTGCCCCATCACTGGCGGTATCGGCATCTTGCTGACCGGCACCGTGGTCGACAACTGGTACCTCTGGGCCATCAAGCATGGCGTGGCGCCACCGTACCCCGAAATTTTTCCAGCGATGGCTGACCCCGCGCTGAGCACAGGAGTCAAGCCATGAACCCGAACACCACACACTCTCCCCGTTGGATGAGCCGCATGGCCAAAGGTCTGGGCCTGGCACTGGTCGGCCTCGTGCTGGCCGGCTGCGAACGCCCGATTCCTGAGACGGTGCAAAGCGGTTACCGTGGCACCGGCATGGTCCAGGTTTACAACGCCCGTTTGCTCGAAGTCAAAACCGAAAAGAACCAGCCTCCTGTGGCGATCCCTTCGGCCGGATCTGACGGGCCCAAAGCTTCACAGGTGTACAAAAACGTCAAAGTTTTGGGTGACCTCAGTGTGGGTGACTTCAACCGCCTGATGGTCTCGATGACCAGCTGGGTCGCTCCCAATGAAGGTTGTGCCTATTGCCACGCCTTGCCCAACTTTCAAGACGACACCAAGTACACCAAGGTGGTGGCGCGGCGCATGGTCGAGATGACCCAACACATCAACGCCGACTGGCAGCCGCATGTGGCCAAAACCGGGGTGACTTGCTACACATGCCATCGCGGTGAACCCGTGCCCAACGCCATTTGGTTCAAAGCCGATCCACAGCCTTATGGTTCGAATTTCATCGGCGACAAGACCGGACAAAACAGCCCCTCACCAGTGGTCAATTTGTCTTCCTTGCCCAACGACCCCTTCACCCCGTTCTTGTTGGGCGACCAGAAGATCCGTGTCAACGGCTCCACGGCTTTGCCATCGGGCAACCGCCAGTCGATCAAACAAGCCGAATGGACTTATGGGCTGATGACACACATGTCGACCTCGTTGGGTGTGAACTGCACTTATTGCCACAACACGCAGTCTTTCCAGAATTGGGAAAACAGCCCACCTCAGCGTGTGACGGCCTGGCACGGCATCCGCATGGCGCGTGATCTGAACCTGACCTACATGGAGCCCTTGACCGAAGTCTTCCCGGCGCACCGCAAGGGCCCCATGGGTGACGTGGCCAAGCTCAATTGCGCCACTTGCCACCAAGGTGCTTACAAGCCTTTGAACGGTGCGCCCATGGCCAAAGACTTCCCCGAGTTGCTCAAACCTGCTTTGGCCGCGTCCAAAGTGGCGGCCAAGTAGTCGAACGCATCACCGTCTCCACACTGGACAGCTGTCATGGACCCCACCACCTCTCTTCATGACCCGCTGTCAGGCGTGGTGGTGGTGTTGCTGGCCGACTTTTGTCGCAAGCACCAGGGCTGGGGCTGGTTGCGTCTGGTGGCTGGGGCCACGCCTTACAAAGATGTGCCCGGCCTGACCATGATCAAAGTCATGGGCAGCGGCCATGGCGGCGGTTTCAGCTTGCGGCCCAGTGCCACACACCAAGGCCTGATTTGCACTTTCAGCCATCTGGATTTGGCCTTGCGTTTTCTGGACAGCCCCTTTGTCCAGGCCTACCAAAGCCGTGCCCGTGAGTGCTGGTCGGGTGTGTTGACGGTGCAGTCGGCACGCGGGCAATGGGACAAGCAAGCTTGGCAAGCCAGCAGCGCAGAAGCTTTGGGTGAGCAGTGGGATCAACAAGCCCAGGCCAAAGGCCCCTTTGCGGTGCTCACGCGTGCCAGCATTGTGCCCACCAAGGCCATGGCCTTTTGGCGTTACGCCCCAGCGGCGCAGGCCGACCTGAGTCATGCACCAGGATGTTTGTTGGCCATGGGTTTGGGCGAGGCCCCTTTGGTCAGGCAGTGCACATTCAGCTTGTGGCGGGACACGGCCGCCATGCTGGACTACGCGCACCAAGGGGCGCATCAGGTGGCCAGTGCTGCGGCCTACAAGCACCAGTTTTTTTCAGAGTCGCTGTTTGTTCGCATGCAGGTCTTGCAAATGGCCGGGGTTTGGCAGGGCCAAGCGTACGACTTAAAAACCCCTGTGTTCAGCACGAACCCTGTTGTTCCAGTGGCCCAGCCGGCCTTGGATGTCCACACCTTGGAGCCCAGCCATGTCTGAGCACAAAGTGGTCATCATTGGCGCGGGCATGGGCGGTTTGTGCAGTGCCATTGCACTGGCCCACCGCGGGCTGGACGTCACCGTGGTCGAGTCAGCCCACGCACCCGGTGGCAAGGTCCACAGCCGCGAGGTCAACGGCGCACATATCGACAGCGGCCCCACGGTGTTCACCATGCGCTGGGTGTTTGATGCCTTGCTGCGCAGCGTGGGCACCAGTGTTGAGGCCGAGATGCGCATCACACCGCTGCAGGTGCTGGCCAGACATTTTTGGCCCGATGGCAGCCAGCTCGATTTGTCGGCCAACCCCCAAGAAAGCGAAGCAGCCATTGCCGCTTGGTCAGGCGGTGACGAAGCCCGGCGTTTTGCTGATTTTTGCAAAACCACCCGTCAGCTGTATGCCACGCTCGAAGGCCCCATGATCCGGGCCCAGCGTCCGAGCATGGGCGGTTTCATGGGGGACTTGGGTTTAAAAGGTTTGGGCGTGTTGGCCCAACTCGGTCCCATGCGCAGCCTGTGGCAGCAACTGGGACACCAATTCACGGACCCGCGTTTGCGTCAACTCTTTGCCCGCTATGCCACCTATTGCGGCTCATCGCCATGGCAGTCACCGGCCACTCTGATGCTGATCGCACAAGTCGAGATGGACGGGGTCTGGTCGGTCGAAGGCGGCATGGTGGGCATGGCCCAATCGCTGGCCCGGGTGGCCCGTCGACAAGGGGCGGTGTTCCGCTACCAAAGCACCTGCCAGCGCATCGAAAAGCGCCAGGGCCGCGTGTGTGGTGTGCACCTGCAGTCGGGCGAGTTTTTACCGGCCGACCGCATCATCTTCAATGGCGACGCGTCCGCTTTGCGCCAGGGTTTGCTGGGCGATGAGGTGCGCAGTGCCGTGCCCAAGGCGGCACCTCCGCGATCTTTGTCGGCCTTGACCTGGTCGATGCATGCCCCCGCCGATGGTGTGGCTCTGGACCGGCACAACGTGTTTTTCCAAAGCACCTACGCCAGCGAGTTTGAAGACATCTTTGAACGCCAGCGCCTGCCGCAGCAACCGACGGTTTATGTCTGTGCACAAGACCGACCTGAGGACCTTTTGCCTGGCCAGTCAGAACGCATTTTTTGTTTGGTCAACGCACCCGCCAGCGGTGATGGCAACGCAATCACCGAGGAGGCTTTAGAACAATGCCAAACGAAAACCTTTCAGCACCTGTCTCGCTTGGGTCTGCAGCTGCACCCCACAGCGGCCAACAGCTTGCGCACGACACCGCAGGACTTTCATCGGCGTTTTCCGGCCAGCGCGGGAGCCCTGTACGGGCAGGCCACACACGGCTGGACCAGCATCTTCAGCAGACCTGGCTCCACCACACCCCTGCAGGGCCTGTATCTGGCGGGGGGCAGCGTGCATCCTGGGCCGGGGGTTCCGATGGCGGCGCTGTCCGGGCAGCGGGCGGCCGAAGCCGTGATGGCGAGCCTCGCTTCGACCAGCACGTCCCCGATGGAGGCTACCTTTGGTGGTATGTCGACGCCATGAGTGATTGCGGCCAACACGGTATCACCCTCATTGCCTTTGTAGGCAGTGTGTTCTCGCCTTATTACGCTTGGGCGCGGCGCAGTGGCCGCGCCAGTCCAGAAAATCATTGCGCTCTGAACGTGGCCATTTACAGCAAAGGCCAAGGCCGCTGGGCCATGACCGAGCGGGGCCAGCGCCACTGCCACCGCAGCGAACGCCAATTCACCATTGGACCGAGTCAACTGAGCTGGGACGGTGACTGCCTGAGCATCGACATCAACGAAGTGTGTGTGCCTTTTCCGCACCGCATTCGGGGTCGCATCAAACTGTGGCCACAGCAACTGTTTGGCTACTCCACACCCTTGGATGTGGCAGGCCAACACCGCTGGGGACCTTTGGCTCCGGCCTCGCGCATCGAGGTGGACCTGAGCGCCCCTGAGCTGAAATGGCAAGGCCACGCTTACCTCGATTCCAACGAAGGTGACGAGCCGGTAGACCAGGGTTTTCACACCTGGGACTGGTCACGCGCCCGCACCCGCGATGGCTCTACCGTGGTGTTTTACGACATGCAAGCACCCGGCACCGAAGACCGTGTGCTGTCGCTGCGCTTCACACCCAAGGGTGCGGTCGAGCCCATCGCCACGCCCCCGGCGCAGCGCCTGTCCAAAACGGCTTGGCGCATTGCCCGGCGCATGCGCAGCGCACACCCTGTGCGGGTGCACGAACAACTCGAAGACACGCCGTTTTACCAGCGTGCCTTGCTTCAATTTGATTACGCAGGCGAGCCCTTGCTCGCCTTCCACGAAACCCTGTCGGTGCCACGCTTGGTGTCACCGGTGGTTCAAGCCATGCTGCCCTGGCGCATGCCAAGGCGGGCTTGAGATGAACAACCTTGAACTTGTCCAGCCCGGCCCAGTGTGCCGACGTGCGAGCGCGTTCAAGGCAACCCCATTTGTGGCCATGGTGGCCATGAATAGCCCTCGTGCGGGCCTTGCACGTTTTCTTCAAGGAGAAAAACTATGTCGAACTCAGACAAAGTCTGGCCAACGGGACTGACCGAGGCCGAATCGGAAGAGATTCACCGCAATCTCATCCAGGGTACGCAAATCTTCGGCATGATTGCCGCATTTGCCCACCTGTTGGCCTTCATCTATTCACCTTGGCTCAAATAAGAGAGGTACTGCCATGATCTATTCGAAAATGTGGTGTGTGGTGAAACCTTCGGTCGGTATTCCAGTGTTCATCGCTGCTGTGGCCGTTGCGTCCTTCAGCGTGCACCTGGCCCTGACCCTGAACACTTCTTGGGTGAAAAACTTCCTCAACGGTGGCACCAAAGTGGTGGCTGTAGCACCTGCGGCCGATGCTGCGGTGAAGAAGTAACGGGTGAACCCCGCCGAACGGCCAAGCGCGAAAGCGCTTGGTCTTTCCTCCATGACCAAAACCAAAAAACCATCTTCTTTGGCGTACACGCTGGCCAGCTTGGGCCCCCGTTTTTTGCCATTCGCCGACGCTGCCAGCGAGGATCTGCCGCTGTCCCGTCTGCTGCGCTTGTCGCTGTTTCAAATTTCTGTCGGCATGGCCATGGTCATGCTGGTGGGCACCCTGAATCGCGTGATGATTGTGGAGCTGCAAGTTCCCGCCACGCTGGTGTCTTTGATGGTGGCCCTGCCTTTGCTGGTGGCCCCTTTTCGTGCCCTGATCGGTTTTCGCTCGGACAACCACCGCTCGCAACTGGGCTGGCGGCGCGTGCCCTACATCTGGATGGGCAGCTTGCTGCAATTTGGCGGTTTTTCCATCATGCCTTTTGCGCTCTTGGTGCTGGCCGGAGCAGGGCAGTCGAGCCAAGCCCCGGCGTGGGTGGGTTTGGTGGGTGCGGCAGGCGCCTTTGTGTTGGTGGGCATTGGCATGCACACCGTGCAAACGGCAGGTTTGGCCCTGGCCACCGACCTGGCCCCGCCCGAGAGCCAACCCAAAGTGGTGGGCCTCATGTACGTGATGCAACTGCTGGGCATGATCGGCAGCGCCTTGATGCTCGGCCATTTGCTGCGCGACTACAGCCCGGGTCAGCTCATTCGTGTGGTGCAAGCCGTGGCCGTGATGACCCTGGTGCTCAACGTGGTGGCCCTGTGGAAACAAGAGCCGCGCAGCCGTCTGCGCAAACCTGGCACCCCGGTTGACCACACATTCGCACAAGCTTGGCAGCTGTTTTGCCAAGGGCCCAACACCTTGCGTCGTTTGCTCGCGGTGGGGCTGGGCACCATGGCCTTCACCATGGAAGATGTCTTGTTGGAACCTTTTGGTGGCGAGATTTTGAATCTGAGTGTCTCTACCACCACCATGCTCACCGCCACATTGGCATTGGGCGGTTTGATTGGCTTTGCCTGGGCCTCCAAGGTGTTGGGGCGGGGCGGGGACGCCTACCGAATGGCCAGTTGGGGCGCATGGGTCGGTCTGCCCGCTTTTGCAGCAGTGATCGCCTCCGCCCCCTTGATGTCACCGGTTTTGTTTGCGGTGGGTATTTTCTTCATTGGCTTGGGTGCAGGTTTGTTTGCCCACGGCACCCTGACTGCCACCATGCAAATGGCCCCCCCCGAGCAAATTGGTTTGGCCATGGGCGCTTGGGGAGCGGTGCAAGCCACGGCGGCCGGCGTGGGCATGGCCGTTGGGGGTTTGGTACGCGACGGCGTAGCGCTGGGCAGCAGTTCGGTGCTGGGTTACTCGTCCGTCTACGGGCTCGAAATGGTGCTGCTCCTGCTGACCCTTTGGGCTATGGGACCTTTGATCCGCCCTGTGCGGCATTCAGCCAAGTTTGCATAATCTGTTTGTTTTAATCAACTTCACGCATTCACAAGGAATCACCATGCAAACCCATCACGTCCTCATCATCATGTTTGTTGTCTTTGGCTTGTTCATGCTGGCCAACTGGTTCAACCGTCCAAAAGGCCCACGCAAGTGATGTTCAAGGGGTCATGTCCAACCTGGATCTGACCCCCTTTTTCCAGAGACCATGCCTTGCATTTTTGGGGGCCACCATTTTGGGGGCCTTTGCATTTTGTAGGAGCCCCGCCCCCGGGGCGATGGGTTGTGGTCTGCGAGGCTTTTCGCGTCGAGGGCGTCGCTCCTACAGAGACCATGTCTTGTATTTTTGGCGGCCACCTTTTTGGGAAGCTTTGCATTTTGTAGGAGCCCCGCCCCCGGGGCGATGGGTGGTGGTCTGCATGGCAGATCGCGACGAGGGCGTCGCTCCTACAGAGACCATGCCTTGCATTTTTGGGGGCCACCATTTTGGGGGGCTTTGCAGTTTGTAGGAGCCTCGCCCTCGGGGCGATGGGTGGTGGTCTGCGAGGCTTTTTCGCGACGAGGGCGTCGCTCCTACAGGGGAAACAGCATCTAAGCCCCCCCAATGTGAAATGTCTGCATTGTGTGGGACGAGGGGCATCCGCAGGGCCGCCGCCCTTATCGGGTCAACCAACACCACGCCGCTGCTGCAGCAGGGTTTACAGGCCAGCCCAGACATGACGCACCAGCAAGGCTGACAGCACCCACATGGTCACACCGATCAGCGCATCCAGCACCTGCCAGGCGCGGGGCTTGGCAAACCAGGGCGCTAACCAGCGTGCCCCAAAGCCCAAGGCGCTGAACCACAGCAAACTGGCTGTGCTGGCCCCAGCCGCAAACCAGCCCTGCAAGGAGGTCGGCTGCTGTGCGCCAATGCTGCCCACCAAGAGCACCGTGTCCAGATACACATGCGGGTTGAGCAAGGTGAATGCCGCCGCTTGGGCCAGCGCCGCCCCCAGACTCAGGCCCTGGCCCGTGCTGGTCACGTCCAGCGTGCTGGCCTGACGCGCTCGCTGCAGTGCTCGCCAGCCATACACGGCCAAAAACGCCGCCCCGCCCAAAGCCAGTGCTCTTGCAAACGCTGGCCGCTCACCCAGCGCTTGCGCCATGCCCAGCACGCCTGCTGTGATCAGCAGCGCATCGGCCACCGCACAAAACGCCACCACGCTGCCCACATGTTCGCGGCGCAGACCTTGGCGCAACACAAAAGCGTTTTGCGCCCCAATGGCCACGATCAGGCCCAGCCCCAAAACCATGCCCTGCACAAAAACAGGCCATCCCCAATTCAGTGTGTGATTCCAATTCATAGGGCATGAGCTTGTCAGGATTGATTGATTAAGACAAACTGTCTTTCATTAACTGGCTTTAGAAAAACTCATTTCATGCTCGACTATTTTTCTCTGGCTGCACTGGTCTCTGTGGTTCGTGAAGGCAGTTTTGAGCGTGCGGCTCGCGCATTGCACGTCACGCCGTCGGCCGTGTCGCAACGCATTCGGCTGCTGGAAGAGCGGGTGGGTTGTGCCTTGGTGGTGCGCAGTCAGCCCTGCCAGGCCACCGAGACCGGCCGACGCTTGTGCCAGCACATGGACCGTGTGCGTCTGCTGGAGCAGGAATTGCAAGGCGCATTGCCCGGTCTGGCCCCCGAGGGCGTGGCGCGTGTCACGCTGCCCATTGCGGTGAATGCCGACAGCTTGGCCACCTGGTTTGCCCCGGCCCTGACCGCCTTTGCGGCCGATGCACCGGTGTTGATGGCCGTGTCGGTGGACAACGAGGATCACACCACCGAGTGGTTGCGCAGTGGCGCTGTGCTGGCTGCCGTCACAGCCACAGCCCGCCCGGCCACCGGTTGTAACAGCCGCGCCCTGGGCGCCATGCGTTATGTGGCAGCGGCCAGTCCCGATTTTGTGCAGCGCCATTTGGCGCAGGGCGTGACGGCCGGAAGCCTGGCCCATGCACCCAGTTTGGTCTTTAATACCCAAGACGAATTGCAGGCCCGCTGGGTGCGGCGTTTGTGCCACCGGCATGTGGAATTGCCCAGGCACACCTTGCCCTCCACGCAGGCTTTTGTGCAGGCCTCACTGGCCAGCATGGGCTGGGGCCTGCATCCTTTGACCTTGATTGCGCCGCACCTGCAAAGCGGCGCGTTGCTGGAGCTGGTGCCGGGCACACCCCTGGATGTGACCTTGTACTGGCAGGAAACCCGCGCCGCATCTGCCTTGCTCGATGGCTTGAGCCGTGCGGTGCTCAAGGCCGCTCAGGGCAGTTTGATGCCTTGAAGGACGGGCCGTGTTCAGCCGCGTGTGGGGACGCCCATGAAATCTGGCGGCAAGCCCACCCAGGGCGCATAAAAACCATCGTGCTTGGACGGTGCAGCAGGCGCCTGTTGTTGCAGCAAGACTTCCCAGCCGGCCTGGGCACTGTCGATCAGGGGCAGGTCGCAGTGGGCTTGCAGCAACCGGGCGTAACCGGCCAGGCCGGCACCGCCCAAAATGATGCTGGCCACGCCGCTTTGGGCGGCGTTTTGGCAAGCTTGACTCAGGCATTCAATCGCCATCTTGGGGTCGGCCTGCAGCGCCGCACCCGTGGGGGCCACGGTCTCGATGTGGCGCAGTTGTGCGCCGTAACCCAAGCTGGTGGCCAGGCGCTGCAGCATGGGTTTCCAGCGCTCGCCACCCGTGACGATGGCAAATGGCCCGTGTGCTGCGGCCTTAATGAACGAGGCTTCGGCCAGTCCCGTCACAGGGCAGCCGCTGGCTTCGCGCAAGGCCAACAAACCCGGGTCGCCAAAGCAGCCAATCAACACCCCGTGCAGGGCTTGTTCCGGCGTGCCTCGGTGCGAGGTCCACACGTCCAGGCAGGCGTGAGCGGCCACGGCATGGCTGGCTTCGCAGGCGATGTAAGGCGCTCCAAATCGGGCGGTCTGCACATCGAGTTGCACGCCCGGCGGCAACTGGGGCAGCAACACGTCACGCAAGCGTTGTGTGGTCAAGGCGTTGGTGTTGGGGTTGATCAACAAATAACGGCGCATTGCGGGGGTGTTCATGCGATGGGTTCCTTTTTTTCAGTGGGGCAAGGGCCGACTTTCTTCCCCGGTTGCAGGCATGCATCGTGCCGGAATGTCGGTGTCAATGTCCGAGGTGACAAGTTGTTTATTGCATACAAAAAAATCGCCAAATTGGGGCGTGATGCGCCATGTGATGACCAGAATGGTGCCAGAAAACATCATTTTTGTGCCTGATTCTGCAGAGTAAATGGACCTTTTTCAAGATTCGCTTCGGCGTGCTGACGACGCAGGCCCTGTCTCCAAGCGGGCACGGTGATTGCATACAAAAAAACTTGCCAGACTCATTTGACGTATGTTAATTTACAGACCTGATCTGTCAGTACTCAAGGTCTGTTGCTCATTTTTCAATCCACTTTTAATGGAGTTTTGATGAAGCGGTCTATCCTTTCCCCACGTTCTTTGCCCGCATCTTGGGCGTTCACCATGGCTGTCGGGATGGGGCTCAGCGCCATCTCCATGGCGGTACAGGCGCAAGAAAAAGTCTTGCGCATTGCCATGACGGCGGCTGACATTCCCCGCACCTTGGGTCAGCCTGACCAAGGCTTTGAGGGCAACCGGTTCACCGGCATCCCGATGTACGACGCCTTGACCCACTGGGACTTGTCCAAAGCCGATGCACCCAGTGTGGTGGGACCCGGCTTGGCCACTTCATGGACGGTGGGGGCGAGCGACAAAACCAAATGGACTTTCAAGCTGCGCCCCGGCATCAAGTTCCATGACGGATCGGCTGTCAACGCTGATGCCATTGTCTGGAACGTGCGCAAGGTGCTCGACAAAGACGCAGTGCACTTCGATGCCAGCCAGGTGGGCGTGACCGCTTCGCGCATGCCCACACTGCGCAGCGCCCGCAAAATTGACGACCTGACCGTGGAGCTGACCACCAGCGAGCCCGATGCGTTTTTGCCCATCAACCTGACCAATTTGTTCATTGCCTCGCCCGTGCATTGGCAAAAGAAATTTGATGCCGCTGCAGGCGCCACACCCGCAGACAAATCCAAAGCGGCATGGACCGCCTTTGCTGCAGACGCCTCCGGCTCTGGCCCCTTCAAAATGGCCCGTTTTGTCCCGCGTGAGCGCCTGGAAATGGTGGCCAACAAAACCTATTGGGACCCCAAGCGAATGCCCAAGGTCGACCGCGTGGTGCTGGTCCCCATGCCTGAGGCCAATGCCCGCACTGCTGCTTTGCTCGGTGGCCAGGTCGACTGGATCGAGGCCCCCGCCCCCGACGCCATGCCGCAAATTCGCCAGCGCGGCTTCAAGATCGAAAGCAATGCCCAGCCCCATGTCTGGCCTTGGCAGTTGTCGTTTGCCGAAGGCTCGCCCTGGCTGGACAAGCGGGTGCGCCATGCGGCCAACTTGTGCGTCGACCGTGAGGGCCTGAAAACCCTTTTGGGCGGCATGATGGCCGCCCCCAAAGGCACGGTGCCTCCAGGTCACCCCTGGTGGGGCAACCCCAAATTCGACATCAAGTACGATGTGAATGCGGCCAAGGCCTTGATGACCCAAGCGGGCCACAGCGCCGCCAAACCCCTCAAGGTCAAGGTGCAGATTTCGGCATCGGGCTCAGGCCAGATGCAGCCCTTGCCCATGAACGAGTTTGTTCAGCAGTCGCTCAAGCAGTGCTTCTTTGATGTGCAGTTTGACGTGATCGAGTGGAACACCTTGTTCACCAACTGGCGTCGTGGGGCCAAAGACCCCTCGGCCAACGGTGCGCACGCCATCAACGTGAGCTACTCCGCCATGGATCCCTTCTTTGGCATGGTGCGCTTCACCAGCATGGGCACCTTCCCACCGGTGTCCAACAACTGGGGTTTATTTGGCAACCCCGAGTTTGAAAAGCTCAATGCCGAAGCCCGCACGCAGTTTGATGACAAAAAACGCGACGAAGCGCTGGCCAAGTTGCACGCCCGCATTGTCGAAGAAGCACCTTTCGTCTGGATTGCCCACGACGTGGGACCGCGTGCCATGAGCGCGAAGGTCAAGGGCTTTGTGCAGCCGCGCAGCTGGTTTGTCGATTTGGCTCCGGTGTCGATGGACTGATGGTTCAGGTGTGGGCCTTGGGGCCCACACCCCTGGGTGTGCAGTCAAGTTGTTCATGACCTGACAGCACACTTTTTAAATTGCAGTTTTGGAGTGATGGCATGCTCGGCTTTTTGTTGCGGCGTCTGATTTATTCCCTGCCCATCATGCTGGGGGTGGCGCTGGTTTGTTTTGGCTTGGTGCACCTGGCACCGGGCGATCCTCTCGTGTCGATTTTGCCGCCCGATGCCTCGGCCGACTTGCAAGCGCAGTTGATCGAGTTGTACGGCTTTAACCGCTCGTATCCCGAGCAATTTGTGACCTGGGTCTGGCGTGCCTTGCAGGGTGATTTGGGCACCTCCATTGCCAGCAACCGTCCCGTGGCGGCCGAGGTCATGACTGCCGTGGGCAACACCTTGCGATTGGCCATGCTGGCCACCCTGATCGGCTTTGTGCTGGGCAGTTTGTTTGGTTTTGTAGCCGGGTATTTCCAAAACTCCTGGTTGGACAAGTTCGCTTCTTTGCTGTCTGTGCTGGGCGTCAGCGTCCCGCACTATTGGCTGGGCATGGTCTTGGTGATTGTGTTTTCGTCCATCCTCATGTGGCTGCCACCCGGTGGCGCAGGGCCTGGGGGGTCCAGCCAGTGGGTTTGGGATTGGGAACACGTCAAACACATGCTCTTGCCGGCCATCACCATGAGTGTGATTCCGATGGGCATCATCTCGCGCACGGTGCGGGCCTTGGTGGCCGACATCCTGGCGCAAGAGTTCATCGTCGGTTTGCGTGCCAAGGGACTCACCAATTTGGGTATTTTTTGGCATGTCGTCAAAAATGCCGCCCCCACGGCCTTGGCGGTGATGGGCTTGCAACTGGGTTATCTGCTCGGCGGATCGATCCTGATCGAGACGGTTTTTTCATGGCCTGGCACCGGCTTCTTGCTCAACTCGGCCATCTTCCAGCGCGACTTGCCTTTGCTGCAAGGCACGATCTTGGTGCTGGCCATGTTTTTTGTGGTGCTCAACCTCATCGTGGATGTGATCCAGACCTTGCTGGACCCTCGCATTGCACGCGCTTGATCTCGACCTCAAGGAATTGACATGACTTCATTGAATGCGGCCGCCAGCCCGGTGCTACCGCTGGTGTATGAGCGCTCTGCCGGTTATTGGGAAACCGTGGGGCGTCGTTTTTTGCGCGACAAAGTGGCCGTGGGTGCTGCTTTGGTGGTGCTGTTTTTGATGGTGCTGGCTGTCTTAGGGCCTTGGCTGGCCCCCATGGACCCCTACCAGTCGTCCATGCTCAAACGCCTCAAGCCCATTGGCTTTGAAGGGCACCCCTTGGGCACCGACGAGTTGGGCCGCGACATGCTCACCCGATTGATGGTGGGGGCCAAGCTGTCCTTGTTCATGGGCATCACCCCGGTGATTTGCGCCTTTGTCATCGGCTCGCTGATCGGCATCACCGCCGGTTACACCGGGGGCTGGGTCAACAGCGTGATGATGCGCACCATCGACGTTTTTTACGCCTTTCCCTCGGTGTTGCTGGCCATCGCTTTGTCGGGCGCTTTGGGGGCGGGCATCACCAACTCCCTGATTTCCTTGACGATTGTGTTCATCCCGCCGCTGGCGCGGGTGGCCGAGAGCGTGACCACACAAATTCGGGGGCGTGATTTTGTCGAGGCAGCCCGGGCTTCGGGTGCGTCGGCTTTCACCATCGTGCGGGTGCATGTGCTGGGCAATGTGCTGGGGCCGATTTTTGTGTACGCCACGAGTCTGATCGCGGTGTCCATGATCCTGGCCTCGGGTCTGAGCTTTTTGGGTCTGGGCGTCAAACCCCCCGAGCCGGAATGGGGCCTGATGCTCAACACCTTGCGCACCGCCATTTACACGCAACCCTGGATTGCCGCTTTGCCCGGGGCGATGATTTTCATGACATCGATTGCTTTTAACCTTCTGGCCGACGGCTTGCGTTCGGCCATGGAAATCAAACAGTGAGGTCCGAATGACATTGGCCAATGATGAGGCGGGCGCAAACGGCCAGCCGATGCTCTCGGTGCGTGGCTTGGTCAAGCACTTCCCACTCAAGAAAGACCTGTTGGGGCGTGGCGCAGGTGTGGTTCGCGCCGTCGATGGGGTGAGCTTTGACGTGTTCAAGGGCGAGACCTTGGGCGTGGTGGGCGAGTCCGGTTGCGGCAAATCCACCACCGCACGTTTGCTCATGCAGCTGATCACGCCCGACCAAGGCGAGCTGGTGTTTGACGGCCAGACGGTGGGCAGCAAGTCGCTGCCCCTGAAAGACTATCGCCGTCAGGCCCAAATGGTGTTTCAAGACAGCTACGCGTCTTTGAACCCACGCTTGACCATGGAAGACTCGATCGCGTTTGCCCCCATGGTGCACGGACTGCCCGAGCGCGAGGCCATCGACCGGGCGCGTGACTTGCTCGACCGGGTGGGGCTGGCGCCGCAGCGCTTTGCCGAGCGTTACCCGCATGAGTTGTCGGGCGGGCAAAGGCAGCGTGTCAACATTGCCCGGGCTTTGGCCTTGCAGTCGCGTTTGATCATTTTGGACGAGGCGGTCTCTGCCCTGGACAAGTCGGTGGAAGCGCAGGTGCTCAACCTCTTGCTGGACTTGAAAGAGTCGTTTGGCCTGACCTACATCTTCATCAGCCACGACCTGAATGTGGTGCGCTACATGAGCGACCGGGTCATGGTGATGTACCTGGGCCAAGTGGTGGAAGTGGGCGACAGTGAAACGCTGTTCAAGCATGCCGCCCACCCCTACACCCAAGCCTTGCTCTCGTCCATTCCGACCCTGGACCCGGATCGGCGCACCGAAACTCCCCCCTTGGCGGGCGACCCGCCCAACCCCATCAACCCGCCCAGCGGCTGCCGTTTTCACACCCGTTGTGTGCACGCCCAAGCCATTTGCAGCGAAAAGATGCCGGTGCTGGCCCAAGCCCAGCACGGGCAGCAAGTGGCCTGCTGGATGCACGTCGCTGGCGCAGCGCACACCGGGGCACCCGCAGTGCAAAGCACGGTCAAACCTTCGGAGGTTGCGGCATGAAACCGGATACTTCAACACCCGCCTATGTGGACATCCGCCAGCTGCATGTCACCTTCACCGGTGGCAAAAAACCCGTTCAGGCCGTCTCGGGCGTGGACTTGCGCGTGCAGCGCGGCGAAGTGGTCGCCCTGATTGGCGAGTCAGGCTCTGGCAAGAGCGTCACCTTGCGCACCATCCTGCGTCTGCATGCTGAAAAGAAAACCCAAATCACGGGGCAAATCCGGGTAGGTGATCAGGATGTGCTCACGCTGTCGCAAGACCAGCTCAGCCGCTTCCGTGGGCGCGTGGCGTCCATGATTTTTCAAGAGCCCTTGCTGGCGCTGGACCCGGTTTACAGCGTGGGTCAGCAAATCATCGAAACCATCCGCCGTCACGAAAACGTGAGCGAGGACCAAGCCAGGCAACGGGCCTTGGCTTTGTTTGAGCGGGTGCGCATTCCCAGCCCCGAGCGTCGTTTGCAGGCCTATCCCCATGAAATGTCGGGCGGCATGCGCCAACGCGCCATGATTGCCTTGTCTCTGGCTTGCCGCCCGCAGCTGTTGTTGGCCGATGAGCCCACCACCGCGCTCGATGCGACGGTGCAAATCCAGATCTTGCTGCTCTTGCGCGAGCTGCAAAAAGAGATGGGTTTGTCGGTGATTTTTGTCACCCACGACATCGGTGCTGCGGTCGAGGTGGCCGACCGGATTGCCGTGATGTATGCCGGCCGCATTGTGGAGGAGGGGCCTGCCCGCACCCTGATGCGCGAGCCCCGTCACCCCTATACCCGCGCTTTGCTGCAAAGCCGCGCCGACGGCGCTTTGGCCAAAGGCCAGCGCCTGGAAACCATTGCCGGCTCACCACCAGACTTGACCGACTTGCCCAAGGGCTGCGCTTTTGCCAGCCGGTGCAAGATGGCCGTGCCCGAATGCTCGGTCACACGCCCAGATGTCACCTGGCTGGCCGACGGCCACAGTGTGCGTTGCCTGCTGGTCCAGTCGCAGCCCCAGCCCAATTCTCAAAAAGTGGCCTGAACACAGGGTCTGAACATTTATTCATTGTGAGGTGAACATGAGTCAACACACCGATGCCCTGTGGGACAAAGCCCACGCCTTCATGCCTTACCCCGCCAGCCCCGTGGCCCACGCGGCCACAGGCCCTTTGTCGGGCCTGAGCTTTGCGGCCAAAGACATTTATCACGTCAAGGGCTACCCCACCAGCGGCGGCCAACCCATGCTCATGGCCTTGTGGGGCGTGCAGGACCGATCAGCCCCGGTGGTGCAAAGCTTGCTCGACGCGGGTGCCCGCTTTGTGGGCAAAACCGTCACCGACGAATTGGCGTTCTCCATGAACGGTCAAAACGCCCATTACGGTGCGCCCATCAACGGTGCGGTGGCCGAGCGCATCAGCGGCGGGTCGTCGTCGGGCTCGGCGTCTGCCGTGTCCAACCGCCTGTGCGATTTTGCTTTGGGCTCAGACACGGGTGGCTCGGTGCGGGCCCCCGCCAACCATTGCGGTTTGGTCGGCATGCGGCCCAGCCAGGGGCGCATCAGCTTGCAAGACACCATGGCCTTGTCGCCCAGCCTCGATACCTGCGGCTGGTTTGCCCGCGATGTGCCCACCTTTGCCCGCGTGGCGAATGTCTTGTTGGGCCAGGATGCGCAGCCCTTGCCCGATCACATCCGCTTGCTGGCCCCGTCTGACATGTGGGCACTGGCCACACCCGGGGCCCTCAAAGCCCTCAAGCCGGTGCGTCAAAAAATAGAGCAGTGTTTGGGCAAGGCCAAAACGGTTCGTGTCATGAACACAGACCTGGACACCATGTACTGGCATTTCCGCGCCATTCAGGGGCGCGAAGCCTGGGATGTGCATGGGGGTTTTCTTCAGCGGTTTCAGCCAGTGCTGGGGGCTGCGGTGGCCCAGCGTTTTGACTGGTCGTCCAAAGTCACCGACGAGCAAGTGGCCAAGGCGCGGGCTTTTCGCGACGTCTGGCGCACGCACATGCAGCAGATCCTGGGCACCGACGGCGTGCTCTTGATGCCCACCATGCCCGATGTGGCCCCTTTGATTCGCCAGACCGATGCCGAGCTGGAAACCTACCGCAACCGGGCCACCAGCTTGCTGTGTGTGGCGGGCATGGCGGGTTTGCCGCAGGTGAGCTTGCCTCTGGCCAGCCACCAGGGCGCACCCTTGGGCATCTCTTTGGTCGGGCCAGAAGGCTCAGACCGCAGTCTGGTCCAACTGGCCGAACAGATCCACCGCGCCTGGTCCTGAAACCCGCACGGTCATCCCGTGCGAGCGGCTTCAAAGGGGACTCAGGCGCACGCTCAAAGGCAGTGAATGAATCTCGCAATCTTCGGTCGGGCCTTGGCGCTCCAGCACCAAAAAGGCTCCCTTGTCCAAGGCCATCAGGGGGTGGTGCCAAGTGCCTTTGTGCAGCGTGAAGCCCTGTTGACCCGAGACCTCAAAGCACTTGAGTGTGTTCAGGTCGGGCAGGTTGTGGCCCAAGGCCACCAGCAAGCGACAGCGTGCCCCCGTCAAAGGCACAAAAGTCTGGCTGCCCCGTTGGTGCCGCTCCAGCATGTGGCAAGGCCCCTCGGGGTTTTGCGCCTGCGCATGAAAGACCGCCAACACCGCTTGGCCTTGATCGCCCGCCAAGTCCAGCCCGCCGGGCAAATTGAGCCGCCCGCTGGTGCCTTGGTTGATGGTGTGCTGGGCCGGTGCAAACAAATTCAACACCTCGCCATAGGGCGAGAAAGCGTCTGCGCTCAAGGGCTGACAAGCCAGAATGCCCGAAGGCTGATCGGTGTGCATGGAATGACGGAGTTGCATGGGGGTCCATCATGATAGATGAAGGTTGGCACGGTCCCCAAGACGCCGCAGGCGTGCAAATCACAGGCGCAGACCGCGTCTACGAAGCCATTTATCAGGCTGTTCTGGAGCGCCGACTGTCCCCGGGTGAACGCCTGCGCGAGCAAGAGCTGGCCGAGCAGTTCAATGTCTCCCGCACCTTGGTGCGCCAAGCGCTGCAACGCCTGGCCCAAGAGCAGGTCATCGAGTTGCTGCACAACCGGGGCGCACGCGTGCCCATTCCCAGTCTGGAAGATGCGGGCAGTGTTTTTGATGCCCGCAGGGTGGTGGAGTGCGAAGTGGCCCGGCAACTGGCCGGGCGGCTGAGCGAGGAACAACTGCAGACCTTGCAGGAGTTGGCCAGCTCTGAAGCCGAGGCCGATCGCCAGGGCGAGCATGCGCTGGCGATTCGACTCTCGGGTGAGTTTCACCAAGCCATGGCCCGCATGCATGGCAACCCGGTCTTGGCCCGCTGGCTCAATGGCCTGCTGCCCACTACCTCCTTGCTCATGTCGCACTTCAAACGCCAAGGCGGGCAAGTGTGTGTGGCGCACCGCCATGTGGACCTGATTGCAGCCTTGCAAAAAAGTCCCGCATCGGCAGGCGCAGAAATGCGCAAACACCTCAACGAACTCGAACAGTCCCTCACGGCCACCGCAGCACCTCGCCGACAATTGCGCGATGTCTTTCAAGCCTACCGAGACAGCCCTGAATGAACACCCCTGGAGATCCCCCCATGAAGCTGAGTCCCGACACCTTGCCCGCCCTGCGCATCGACGCCAACCGTTTGTGGCAATCGCTCATGACGCTGGCCCAAATCGGTGGCACCGACAAAGGCGGCGTCTGCCGCCTGGCCTTGACCGAGCTGGACCGCCAAGGCCGTGACCTGGTCACGTCCTGGGCACGCGAAGCGGGCATGACGGTCACGGTCGATCAAATCGGCAACGTGTTCATGCGCAGGGCAGGGCGACAGCCCGATTTGCCGCCCATCATGACTGGCAGCCACATCGACACCCAGCCCACCGGGGGCAAGTTCGACGGCAACTACGGCGTGCTGGCCGGACTGGAAGTGGTGCGCTGCCTGAACGAGCACGGCATCGAAACCGAGGCCCCCATCGAGGTGGCTTTTTGGACCAATGAAGAAGGCTCGCGTTTTGTGCCGGTGATGATGGGCTCGGGCGTTTTTGCGGGTGCGTTTTCTCTGGAGCACGCCTACAAAGCCCAAGACCAAGAGGGCAAAACTGTGCTGGAAGAACTGCAAAAAATCGGCTATGTCGGCACCGAGGTGCCGGGGCAGCACCCCATCGGGGCGTACTTTGAAACCCACATCGAACAAGGCCCGGTGCTCGAAGACGCCGACGTGACCATCGGTGTGGTCAGCGGTTCTTTGGGTATTCGATGGTTTGACTGCATCGTGACAGGCATGGAAGCCCACGCCGGTCCCACCCCCATGCCCCTGCGCCAAGATGCCCTGCAAGTGGCCACGCACCTGATGCAAGCCGTGGTGCGCATCGCCCACCAGCACGCCCCACATGCCCGTGGCACGGTGGGCATGGTGCATGTGCACCCCAACAGCCGCAACGTGATTCCGGGGCGGGTCAAGTTCAGCATCGACCTGCGCAACAACACCGACGCCGGGGTAGAGGCCATGGCCGATGAAATCAAAGCCCTGGCGCAAAGTTTGCAGAGCAGCACAGGCCTGCGCATTGAGTTGACCCTCGTGTCGAGTTTCCCGGCGCAACCTTTCCATCCGGCGTGTGTGGAGGCGGTGTCTGCCGCTGCGGCGCAGCTGGGTTACAGCCAAATGCCGGTGGTCTCGGGTGCCGGGCACGACGCCATCTACACCGCGCGACTGGCCCCGAGCGGCATGATTTTTATTCCCTGCAAAGACGGCATCAGCCACAACGAAATCGAAGACGCCAAGCCCGAGCACATCGAAGCGGGCTGCAATGTGTTGCTGCACGCCATGCTGGGCCAAGCCAAGGTCGTGTTCTCTTAACAGCCCCCTGCTTGCACCATGGGCGTGCATGGGGCATCCCGTCCAAAAAGGTGCGCCCTGCGCACCAAAACCAGCTTGCCCCCCTGTAGGAGCGACGCCCTCGTCGCGAAATCCCCCGCAAACCACCACCACCACCACCTCCAACGGAGAAACACCTGCCTGACCCGGCAGGGTTAAAAAACGGGCACATCTCCTGCTAGTGAGACTCGGAACAAAAAAGGCACCCCGTGCCCTTTGTTTGTTTTTGAACCCCTCCACTCAAGGAATTCCCATGAAACGTCGTGAATTATTGGCAGCGGGTGCCGCCACATTGGCTGCCCCGTGGGTCCACGCCCAATCTTCTGCCTGGCCCAGCAAAGGCCCCATCCGCTTGATCTGCCAATACCCGCCCGGTGGCCTGGTGGACACCGTGGCCCGCATGATGGCGCCGCACCTCTCGAGTGCCTTGTCGCAAACCGTGGTGGTCGACAACCGCGCAGGGGCCGGTGGTTTGATCGGCACCGAATTCGCGTCGCGCCAAGCTGCCGACGGCTATACCTTGTTGGTCAGCCACGCCTCGGTGCACATCTACGCCACCGCCACACGCCGCACCATGCCCTTTGACCCCGTCAACGACTTCACCCACATGGGCATGCTGGTCGAAGCGCCCATGCTGCTGCTGGTGCGGGCCCAGTCGCCTTACCAAACCCTGGCGCAGTATGTGAACGCCGCCAAAACCAAACCCACACGCTTTGGCACCTCGGGCATCGGTTCGGCCAACCACCTGTATGGCGAGCTGCTCAAAATCGAAGGCCAGGCCAACGAGCACGACCATGTGCCCTACCAAGGCAGCGCCCCGGCCATGCAAGACCTGCTGGGTGGCCAGATCGACAGCGTGTTTGACCCCGTCACCACCAACGTCAACCAGCTCAAAGCCGGCTCGCTGCGTGCCCTGGCCGTGTCCACACCCACACGCATGGCGGCCTTTCCGAACATCCCGACCTTTGCCGAGTTGGGCTATGGCTCGCTCACCGGCTCTCAGTGGCTGGGCCTGTCTGCGCCCAAGAACTTGCCCTCCCCGATTGCGCAGCGCCTGACCGCGCTCATCCCAGAAATTTTGGCCAAACCCGATGTTGTGGCGCGGCTCGAAGAGGTGCAAACCTTGGCCCGCAAGACCCCCGTGGTGGGCGACGATTTCGTCAAGCTCATCCAGTCACAAATCACCACCTGGAGCGCGGTGGCCAAACGTGCCAAGGTCGAAGTGATCGCCTGAGCGCCAGCCAAGGCTTTCCTGTCACCACTCGGCGGCAGCATCCAGCGAGGGCTAGACTGGGTGCTGCCGTTTTTTTCTTGCCCCATCCTCAACCCGCACCTAGTGAAATCCGCCATGACCGAAGTCGACTTTGACCAGATCAGCAGCTACCAGCGCTACAAACTCATGGCCAGCCTGATCGTGCCCCGGCCCATTGCCCTGGTGACCACCCTCGGGGCCAACGGGGTGATCAATGCCGCGCCGTTTTCGATGTTCAACATGATTGGCGAAGACCCGCCCATACTGATGATCAGCATCAACCGCCTGCAAGACGGCCGTCTCAAAGACACGGCCGCCAACATCCTGCACAACGGCCAGTTTGTGGTGCACATGTCCGACGAGCCCATGGCGCAAAAAATGCACAACTGTGGCGAGTCCATGCCTTCGGACGTGAGCGAGCTGACCGCCGTGGGCCTGACGCCCGTGCCCTCGCACACCGTGGCCCCCCCGCGCATCCAGGAAGCGCCCATTGCGTTTGAGTGCGTGCTGCACGAAAAACTCGAAACCCCCAGCCGCTACGTCTTCATCGGCCGCATCCAGTGGCTGGCTGCGCGTGAGGGCCTGATCGACACCGAAGCCTGGCGCGTCAACCTGCGCGACTACAAACCCGTGGCCCGCTTTGGCGCAAGTTTTTACACCCGCACCGAAGACCGGTTTTCGTTGTCGGACAAACCGGGCGAAGCACCAGTGGTCAACACGGCGATTGACCAAATGTGAGGACCTCGGCCAGCTATTGCTCTGCACGGCGTTCTGGAGAGTGCTGGCCCAGACGGATTGATCGCGTCGAGGGCACCGCTCCTACGGGGAGAGGCTCCGGCATTGTGTGGAAGGCCCCGAATTGCTTGGGAGTACAGCATTTTGTAGGAGCCCCGCCCTCGGGGCGATGGGTTGTGGTCTGCAAGGCTTGATCGCGGCGAGGGCACCGCTCCTACGGGGAGACGCCCCGGCATTGCGAGGGAGGCCCCGATTTGCTTGGGAGTGCAGCATTTTGTAGGAGCCCCGCCCTCGGGGCGATGGGCTGTGGTCTGCAAGGCTTGATCGCGGCGAGGGCACCGCTCCTACGGGGAGACGCCCCGGCATTGCGAGGGAGGCCCCGAATTGCTTGGGACTACAGCATTTTGTAGGAGCCCCGCCCTCGGGGCGATGGGTTGTGGTCTGCAAGGCTTGATCGCGGCGAGGGCACCGCTCCTACGGGGAGACGCCCCGGCATTGCGAGGGAGGCCCCGAATTGCTAGGGAGTGCAGCATTTTGTAGGAGCCCCGCCCTCGGGGCGATGGGCTGTGGTCTGCAAGGCTTGATCGCGGGGGTGCCGCTCCTACGGGGAGACGCCCCGACATTGCGAGGGAGGCCCCGAATTGCTAGGGAGTGCAGCATTTTGTAGGAGCCCCGCCCTCGGGGCGATGGGTTGTGGTCTTCAAGGCTTGATCGCGGCGAGGGCGCCGCTCCTACGGGGAGATGCTCCGGCATTGCGAGGGAGGCCCCGAATTGCTTGGGAGTACATCATTTTGTAGGAGCCCCGCCCTCGGGGCGATGGGTTGTGGTCTGCAAGGCTTGATCGCGGCGAGGGCGCCGCTTCTACGGGGAGACGCCCCGGCATTGCGAGGGAGGCTCCGAATTGCTTGGGAGTACAGCATTTTGTAGGAGCCCCGCCCTCGGGGCGATGGGCTGTGGTCTGCAAGGCTTGATCGCGGCGAGGGCGCCGCTCCTGCGGGGAGAAGCCCCGGCATTGTGTGGAAGGCCCCGAATTGCTTGGGACTACAGCATGCCGATCATTCGGACAGCACTTTCCCATGTATTTTTGTAAACAAAAATCACAAATAAAGAGCATCTTAGGACTCTAATAAGTCCTTAAAACATTACGATATGAACCTTTTGTTTCATATCCACGGCCAGTGGCCACACCGTCTTGCTGCTCACCCCCCACCAAGCCAAATGCATCGCACGCGACCTGACCCTGCAGCACGCAGGCGGCGGGCTTGAGCGTTTGAGCCTGGCGCTTTTTAACGCCAGCGTGGACCTGAACCCGCACCCGATCGAAGCGGCGGTGTTTGCGCTGCGCTTCCCGCTGAGCAAGAGCGTTTTGCTGGCCGACGAGGTGGGTCTAGGCAAAACCATCGAGCCCGGCATCGTGCTGTGCAAGTACTGGGCCGAGCGCAAGCGGCAGTTGCTGGTGGTGTGCCCCGCGTCGCTGCGCAAGCAATGGGCGCTGGAGCTGCAAGACAAATGCAACCTGCCCGCTGTGGTGCTTGACGCCAAATCCTGGCGAAAAACCCAGCCCCTGCTGCCCCCGTATAATCTCACGCAACAACACCCCCCACGCCTCTCCACGATGCGCACCAGGGGGGTTACTTTTTGTGGGGTGGCAAAAGCATGAAGGCTTTTGACAAACCCGCTCTGAGCACGGCCGAGCAAGTGGATTTGCTACTGAGCCGAGGCATGCAAGTTGTGCAGCCGCAACGTGCTGCAAAAGTGCTTCAGCACATCAACTACTACCGACTTCGCGCTTACTGGCTGTCGTTCGAAGTCCATTCTCAAACAGAGCGCAATCACCTTTTTGCAAATGGCACCGATTTCGACCTTGTCGTCGCCATCTACAACTTCGATCGTGAGCTGCGTTTGCTGGTCCTTGATGCGGTGGAGCGCTTTGAAATTTCGCTGCGCACACGACTTGCCAATGAACTGACCCTGCGTTATGGCCCCTTTGCTCACGAAGATGGCAGCTGCTTTACGCGGCAGGCGGTCTGGCAAACAGGTTTGGATGAACTGCGCCGCGAATACAACCGAAGCCGCGAAACCTTTGCAGAGCATTACCGCACCGAATACCCCCACCACATGGGCTTTCCTGAACATTGGCAAACGCTTTCGGTCTGGCAAGAAAACGAAGCAACATGACCACCCCCCACCTCAGCAAATCCCTGCTCAACAACTACCGCCAATGCCCCCGCAGGCTGTGGCTGGAGATGCAAGACCGGGCTGCCCGCAAAAAGGGTCTTGAGCCCGTGGCGCAAGCGGTTTACAGCGCTGACACGACCAAGCGATTTCTGGACGGGCATGTGATTGGGCGCATTGCCCAAGCCTGCTGGTCTGAAGGCGTGGACATCGAAAAAGCCAGCTGGATCACCGACGAAGACACCGGCCAACGCCATCGCGACCTGAACTACGCCACGCACCTCACATACCAATGGATGCAAGACCAGCGCCGCACCCTGTTTGAAGCCACCTTCCAGCACCAAAACCTGCTGGTCATGGCCGACGTCATGGTGCCCCGGCGGCACGGCCACCGCGTCTACTGGCAAATGATCGAAGTCAAGTCGAGCACCACCCCCAAGGACTACCACATCACCGACCTGGCCACCCAAGCCTGGGTGGCCGAACAAAGCGGCGTGGACCTGGACAGCGTGGCGCTGCTGCTGGTGAACAAAGGCTTTGAACTGCACACCGCTGGCGACTACACCGGCCTGCTGGGCCTACACGACGACCCCGACCTGCAAGCCCAAGTGCGCCAGGCACAGCAAGAAATGCCCGCCACCCTGCGCGGCGCAGCCCAAACCCTGGCGCTGCGCCAAGAACCCCGCAAACACCAACCCGGCGACCAATGCACCAGCCCCTTTGAATGCCCCTACATCGGCCACTGCACCGAAAAAACCACCGGACAAACCATCGGACAAACTGCGAAACAAACCACCCCGCAGCCCGTGCCCATCCGCTTTTACAACGACCGGGGCGGTGCCAAAGCACAAACACTCATCGACGCCGGCCACACCGACCTGCGCCAAGTGCCGCCCGCCACCATCGCCCGCTTGTGGAACGGCAGCACCGACACCCACGGCGTGAACCAACGCCTGGCCCAAGCCGTGCGCACAGGAAGCGTCGTGATGGACCGGGCCGGTGCCCAAGCCGAACTGCAAACCCTGACTTGGCCGGTGCAGCACCTCGACTTTGAAACCATCAGCTTTGTGGCGCCCGTGTGGCCCGGCACGCAAAGCGGGCAACACATTCCGTTTCAATACAGCCTGCACCGGCAAGCCCAAAGCGGCCAAGTGCTCGGGCACGCCGAATTTTTGGACACCACCGGCCAAGACCCACGCCGCGCACTGGCGGAGCAACTCGTCAAAGACATCGACCCCCGCTGCACCGTGCTGGCGTGGAACGACTCATTTGAACGCACCGTCATCCGTGACTTGGCCGAGCAATTTGCCGACCTGCGCCAAGCGCTTATGCGCATCCACGACCAAGTGCAAGACCTGCTGCCCATCGTGCGGCGGCACTACTTTCACCCCGACATGGCCCAAGCCGAAGGCAGCACCTTCAGCATCAAAACCGTGCTGCCGTGCATGGTGCCGCACCTGCAATACAGCCAGCTTGGCACCGTGCAAAACGGCGGCGAAGCCCAACTGGCCTACCTGCTGGCCGCCGCGCCCCTCGGCGCAGAAAAAGAACCCGGCCAAACCATCACCCCAGCCGAACGCCAACAAGCCCGAAAGGATTTGCTGGCGTATTGCGGGTTGGATACGGAGGCGATGGTGGAAATTGTCAAGTCTTTGAAATGAATTCTGATCAACAACAGGCTTTACTGGCCCCAAATGGCTACCCCGACTTCCTGAAGGAAGTCAAAACCCAGATACGCCAGCGGCAGTTCCAGGCCCTGCGAGCTGTCAACAACGAACTGTTGGCGCTTTACTGGTGGCTGGGCGAAAACATCAGCCAAAGACAAGAGGCACTCGGCTGGGGCAAGGCCGTGGTCGAAAACCTGGCGAGAGACCTGCAAACAGAGTTTCCGGGGCGCAACGGGTTTTCAGCCCAAAACCTCTGGGGTATGCGCCAGTTTTACAACGAATACCGCGACAAGCCAAATCTCCAATCGCTGATAGGAGAAATCAGCTGGGCAAAAAACCTGCTCATCATGGCCCGTTGAAAAGACGACCTGCCCAGCCCTGGATAAATTGCAGTACGCCTGCAAGACTGGCTTTATTTGTAGGAGCCCACCCCTGTGGGCGATGGGCGTGGAACACGCCCTGCAAACCATCGCCCACAGGGGGGGCTCCTACGAAAGGTGGCTCTGGTCTTTTTTAAAGGGCAATGCGGTTGCGGTCGCTTTCAAACCTTCTGCCTGACGAAAAGCTGACGGCTCACGCATAACAAAAAAATACATTTTTGAAAACTAAAATGTAAATAAAGACATTACTATCAGTCGTTTTTTGAATCCCTTTAGGCGCACAGCCGATTCATGCTTCTGACGCCCCACCAAGCCAAATACATCGCACACGACCTGACCCTGCAGCACGCAGGCGGCGGGCTTGAGCGTTTGAGCCAGGCGCTGTTCAACGCCAGCGTGGACCTGAACCCGCACCAGATCGAGGCGGCGGTGTTTGCGCTGCGCTCGCCGCTCTCCAAAGGCGTGCTGCTGGCCGACGAGGTGGGCTTGGGCAAAACCATCGAGGCGGGCATCGTGCTGTGCCAATACTGGGCCGAGCGCAAGCGGCAGCTGCTGGTGGTGTGCCCCGCGTCACTGCGCAAGCAATGGGCGCTGGAGCTGCAAGACAAGTTCAACCTGCCCGCAGTGGTGCTGGACTCCAAAACCTGGCGCGAAGCGCAGCGCCAAGGCTTGGCCCCCCTGCGCCAAAAAGCCGTGGTGGTCATGTCGTATGCCTACGCCACCCGCATCAAGGAAGAAGTGCGGTCCATGGCCTGGGACTTGGTCGTCATCGACGAAGCCCACAAACTGCGCAACGCCTACCGCGAGAGCAACAAAATTGGCCAGGCCATCCGCTGGGCTACGGGCGACAGCCGCAAGCTGCTGCTCACGGCCACGCCGCTGCAAAACTCGATTCTTGAGCTGTACGGCCTGTCCACCCTGATTGACGACAGCATCTTTGGCGACCTGAACGCCTTCAAAAGCCAGTTCACCGGCTCGGGCGGCGACTTGGGCGGCCTGCGCCAACGGCTGGACAGCTTTTGCAAACGCACCCTGCGCAAAGACGTGACGGAATACATCAAGTACACCGAGCGCAAAGCCATCACGCAAAAGTTCCGGTCTACCGACGACGAACACCGTTTTTATGAAGCCGTCAGCGACTACCTGACCCGCGAAGACAGCTACGCCATTCCCCGCCGCCAACGCCACCTGACCGAGCTGGTGCTGCGCAAGCTGCTGGCGTCCAGCTCGCTGGCCATTGCGGGCACTTTGGGCGTGATGAAAGAGCGCCTGCAAAAACTGCGCGACCAAAAAATCCAGAACACTGCCGACTGGGAGCAAAACGACTGGATCGAAACCCTGGTCAGCCAGGAAGAAATGGAAGAAGACCTGCTGGACGAAATCCTCAACGCCAGCGATGAAACACCAGAAACAGGGACGACCGCTGCTCCCACAGACCCCGCCCAGCTCGACCGCCAACGCCTGAACGCCGAAATTGCCGAGCTGGACCGCCTGCACGCCTGGGCGCAAGGCATCGGCACCGATACCAAAACCACCGCCTTGCTGCAAGCGCTGGATGTGGGCTTCAACGCGTTTGCCCAAATGCAAACGGGCGGTACCGCCCAACGCAAAGCGCTCATCTTCACCGAGTCGCGCCGCACGCAGGAATACCTCAAACGCTTTCTGGAACAAAACGGCCACGAGGGCAAAGTGGTGCTGTTCAGCGGCACCAACTCAGGCCCCGAGGCCAGCAACATCTATGAACGCTGGCTCACGGCCAACCAAGGCACGGGCCGCATCAGCGGCTCGCGCGACATCGACATCCGCACCGCGCTGATCGAGCACTTTCGGGACGAAGCCGACATCCTCATTGCCACCGAAGCCGCCGCCGAGGGCGTGAACATGCAGTTTTGTTCACTCGTCATCAACTACGACCTGCCCTGGAACCCCCAGCGCGTGGAGCAGCGCATTGGCCGCTGCCACCGCTACGGCCAAAAGCACGACGTGGTGGTCATCAACTTCTTCAACGAACGCAACCACGCCGACGCCCGCGTGCTGGAGCTGCTGGCCGTCAAGTTCAAACTGTTTGACGGCGTGTTTGGCGCGTCTGACGAAGTGCTGGGCAGCATCGAATCCGGGGTGGACATCGAGCGGCGCATTCTGGACATCTACCGCACCTGCCGCACGCCCGCGCAAATTGACGCCGCCTTTGCTGCGCTGAGCCAGGCCATGAAACCCGCCATTGACGAACGCATGGCGCACACCCGCAGCCAGCTGCTGGAAGTGTTTGACGCCGAAGTGCACGAACGCCTGCGCCTGCAGCGGCAGGACACCCTGAGCCACCTCAATCAATTCAGCCGCCGATTTTGGGACCTGACCCGCCATGTGCTGGCCGATCAAGCCTGATTTGACGAAGAACACCTCAGCTTTGATCTGGCCGCACCCACCGCTGCGGGCATGGACGCGGGCATCTCGGCAGGCCGCTACCACCTCATCTCGCGTGAAAAACCCAGCGACGTGAATTCACTCGCCGTGAACGAGCCAGTGCAAGACGCCCACACCTACCGCCTGTCTCACCCTCTGGGCGAATGGGTGGTGCACGCCGCCTGCCAAGCCAGCACCCCGATGCAGCGCCTAGTGTTTGACCCGGCGCAAAACCCCGCCCGCGTTTCGGTGGTCGAAGCGCTGCGCGGCCAGTCGGGCGTGCTCAGCTTGCAAAAGCTCACGGTGGACAGCTTTGAAAAACAGGAATACCTGCTGTTCTCGGCCCTGACCGATGCCGGGCAATCGCTGGACCAAGAGACCTGCGAAAAACTCATGGCCACACCCGCCACGCTGCAAGGCAGTGGCGACCTGACTCAAGCCACCCGCCTGCAACAAGAAGCCCAGCGCCACGCCGACGCCACAGTGGCCCACGCGCTGGAAACCAACAACGCGCACTTCACCGAAGCGCGCGACAAGCTCGACCGCTGGGCGGCCGACATGGAACTGGCCGTTGAGCAAGCCCTTAAAAACACCAAAGAACAAATCAAAGTGGCCCAGCGCGAAGCCCGCCAAGCCCCCTCGCTGGCCGAGCAGCAAGCCATTCAAGAGCGCATCGCCAAGCTCGAACGCCTGCAGCGCAAGCAGCGGCAAGAAATTTTCGATGTCACCGACGACATCCAAGCCAAGCGCGAGCAGCTCATTGACCAGCTCACCCAGCGCATGACGCAGCAAGTGCAAACCGAACACCTGTTCACCCTGCAATGGACGGTGACATGAGCGCCCGCGAACTGGAAAGCCTGATCCTCAAGCGCAACAGCGCCGCCCTGCGCTGGGACAACGAGCCCTGCACCACGCCACTGGCCGAGTTGAGCGAAGACAAAATCCGCCGCTTTGTGGAACGGGCCGGCCTGCCATGGGACAACCCGACCAACGCCCTCACCAAGCTCGACCTGCTGCCCGGTGGGCAACTGCTCAACGCCGCCCGCCTGTTCTTTGCGCACCAGCCCATCCAGCTGCGCTGCGCCGTGTTTGCCAGCACCACCAGCGCCACCATCCTCGACCGTCACGACTTCGATGGCGACGTGCTCGAACTGATTGAAGAGGCCGAAAAATACATCCTCAAAAACATCCACATTGGCATGCGTCTGGAAGGCATGCGCCGGGTGGATGTGCCCGAAATCTCGCGTGCGGCCCTGCGCGAAGCCATCATCAACGCCTTTTGCCACCGCGACTGGCGCGACCCGGATTACATCCAGATCGCCGTTTACAAAAACCGGGTCGAAATCCGCAACCCCGGTGGCCTCTTTGATGGCCTGACCTTTGAACAAATGCGTCGGGGCAACGTCTCGCACCGCCGCAACCCGCTGATAGCAGACCTGTTCAGGCGCATTGACATGGTCGAAGCCTGGGGGCGCGGCATGCCCCTGATTCGGGAAAACGCCCCCGATGTGGAGTTCCGCGAGATCGCCCGGCTGTTTGTGGCCAGCTTTGAACGGCCCAGTGCGGCCGCAGTGACTGGCCCAGAAACTGGTCTAGAAACTAGCCCAAAAACTAGCCTAGAAACTGGTCTAGAAAACACCAAGAAAACGCCCAAGAAACACCAAGAAACCATCCTCCAGCATTTGCGGCAGTACCCGCAAGCCAATGTGCCCGAGTTGATGGACGCCACAGGACTGAGCACCAACGGCGTCAAGTACCACCTCAATCAGCTGAAGCAGGCGGGCAAGCTCCGCCGCCTTGGCCCAACCAAGGGCGGGCGCTGGGAAGTGACAGAACCAGACTCCAAAGGGAAGACATGAAAAACAAAACAACCGACACCACAGCGGCCAACGCAGCCGCCAAAGAAACCACCCTGGACGACCTGGGCCACAGCCCCGACGCCCTGGCCCAACGCAAAGCCGAGTTGCTGGCGCTGCTGGCGCAAACCGCGCCTGAACTCATCAGTGACAACCAGCTCAATGTGGCCAAGCTGCAAGAGCTGCTGGGCGAAGACCGCGTGGGATCGGAGGAGCATTACGAACTGTCATGGGCGGGCAAAACCGCCGCCCGCCGCGAGATTCAGAAAACCAGCAGCCACACCCTGCGGCCCGACGCCAACAACCCGGCGCAGGCTCATCACATGCTGATCGAGGGTGAAAACCTGGAAGTGCTGCGCGTGCTGCAAAAAAGCTATTACGGCAAGGTCAAGATGATCTACATCGACCCGCCGTACAACACGGGCAACGACAGCTTTGTGTACCCCGACAACTACTCAGAAACGCTGGACGAATACCAGCGCCGCACGGGCGAGAAAAACGAAGCCGGTTTTCTGAACAAACAAAACCTCTGGAAAAAGAACAGCAAGGAAAGCGGGCAGTACCACAGCGCTTGGCTGTCCATGATGTACCCGCGTTTGTATTTGGCGAGGAACTTGTTGCGCGATGACGGGGTGATATTCATCAGCATCGATGACAACGAGGCGACGAATTTGAAGTTGCTTTGCGATGAGGTTTTTGGTGCAGAGAATTTCGTCAGTCAAGTTGTTTGGCAGCGCTCAAAAAAAGGGGATTCAAAACTAATCGCCAATGTTCACGAGTACATCCTGTGCATTGTAAAAAACAGGCACTTTGCGTTGAATAACGGAAATTGGCGGTTACCTAAACAAGGAGCTGATCAGGTCTTGGAGAAGTACGCTGAACTGCGCTCACGTTTTGGAGCAGAGCACGACACCATTCGTGTTGAGATGCAAGCTTGGTTCAAACAGCTTGCGCAGGATGATCCGCGCAAGGCACACAAACATTACAACTGGTCGGATGAGCGAGGTCTATATTTCGCAGCCGATTTTGCAGGCCCTGACGATGGGCGGGCCTCCAGGCCAAGGCATGAAATTTTTCATCCAGTCACCAGTAAGCCATGCAAAAAACCATCGACAGGATGGCGCTGGGATGAAGAAAAAACCAAGTGGGCCATGGCGCAAAATCCACCGCGCATTCACTTTGGTCCTGATGAAACAACGATTCCGACGCGGAAGAGTTATTTGTTTGAAATCGACAGCGAGCCCTATTCGTCCGTTTTTTACCAGGATGGCAGATCGGCAACCTTAGAGGTCGAGGAGTTGGTAGGGAAAGGCTGCTTCCCCTTTCCGAAAAACACCAGCGTGATCGGTGATTTAGTCAAGTTGGTGACGCAGCCTGGCGACATCACTCTGGATTTTTTTGCGGGGTCAGGAAGCACTGCGCAAACGATCATGGATTTGAATATCGAACAAGGCGGTAATCGCCAATCCATTTCTGTCCAAATGCCCGAAGTCCTCGACGAAGACAGCGAGGCCTACAAAGCCGGTTACCGCACCATCGCAGACATCACCCGCGCCCGCATCGACAAGGTGATCGCCAAGCTCAAAGCCGAGCACCCTGACAAAACTGCCAAGCTGGCCTGCGCCCACTTCACCCTGGCCCCGTCCAACTTCAAGGTCTGGCGCGGCGATGCCAACAGCGCCGAGGCGCTGCGCGAACAACTGCAACTGTTCCAAAGCGCCGAAAAGCAGGCCACAGGCACAGAGGACCAGCCCGCCCAAACCGCCATGCTGGCCGAGCTGTTGCTCAAACACGGCCTGGGCGCATTGGGCGTGCACGCCATCAGCAAGCCCACGGACATGGCCGGTGCCACGGTGTACCGCGTCCTCATGCCCGACAACACGCTCATGTTGTTGTGCTTTGACCCTTACACCGAGGCGCTGAAAGACGAACTCGTTCAAGCCAAGCCCGCTCAGGTGGTCATGCTCAATTCATGCTTTGTGGGACCCAAAGCCGACGAACTGCTGTCCAACCTGCAGCTGGAACTGGCCGGGCTGGAAATTGGCTTGACGGTGATTTGAGAGGCAAGCCATGGCCAAACTTCACCCATCTTCCCAAGCGAAGCAGGATGTCACGGCACAAGTGATGGCCATTGCGCAAAGCACCGAGGCTTTGCTGGTGGAATTGCGTCAGCTTATTGACCAAGCCCGTTCCCATGTGGCAGCCGTTGCCGACAGCGCCGCCACGATGTTGTATTGGCATGTCGGCAACAAAGTGCGCCGGGAGACTTTGCATCAAGTGCGAGCAAGCTATGGCGGCAAGATTGTCGCCACAGTGTCGCGACAATTGGTTGTGACCCATGGTGCTGGCTATGCGGAAAAAAACCTGCGCCGCATGATCCAGTTCGCCGAGCTTTTTCCGGATGCTGAAATTGTCGCCACACTGTCGCGAGAATTGAACTGGAGCAAGTTTCGCGAACTTCTACCCCTCAAGCAGCCCCTTGAACGCGAGTTTTATACAGAGATGTGCCGCATAGAGCGCTGGAGTGTCCGCACCTTGCGCGAACGCATCGCCAGCCAGTTGTACCTGCGCTCGGCCATTGCCAAACAGCCCGAATCGGTGATTGCCAGTGAGCTGAGCCAGCTGCGTGAGGGCGGCCAAGTCACGCCCGACCTGGTGTTTCGCGACCCTTA
This sequence comes from Limnohabitans sp. 2KL-3, assembly GCF_001269405.1. Lineage (NCBI taxonomy): Bacteria > Pseudomonadati > Pseudomonadota > Betaproteobacteria > Burkholderiales > Comamonadaceae > Limnohabitans > Limnohabitans sp. 2KL-3. Next base: position 175,628 of record NZ_CXON01000005.1, read on the forward strand.
CATGCTGGACTTTTTGGGCCTGCCCGACGGCTACAGCGAGCGCGATCTGGAAAGCGCCATCTTGCGCGACATGGAGCGCTTTTTGTTGGAGCTGGGTGCGGGCTTCACCTTTGTGGCCCGGCAAAAGCGCATCAGCGTGGGCGCAGACGACTTTTACCTGGACCTCCTTTTCTACCACCGCCACTTGCGCCGCTTGGTGGCCGTGGAGCTGAAGCTGGAAAAGTTTTCGCCGTCGCACAAGGGGCAGATGGAGCTGTACCTGCGCTGGCTCGATCAAAACGACCGTGCCGAGGGCGAGGCTTCGCCCATTGGCCTGATTTTGTGCGCCAGCGCCGATGCCGAGCAGGTGGAGCTGATGGACTTGGACAGCGCCAACATCCGCGTGGCGCAGTACCTGCATGCCTTGCCCGAGCTGCAAGTGCTGCAGACGCAATTGCACCGCGTGGTGCAGCTGGCCCGTGAACGGCAGGCCACTTTGGACCAGCCAGACAACAAGGACGAGACATGACGATGCAACTGCAATTCAGCCACCAGGACTACCAAAAGAAGGCGGTCGATGCGGTGGTGAAGGTGTTTGACGGCCAGCCACTGGCCAAAAGTGAGTTTTCGCTGGCCGGGCAAAACGCCAGCGTGCGCTATGCGGCCGACGGCACCATTGGCAACGCGCTCAAGCTGTCCGATGCGCAGTTGTTGGTCAATGTGCAGGCGGTACAAAAGGCCAACTTTCCTGGCCCGGACGGTGACATCAAGCCCGGTTTTTTGTCAACCGAGTTGCAGGGCGATACCTTGGAAACGCTGGTGGACGGCGTGGCCGAGACGCGCATTTGCCCTCATTTGTCCATTGAAATGGAAACCGGCACGGGCAAGACTTACACCTTCATCAAAACGATGTACGAGCTGAACGAAAAGTACGGTTTCAAAAAGTTTGTGGTGGTGGTGCCCAGCGTGGCGATCCGCGAGGGCACCATGAAAAATCTGGAGGTCACGCGCCCCCACTTTGCCAACGACTACGCGCATGTGCCCTGCGTGCCTATTCTTTACGACAGCAGCAAGTTGTCGGCCTTGCGCGATTTCGCGCTGAGCGACGCTTTGAGCGTGCTGGTCATCAACATCGACAGCTTTGCCAAAGACGGCACCCGCATCAAGCAAAAGGGTGAACGGGCGTTTGCGCCCATCGAGTACATCCAGGCGGTCAACCCGGTGGTGATCGTGGACGAGCCGCAAAACTTTGAAACCGATCTGCGCCGCACCGCCTTGCTGGACTTGAACCCGCTGTGCACCCTGCGCTATTCGGCCACGCACCGCAACCCTTACAACCTGTTGTATTCACTCAACCCGGTGCAGGCGTATGACTTGGGTTTGGTCAAGCAGATCGAGGTGGACGGCGTGCTGGCCGATGCCGACCACAACCAAGCGTTCATCGAGTTGCTGAGCATCGAGGCCAAGGCCAAGAGCATCAGTGCCAGGGTGACCATTGATGTGAATGGCAAGACGGGTGTGAAGCGCTCGGAAGTTTCACTGAAGCTGGAAGACGATTTGTATGCCAAGTCCAAACAGCGCGAGGCTTACCAAGACGGCTACATCCTGAACGAGATCCGTGCCGATGTGGGTGAGATTGAGTTTTCGGGCGGGCGGGTGCTGAAGCTGCACGAAAAGCAAGGCGGCCTGACGGACGACGTGATGCGATACCAGATCGAGCGCACGGTGGCCGCGCACTTTGCCAAGCTCAAAAATTTGCAGCCCATGGGCATCAAGGTGCTCAGCCTGTTTTTCATCGACAAGGTGGCCAATTACCGCGCCTTCGATGCGGAGGGCCAGCCCACCACGGGCAAGTTTGGGCTGTGGTTTGAAGAGGCGTTCAACAAATACGCCCGCTTACCGCAATACAGGGGGTTGATTCCGCACGAAGCCAGCCAGGTGCACGACGGCTATTTTTCGGGTGAGAAAAAGGGCAAGGGCGTGAAGGCCAAAACCGTGTGGGTGGACACCACCGGGCTGGTGGCCAAAGACGACAGCACGTATCACTTGATCATGCAGCACAAGGAAAGGCTGCTGTCCACCACCGAACCGCTGCAGTTTTTGTTCAGCCACAGCGCACTGCGCGAGGGCTGGGACAACCCCAACGTGTTCCAGATTTGTACGCTCAACGAGAGCATTAACGCCATGAAAAAGCGCCAAGAGATTGGTCGCGGGCTGCGCCTCTGTGTGAATCAGTCAGGCGAACGGGTCATGGACAAGCGGGTAAATGTGCTGACCGTGATCCCCAACGAAAGCTATGAAGCCTTTGCCAGGTCATTACAGCAAGAGATTGAGGACGAAACCGGTGTGAAGTTCACCGGGCGCGTGAAGAACGCCCGCGCCAAGGTAAAGGTCAAGCCGAAGAGTCTGGACGCCGAAGAGGCCGCGCTGTTCGAGGCGATCTGGAAAAAGATCAATTATCAGACGCGCTACAGCGTGAAGCTGGACACGCCCGAGTTGATTGAGACATGCAAAGCGGCGCTGGCCGACAAGAACCAATACCCCAAGGTGCAGGCCCCCAAAATCCGCTCGGCCAAGGCCAAAATTGTGATGACACATGAAGGTGTGCATGGCGTGCAATCTGGGGCGGCCAACACCGATGTGCGCAACTTCAATGTGACGGTGCCCGACGTCTATGCCTACATCCAGAACCGTGTGCACCTGTCACGGGCCACGCTGTTCGCCATCCTGGACGGCTCCGGCCGCTTGGAAGAGTTGCTCATCAACCCGCAGGCGTTTCTGGACACCGCCATCGCAGCGATCAAGAACAGCTTGCAGGTATTGCTGGTGAAAGGCATCGAATACCACGAGATCAATGGGCAGCGCTATGAGATGACGCTCAGCGAAGAATTGGCAGAGCTGTGGGGCGAAGTGGAAACTTACCAAAGCAGTGTGTACCCGCCCGTTGCTGACGACATGACACCACCCGTCAGCAAAACCCTTTTGCAGGCGTGTCCACTGGATGACCAAAAAGCCGAAATGGGTGAGCCGTTTTCATGCGTTCTGACCGACAGCACGCCCGAAAACAAGTTTGCGCAGAACTGCAGCGACGACGAGCGCGTGCGGTTTTTCTTCAAGCTGCCCAGCCGCTTCAAGATACCGACCCCACTGGGCAACTACAACCCCGATTGGGCCGTGGTGTTCGAGGGCGACGCCCGCGTTTACTTCGTGGCTGAGACCAAATCCAGCACCGTCGAACAAGACCGCCGCCAAGCCGAAAACCTGAAGATCGCCTGCGGCCGCAAACACTTTGAACTGTCTAAGGACGTGGTGTTCAAGGATGTGGTGGAGCTGGATGGGTTGGTGGCTTGAGAGGGAGAAAATTTAATGCGCGAAGTAATCGTAAATGGCCTAGATGAATATGTCCGACGTTCTATTGAGTTGGGCTGCGGGCATTGGGTTTTCAGGGGAGTGACCGACGCCACAGAGCATAAGCTAATCCCTTCAGTGGGGCGATTGGATTCATTGGTCTATGAAGGTGCTGAGCAAGACTTGATAGCTGAATTTCGAGTGCGCACACTGCCATTGCTTCCTCATAGGCCAGCCACGGACTGGGAGTTGCTTGCAATTGCTCAACACCATGGGTTACCAACACGCCTGCTTGATTGGTCAACGAGCCCTTTGGTCGCGCTTTTTTTCGCTACTTACCCAATGGTTGATGCAAGGGGTAACATATAGTCGGCAACAAGCGATTGCGCTGTTTATGCATTTCACGAATGTGGATTCATCAATACAGATTTAAACCCAGATCCGTTTTCCGTTGAACGTGTGGCTTTGTATTCACCTCCACACTTATCGCCTCGTATTCCTAGTCAAGGCGGTGTTTTCACCATACAACCAAATCCGAAAGTTCCACTTGATGACCAGTTGCCTAAGGTGGCAGTTGATGACACAACTATGGAGCTCAAGAAATTTGTTATTCCACAGTCATTGATTGCAGAGATTCAATCGGGTTTGTATTTGTTAGGCCTGCGCCATGGGCGTTTGTTTCCAGATTTAGATGGAAACGCTTACGAGTTGAAATATCGGAACAACCTTTCAGGCTGCCATACGCATGATTTCTGATTCCCTGAGAGGTAAGGAGCACTTTTGATGCGTAATAAAACTATGAGCGAGGGCGGCTCAATTCGTTTTTGATCTGAAAGAGAAATTCGGATTGACAGATGCGAAAAAAAAGTAGGTCCTGAGCTCGAGGCTCCCACCCGTTCGGGTTGTTGCCTTGTTTGGCAACCTCTACAAATCTCACGCTGACCTACAAATGCAAATTTTAAGTCAATCATTTCCGCCTTTTTCAATGAGGCGGCCACATCTCTAAAGGACAGCTTTATGCAAACAACGCCCAATTCCCTGGCCACTCTGCTCCAAGCCGTGGCCTTTGCCGCCGACAAGCACCGCAACCAAAGGCGCAAAGACGCCGAGGCTTCGCCCTACATCAACCACCCGATTGCGCTGGCGAATGTGCTGGCCAACGAGGGCGGCGTGCAGGATGTGACGGTGTTGTGCGCCGCCGTGCTGCACGACACCATCGAAGACACCGAGACCACGGCCGAGGAGCTGCGGGCCTTGTTTGGCGATCAGGTGGCGTCTGTGGTGCTGGAGGTGACCGACGACAAGTCGCTTGGCAAAGCTGAACGCAAGCAGCTGCAGATCGAGCACGCGTCGCACATCTCGCCACAGGCTAAGTTGGTCAAGCTGGCCGACAAGATCAGCAATCTGCGCGACATCCTGGCCTCGCCATCCGCCGATTGGTCGCCCGAGCGCAAACAGGCCTACTTTGACTGGGCCGCCGCCGTGGTCGCAGGTTTGCGCGGCGTGCACCCGGAGCTGGAGGCGGTGTTTGATGACTTGTATGCGCGGAGGTTGGGTTTGGGGTGATGCGGTGAATTCGTCACGAGGTTCGTGATGAATTGGGCTTTTTGGCCTGGATGGCGGATCAATGGCCTGCAGCATTCAGGTGGTGGTGTGGCTGGCCGTGCGCACCGAGTGGTATGTGCTGCTGGCCTTGCAGGCCACCGATGTGGTGGCGTCGCTGGTGGTGTCTTTGCAGGCCAATGGCCAAGATGTGTATGTGAATCGGTGAGGCGATTGTCGCGACACTGTGGCAACAATTGAAGAAGCAATCAAGGGGATGGAGATTGCGAACAGCGGCTTAACTGTTGTTTAGATTAAGACTTGACGACAGGTGTGAAGTCTGACCATTGTTCAATTCTGAAGGCACGAATATCACGCACAGACTTCGGGAACCAAGGACGGGCACGCAAAGATTGAATTGCAAGAAACAGATTAGCCATGTCTTCGGTGTCGTTGACATACAAACTGCCTTGCACCCTTCGGAACCCGTGCTCTGCGAGAATGGCGCCGATTTCTGTGTAAGCCTGAGTAACCCCCTTGGGGTGATGAGTTTCGGTGTCAGCAACCACCAGATCGAAAACTACTGCGTACATCAGTGCGCCTCGGGATCATCGGACAGGTGTGTCAGACGGTATTCGGCCTTTTCGCCTGTTTCCACCATGGTGACTTCAATCATCCAGTCGCCATCATCCAAAGGATGTAGCGCTTGGCCAACCTCATACTTGGGCCCGAAAGGCCCGAAGCTCTTGATCTTGCCAACCGGAATGGATGGTGGCGCGGCAGCTACTTGCATAACAGTTCTCCCTCAAATAAACCCAATTGAATGATAGTCTAACCATGATCAACACCCCCACCCCCTGGCCACTCTGATCCAAGCCGTGGCCTTTGCCGCCGACAAGCACCGCAACCAAAGGCGCAAAGACGCCGAGGCTTCGCCCTACATCAACCACCCGATTGCGCTGGCCAATGTGTTGGCCAACGAGGGCGGCGTGCAGGATGTGACAGTGCTGTGCGCCGCCGTGCTGCACGACACCATCGAGGACACCGAGACCACGGCTGACGAGCTGCGGGCTTTGTTTGGAGATCAGGTGGCGTCTGTGGTGCTGGAGGTGACCGACGACAAGTTGCTCGACAAGGCGTTACGCAAGCAGCTGCAGATCGAGCACGCGCCACACATCTCGCTCCAGGCCAAGTTGGTCAAGCTGGCCGACAAGATCAGCAATCTGCGCGACATCCTGGCCTCGCCACCCGCCGACTGGTCGCCCGAGCGCAAACAGGCCTACTTTGACTGGGCCGCCGCAGTTGTCGCAGGTTTGCGCGGCGTGCACCCGGGGCTGGAGGCGGTGTTTGATGGCTTGTATGCGCGGAGGTTGGGCTTGGGGTGAAGCGACGGATTCGTCACGAGGTTCGTGACGAATACATATCGGTCCCTACCCCATCAACCTTGATCACTGCACAGGAAAAATCTCAAAAATACCCATTAAGTATCCATAAAATCACGGGCAAACACCAAGGAAAGCCAATGTTAGACCCCGACGACATGAACGAACTGAAAGCCCTGGTCGCGCAACTGGCCGACATCCAAGCCCAAGTCAAGGCCCAAGGCGGCTTTGTGGCAGACCGCGATCTGCACCAATGCCCCGCCTGTGGCCTGATGGAGGATGTGCTCTATGGCGGCAAGTTGGTGACTTATTGGCGTCAATCGGCCCAGCCCGTGGACACGGGTTTGCGTTTCAAAGAAGTCGGGGCCGATCAACTGGCTTGCCCGTGTTGTGGGTGTGTGTCGTATGCCGAGGGTGTTTGATGCACAAGCCCGGTGCTCTCTACAGTTTGTGTCGATGGCGTCGACACCATTTGATTGAAAGCCGCTGCATGACCAACAAACCCCTCACACCTGCCTTGCCTGTCTCGGTGGTGATTCGCGCCGATGAGGATGTGGTCATCCCGATTGATGTGGCCGAGCATGCCTTTGAGGGCGTTTGGCGGCCAGAGGCTGGGCAGTACGTGACGGGCTCGCTTGGGTTGCAGGCGTATGCCTTGGGCTTGGAGAAGTCGCCCACATGAGCCGTGCTGTCCCTGGTGTCTTTGATGCCCCCCATGACCGCCATTTTTTGATAACTCTTCCATTGGAAACCCCATGAAATCCATCCCTCTTTTGATCATCCCTTTTGCGATCTACAACTTTTTCGTGTTTGCGGGCATTGACTTTATTGACGTGAAGTTTTTTGACTTGTCCAGCACCGCTGCTTTGACGGGCGGCGGTGTGCTGCTGTTGGTGGGCGTGTTGCTGCTGTGCATCGACATCATCAAAACCGCTTTGTTCGCACGCGGCTCGGTGACCGAACAATTGCTGTCCATCGTGTTGCTGCTGGCGTGCAGCATTCAGGTGGTCATTTGGCCCGAGGTGCGGACCCAGTGGTATGTGCTGCTGCTGGCCTTGCAAGCCGCCGATGTGGTGGCCTCGCTGGTGGTGTCTTTGCAGGCCAATGGCAAAGATGTGTATGTGAGTCGGTGAGGCGGTTCGGTTCAATGCGATGGGTGGTGGTCTGCGGGGCTGATCGCAACGAGGGCGTCGCTCCTGCAAATACCCCGTAACGGATGGTTTTTTGCCTTTGTAGGAGCCCCGCCCTCGGGGCGATGGGTGGTGGTCTGCGAGGCTCATCGCGACGAGGGCGTTGCTCCACAACGACCCACCTTTGATGATGGCTTGGTGGCTCAGTTCAAAGCGTACGACCGGCGTGTGGTGCTGGAGGCTTTGCACAACTGCATTGCGCACCAAGACTACAGCCGCTGTGGCCGCATTGTGGTGACTGAAACCCCTGCCACCTTGGTGTTTGAGAACGAGGGGCAGTTTTTTGAAGGCCATCCCGATGATTACATTGCGGGCAACAAAACACCCCGCCGTTACCGCAACCCGTTTTTAGCCCAGGCCATGGCCGAGCTGAACATGATCGACACCATGGGCTACGGCATTCACTGGATGCACCGGGAGCAAGCCCGCCGCTATTTCCCCATGCCCGACTACGACCTGAGCGAAGCAGGGGTGGTGCGCATGACGGTGTATGGCAGCGTGGTGGATTTGTCGTACAGCCGTCTTTTGATCCAAAAGACGGATTTGCCTTTGGCCGATGTGTTGGCCTTGGATCGGGTGCAGAAAAAGCTGCCCATTCCCACGGAAGCGGCCGACCGCCTGCGCAAATCCGGCTTGATTGAGGGGCGCAAGCCCAATTTTCATGTGGCCGCGCACATTGCCAAGGCCACGGGCAGCGTGGCAGCCTACCTGCGCACTCGTGGGCAAGACGACGCTTTCTACCTCAAACAGATCACCGACTACTTGGCGGTGAACGGCGAAGCCAGTCGTGCCGACATCAACCAATTGCTGCTGAACAAACTCAGCGACGCTCTTAGCGATGGGCAGAAGTACACCAAGGTGAGCAATTTGCTGGGCAAGTTGCGCCGCCGGGGGGCAATTGTGAATGTGGGGTCGGACGCTGCACCACGCTGGCAATTGATCCAGATGAATTAGAGATTTGCAGAGAAAAATGAGAGATTTGCCGAGAGATTTTCAATTATTCCCAATGAAATCAATAACTTATTTCGTTCGGCATACATCTCAAAACCATGTAACTGAAGAGAGGTTGCAGAGAAAAAAAGTAACACTTGTGGAGCCTGAAACCGTTTTGAGGCTCCACAAAACAGTTTGTGGCGTTTACAGACTCCACAAACGCTGGCAAAAAGTAATCGCTCAATGAAGATCAAGTTCAAAACCCAGGCCTCCCAATAGGCCCCCGTGAAGGCGGTTGTGGATTGCTTTGCGGCTCCGGCTTCATCTGTGCGCGAAGATCAGAAAATTTCTGAGCCATGGGTCTTGCCTTCCTTTCGAAGTTGCTCCAAGTGTTCGTCATCAAGACGTTTTAGATTCTGAGGAAAAGGCCTGGTTCATGCGGCTTTGAGAACCATGTCGATGTGCATGGACGAGTAAGGACAGACCACCCCGCCAGACTCAGTGCGCTCCAGCAGCCCCAAATCAGCCAGCGCCACCACGTCTCCTGCACGCGCTTGACGTCGCGGTCCACCAAGCAGGCCAATTTCGACTGGGCCGCCGCCGTGGTTGCTGGTCAGCGCGGCGTGCATCCGGGGTTGGAGGCGGTGTTTGATGGCTTGTATGCGCGGAGGTTGACTGTGTAAGCGAAGAGTCAAATCGGGTCCTTTAACCCTGCTGCGCAAGGCCATAGGTTTTGACGTAATTTGTTGGCTTGGGGCTTGCTTTCTCAACAATAGTATTCTTCGGGCTTGCCAAAACCTACCCGCCCAAAATGAGCCAAGACATTCACGCCAAGTTGCAAACCAGTCGCAAAGAGTTGCTTGACATTGGTTTGCGCAACAACCTGATCAGTTTCAAGAAGAACGCCAAAAATTTAGCCATTGTTCAGCGGTTGGGCACCGAGGTTTTTGAGGCGTTGTATGTGGCCGAAAAAGCCTTGGGTTTTGTGGGCATGGCCAAGACGGCGCAAGCCAAAATCGCCGATGCGGGCGACTCCCTCGAAGAGGGTCAGGCGCAAGACCAAGAGTTGCTGGAAGAGCTGAGTCTGGCCGAGGACCCGGTAGCTGCACCCGATGTGGCCACTGAGGGTGCGGGCAGCACGCGTCGTGCGCCCGCGCAGATGTTGCAAACCGCGCTGGAGTCTGAGCGCCTGTTTTTGCAGCTGCTCAAGATGCAGGCTGAGGCCAAGACTTTTGTGGAGGAGCAAGGCGTCAACATCTTGTTTCTGGCGGTAGGTTTTTTGCATTGGTACGAAAGCGAAAGCGCCTCCGAGGCACGGCGTGCGCCCTTGGTGCTGGTGCCGGTCAGGCTGGAGCGGGCGTCTGCACAAGACCGTTACAGGGCCGCTTACACCGGGGACGACTTGGTGTTCAATTTGTCGCTGGCCGCCAAGATGCGCAGCGATTTCGGGATTCAACTGCCCGAGGTAGACCCCGAGGCCGAGATGGATGTGGCGGCATTGCAGCGCTACATGGCGGATGTGCAAAGTGCCTTGGGCCCCCAGCCGCGCTGGTCTGTGCAGCCCGACGACATGGTGTTGGGGTTTTTCTCATTCGGCAAGTTCTTGATGTTCAAGGATTTGGACCCGCAAAGCTGGCCCGCTGACAGTGCGCCCGCCAGTCACCCGCTGATCGGGCGCTTGATGGGGCAGGGCTTTGGCGATGCACAAGCGGCGTTTGACGAGGATGTACGCATTGACACGGTGATTGCGCCGGGCGAGGTGCATTTCGTCAAGGATGCAGACAGCAGCCAGACGCAGGCGATTTTGGAGGTGCGGGCGGGCTCCAACCTAGTGATTCAGGGGCCGCCGGGCACGGGCAAGTCGCAGACCATCACCAACTTGATCGCCGAGCTGACCAGCCAGGGCAAGTCGGTTTTGTTTGTGTCAGAAAAAATGGCGGCGTTGGAGGTGGTCAAGCGTCGCTTGGACGAGTGCCATTTGGGCGATGCGGTTTTGGAGCTGCACAGCCAACGCGCCACCAAGACGTCGGTGCTGGCTGAGCTGCGGCGCTCGTTGGAGCAGGGCAAGCCCTTGAACGACAGTGGCCAGCGTGACATCGAGAGCCTGCGCGTGGTGCAGGAGCAGCTCAACCGGTATTGCGATGCGGTCAGCGCCAATGTGGGCGCGAGTGGCTTGCCTTTTTTGGTGGTGCTGGGGCATTACCTGCGCTGCAAGCGTGAGTGGCCGATGTTGTCACCTTTGGCGTTTGCACCCATGGCGGCGTGGACGCAAGACCATTTCCATACACAGCGTGAAAAGTTGCAGGCGCTGGCGCTGCAGGTCAAGGCCATGGGCCGGCCGGATGGCAATCCTTTTTGGGGATCGGAGCGCACTTACCTCACGCCCATTGAAGAAAATGAAGCCGCCGTGGCCTTGGCGCAGGCGCTTTCGCATGTTCAAGCGCTGCAGGCCCATGCGACGGCTTTGTCGCAGCGCCTGATGCTGGGCCAACCGGCCACGCTCCAGGACATGGCCGTGGTGTGCCGTGCAGCTCGCCGGGCGCAAGAGGCGCCGAAGCTGACAGGGGTGCATTTGTCGACGCAAGACTGGCAGTTGCGCCGCGATGCTTTGCGCGCCCTGTTGGCGGCTGGGCAGGCGATGAGCCAATTGCATTCGGCGTTTGCGCCGCGCTTGATCGATCTGGCCTGGGAAAAGGATTTGTTGTCTGTGCGGCAGGCCTTGCTCAGCCACGGCAGCAAATGGTGGCGCTTTTTGTCGAGCGAGTTCAGGGCGGCCAAAGGGCAGCTTCAAGCGTTGGCCAAAACAGAGTTGCCCAAGGCCGTGCCCGAGATGTTGGCCATGGTGGATGCGGTGCTGGCGTACCAGCAGCATCAAAAGGTGTTCGACCAGCACCAGGGTTTGGGCCAGGCTTTGCTGGGTGCGCAGTGGCAGGGGGTGCAGTCCGATTGGCCGGTGCTGCAGCGCATCACCGAATGGGTGATGGTGTTGCACGACGATTTGGGGCGAGGCACTTTGCCAGCGGGCATTGTGGACTTTTTGGCGGGTCATGCCGATGCGGCGGGTTTGGGGGCGATGGCCGAGGAGGTGCAAGCGGGCACAGCGCAGTTGCAGGGGGTGTTGGGCCAGGTGCGCGTCACCTTGGGGCTGGCGTCTGAAGGGGTGGCCGCAGGGGTGGGTGCAGATTTGCAGACCACGCCTTTGCCGGACTTGGCGGCGCAATTGCAGAAGTGGCAAGCCTCGCTGGCCGATCTGTACCAGGTGGCCCGATTCAATGCTTTGGCAGGGCAGGTGCGCGAGGCCACGCTGGGCGCATTTGCAGATTGGGCGGTCCGCTGCGAGCAGGCGGAGCAGATCACGGCCTTGTTGGATCTGACTTGGTATTCGGGCTTGATTCAGGGGGTGTATGCGAGCGAGCCTTTACTGCAGCGCTTTGACCGCATTCAGCACGAACACCAAATTGAGCGTTTCAGGGCCTTGGACTTGGCGTCCATGCAGCATGCGCAAACGCAGTTGGCTGCACAGGTTTGGGCCCGAAAGCCAAGCTTGGGGCAGCCCGGAGAGATGGCCGTTTTGCGCACCGAGCTCAACAAAAAGCGCAAACATTTGCCCATTCGGCAGTTGATGGCGCAAGCGGGCCGGGCCATTCAGCAGATCAAACCCGTGTTCATGATGAGCCCGATGTCGATTGCCAATTTTTTGCCGCCGGGCAAGATGTCATTTGATGTGGTGATCTTTGACGAAGCCTCGCAGGTCAAGGCGGTGGACGCGTTCGGGGCCATCATGCGGGGCAAGCAGTTGGTGGTGGTGGGGGACGACCGTCAAATGCCGCCGACTGATTTTTTTGGGCGCGAGATGGATCTGGACGACGAAGAGAGCAGCACCGCCGACATTGAGAGCATTTTGAGTCTGTGCAAGGTGGCCGGTTGCCCAGAGCGTTACTTGCGCTGGCATTACCGCAGCCGACACGAGTCTTTGATCGCGGTGTCCAATGCCGAGTTTTACGAGAGCAAGCTGGTGATTTTCCCGAGTGCGGGCACCAACGCATTGGCCAGTGGCATTCACCTGACGCATTTGCCTGAAACGGTGTACGACCGGGGCCGCACCCGCACCAACAAGGAAGAGGCCAAGGCCGTGGCGCAAGCCGTGATGGCGCATGCACTGAGCCAGCCACACATGACGCTGGGCGTGGCCGCTTTCAGCGTGGCGCAGCGCGACTTGATCAGTGTCGAGGTGGAGTTGCTGCGTCGCAAAACACCCGAGGCCGAGGCCTTTTTCTCTCGCCATCCGAACGAGCCGTTCTTTGTCAAAAACCTGGAGAACATCCAAGGCGATGAGCGCGATTCGATTTTTATCAGCGTGGGCTACGGGCGCAACGAGTCGGGCCGGGTGGCCAAAGAGTTTGGGCCGCTGAACAAGGACGGCGGGCACCGCCGTCTGAATGTGTTGATCACCCGGGCCAAGATGGTGATGCGGGTCTTCAGCAACTTCAAGGCCGATGAACTGGAGCTGGATGCAACGGCCAAGCACGGTGTGCGTGCCCTGAAAAACTTTTTGAAATTTGCGGAAACGCGTGAGCTGGAAGTGGCTCAGGAAACAGGGCGGGGTGTGGATTCGCCCTTCGAGTCCGAGGTGCTGTCCGCCCTGCGTTCCTTGGGCTACAACGTCGAGCCGCAGGTCGGGACAGCGGGTTATTTCATTGACATGGCGGTCCGTCATCCGGATTTGCCGGGCCGTTATCTGTTGGCCATTGAGTGCGATGGTGCGGCCTATCACAGCTCCCATTCCGCCCGCGACCGTGACCGTTTGCGCCAGGCTGTGCTCGAAGGTTTGGGTTGGACGTTCCACCGTATCTGGAGCACAGACTGGTTCCGCAACCGTCAGCAAGAAATTGAGCGGGTTGTGGCCGCGATTGAGGCGGCCCAATTGGCGGCCGACCAAGAACAGCCCCTGCAAACCAGCATGCCCGCCGCGGTGCCGCATGTGATTGCACGGGACAGCACGGAAGCGCCCGCCGCTTCGAGTTTTGCCGTGCCGTATCTGAAGGCTCAGCTGCCATCTGTGCTGGATGTGCAGATGCACCAGGTGGGCGCTGCAGCGCTGGGCCAAATGATGGCCAAGGTGGTGAGCGTTGAGGGGCCTGTGCACTTGGCCGAGGTCACGCGCCGCTTGATGGAGGCGTTTGGCATTGTGCGGGCCGGGGCTCGAATCGCTTCGTCGGTGCAGGATGCCGTCAACGAAGGTCAGCGCCGTCAGTGGGTGGAATTGCGGGGCGAATTTTTGTATGAGCCGGGCAAGTTTGATTTTGTGGTGCGCGACCGCTCTGCTTGGCCCAGCGCCGAGCGCAAAATCGAATGGGTGGCCCCTGAGGAGATAGACGCCGCTTTGCTCGAGTCTTTGCGCTTGGGTTTTTCACTCAGCAGGCAAGACGCTGCAGGTGCCGCCATCGAGATGCTGGGTTTTGGACGCTCCACGCAAAGAATAGCCGCCGCAGTGGACGAACGTTTGGACCACTTGATCACGACGCAACGGGCCACCTTGAAAGCGGGCATGGTGTTTTTGGTGTAGCACGCGCCATGGGCACCCCTTTGCAGCCTCGAAAGCAGGTCAAATCTGCGACCTGATTGCAGCCTCCAAATTCACGTTTGATGGTGGGTTCGGTGGCTTTTTTCTGTCGCACATTTGGGAATACTGCCTCGTCAATTTGGGAATTTGGGTGCCCCTTAAAGGTGATGGTCTTTGCAAAGTGCAGATAAGCGTTTTTACAAACGGAGGCCTTTGCTGACCACTGAATCAACAATTTGCGTGACATCTTGACCGTGTCAGACACCGACGGATCCCCCGAGCACAAGTAGGCCGACTTTGACTGGGCAGCCACCGTGGTGGCTGACCTGTGCGGCGTGCACTTGGGGCTGGGGGCGGTGTTTGATGGGCTGTCAGTGCGGAAGTTGGGTTGGGTTGATGCGGCGAATTCGCCAAGAGGGGGGTGGCGAATGGGCTTGGATCGGCGTTCAAACCTTGCCCAAGCACTGTGTTCAAATTTGTCTCGCAGGCTGCGGGGAAAATTCAATGGACACCAGAAGGTGACCCTAAGAATTTTTGGATTGATCCGGCCCATTGAAGTCTTGAACGGTATTCGAGGCATTGATTTTTTTGTGGGGTCTGCCCCTTTGGTTGATGGGCTTGGAACACGCCCTTGGCGTTGACCGAGAAATGCACGGCTGAAAAATTTTGAAAAATCGGACAGACATGAACCCATCGCCTCGGGGGCGTGGCCCCACAAAATCCGGGTTCTGGTATTGGGCGGGGTCTTACAAAATGCGGGGTCTACCCAAGTAGGAGCGACGCCCTCGTCGCGATAACCTTCGCAGACCACCATCCATCGCCCCGAGGGCGGGGCTCCTACAACATGCAGGGCATTTCCCTTGTAGGAGCGACGCCCTCGTCGCGATAACCTTCGCAGACCACCACCCATCGCCCCGGGGGCGGGGCTCCTACAAAATGCGTGTTCTTCCCTTGTAGGAGCGACGCCCTGGTCGCGAAAAGCCTCGCAGACCACCATCCATCGCCCCGGGGGCGGGGCTCCTACAACATGCAGGGCATTTACCCTTGTAGGAGCGACGCCCTCGTCGCGAAAAGCCTCGCAGACCACTACCCATCGCCCGGAGGGCGGGGCACTTACATCAAGCTTTGCTGGCAGGCAAGCGGATGGGGTGTCCGGTTTCGAGCAAGTCGAGCATTTGTTGCATCACCTGTGGGCCTGGGGCCGAGTAGGGGTCGAAGTCTGGGTGTTGCAGTCTGACCATGGGGTCGTCGACCGACAGGTGCACAAGTGCCATGGACCATTCGCCAAAGCGCCGTTCGTTGATCTCTTCGTAGTGGCGCAGTTCCACGTCTTGGTGTCGTGTGTCGGCACAGATGCGGCGGTACAGGGCGTTGACACGGCCGCGTTCGCCTTCGAGCACTTGAAAGAAAAAACCTTGTCCTTGGCACAGCACACCCGTGATGCCCATGTCCGGGTTGTTTTGGTGGGCTTGTTGCAAGATGGTGGTGGTCATCGTGGTGGTTTGAGGCCCCGCTGCCCGGCTGACGTACAGAAGTCGCACATTGATGCGGTGGCTGCGAACTCTCATGGGTTCTTTCTCATCAGTTTTGTTTCATGGCGTTGCGGTCCAGGCGCTCGTTTTCGCGTCGCTCAAACAAGTCCAGCATCCAGGCCACGCGCTGGGGCATGGCGCGGTTTGGAAAATACGCTTTGTTGCCGGTTTGTTGGGTCGCATCGCGGCAACCCTGCACCAGGCCCACAATGGCGGCCAGTGGCTCGGGGCTGTGCTCGCTCACACGGATCCAGTGCACCTGAGTCCAGGCGCTGGCCAACAGCATGAGTTTGCGTGTGGTGCTGACCACGGTGCGCTTGTTCACCGAGTCCAGGCCTTCGCGGCGCAGCTGGTGGCCAATTTCGGCATAGATCATGCTGGCCGCACAAATGGCGGCGCGGCAGTCGGGCGGCAGGGCGGCGATGCCCGAGTGGGCCTGCTTGTAGAGGCGGTCCGCCTCGTCCAGCAAACGCGCCACCACAACGGCGATGGCGGGTGTGAACGTAGGCTGGGCCATCCAGGCCTCGGGCTGAACACCGGCCTCGATCAGCCAGCGACGCGGCAGGTACAGGCGGCCAATGCTGGCGTCGTGCCCCACGTCGCGGGCAATGTTGGTGAGCTGCATGGCCACCCCCAACTCGCAGGCGCGGGCCAGGGTGTCCATGCTTTGCGGGCCCATGATCCAGCTCATCATCGCGCCCACGCTGCCCGCTACACGGGCGCCATAGGCGTGCAGGTCTTCAATGCTGTCATAGGTGCGGCCACCGGCATCCCAGGCAAAGCCTTCAATGAGGGCGTCCAGCAAATGGCGTGGCAGTTTGTATTGCTGCACCACCAAGCTCAGGGCGTGGTCTTCGACGTGGTCGCTGGGGGTGCCGGCATAAATCGCGTCCAGCCGTGTCTGCAACACATCGAGCGGGGTATCGCCTGCTGCCGCTTCGTCCACCAAATCGTCGGCCACACGGCAAAACGCATACAAGGCGATGGCCGCGATGCGGACGCGAGGCGGCAACAAACGGCTGGCGGCAAAAAAGGTTTTGGAGCCGCCTTGCATCATGGCCACGCAGGCTTGCAGGTCGTTCGAGTCGAAGTTCAGCTCCGAGTTGGCCACGGGGGCATCGCGTTCATACCTTGACATGGGGGACCACCGTTTCTAAAGCTTTGGCTGACATGAGCACACCGGGAACGCCCGCGCCCGGGTGCGTGCTGGCACCCACCACAAACAGGCCGGGCACATCCTCGCTGCGGTTGTGGGGGCGGAACCAGGCGCTTTGCAGCAACAGCGGCTCCAGGCCAAAGCCTGCGCCTTTGTAGGACCACAAGTTGTCCTGAAAATCCTGCGGTGTGCTGACCTTGCTGGTCACGATGCAGTCGCGCAGACCGGGCAACACGCTGGCTTCCAGGCTCTCGGCAATGGCGGCGCGGTAGGTTTCGGCAAAGGCGGGCCAGTCGGTGCCGCTGTCCAGATGCGGCACGGGCGAGAGCACATAAAAGGTGTCGCAGCCTTCCGGTGCCAACGAAGGGTCGGTGGCGGTGGGGCGGTGCAGATACAGGCTAAAGTCCTCGGCCAATTTGTGCTTGTTGAAGATGTCTTGCAGCAGGCCTTTGTAGCGCGGGCCCAGCACCATCATGTGGTGCGGCACGTCTTTGTATTGGCGCGAGGTGCCGAAGTACCAGACAAACAAACCCATGGAGTATTTGCCGTTGGCGATCTTGCGGTCGGTCCACACGCGGCGGTGCTCAGGCGCGACCAGGTTTTTGTAGGTCCAGGCGGTGTCGCCGTTGCTCACCACGATATCGGCGGGCACGAACTCACCGTTTTGCAATTCGACGCCGCAGGCGCGGCCGTTTTCAATACGGATTTGTGTGACGGGTGCGTTGCAACGCAGCGGCACGCCGCGTTCTTGCAGCAGGCCGACCAGACCTTTCACAATCGCCCCGGTGCCGCCCATGGCCGAGTGCACGCCCCAAGTGCGTTCCAACGAGTTGATGAGGGCGTAGGCGCAGGTCACGGCAAAGGGGTTGCCACCGATCAACAGCGGGTGAAAGCTCATCACGATGCGCAGCTTGTCATTGCGCATGTGTTTGGCCACCAGGCTGTACAGGCTGCGCCAAGCGCCCATGCGCAAGAAGTCGGGGATGGCGGCCATCAGGTCGCTGACCTTGTCAAAGGCCATGTCGCCCATGCCTTCAAAACCCAGGGTTTTGCAGCGCTCGGCTTCTTCCAAAAAGCGCTCGTACCCCGCCAAGTCTGAGGGCTCAAAGCGCGCCACTTCGGCCCGCATGTGCTCGGGGTCGCCGTTGTAGTCGAACCAAGTTCCGTCTGAAAAACGCACGCGGTAAAACGGGTCCATGGCGACCAGCTTCACGTCGTCCGCAAAGCTTTTGCCGCACAGCGCCCACAGCTCTTCGAGCAAAAAGGGCGCGGTGATGATGGTGGGGCCCGCATCAAAGGTGAAGCCGTCCTGGTGGTGCACATAAGCGCGGCCACCGGGGGCGTCGAGTTTTTCAAAGACTTTGACCTCATAGCCTTTGACGCTCAGGCGGATCGCTGCGGCCAGCCCGCCAAAGCCGCTGCCAATGACCACCGCCACCGGACGCTGGCGCAGCTTGGACGGGTTGCCCAGCTCTGGGCCTTGCGGCGAGACGGGGATGCCGAAACCTTCGGTGCGGTAAGCATGGGTGGTGGTGTTCATGGTGGCCTTCAAGGGGGTGTGGTCAAAGCCGGTTTGCGGGTCTGGCCCATGGCCCAACCCCACAGCCGCTCCAGTGGCCAAGGAAAAATCATGATGACGTGTTCAACGATCGCGAGGCCCAGCAAAGTGGCCAGCATGACCCAGCCGGTGGTGATGGCCACGGCGCCCTGCTGGGCGAGCCAGACCAGCCAGAACCAGGTGCCCATGGCCACGCCCATCGACAGCACAAACCACAGCGACATGCCGCTGGTGGTTCGGAAATAACTGGCGAGGTACTTGAGGTGATCAGGCAGGTATTGCGCGCCGTTTTGTGGCACGCCAAAAAACAAATTCATTTTGGCCGACAGGCGCATGCACCACAGCAGCGCAAAGGTGCAAATGGCCACATGGCTGGGCTGACGCTCTTGCATCCACCAGAGCACGGCAAAGTTGGCCAGCAAGCCCAGCTCGTGGTAGAGCATGACCTGCACCGATTGCACAAAACGAGGCCAACCCGTGGTGCCGGGATCTAATGGGATTTTGCGTGGGCCGGTGATCCAGCCGGTCAAAAAAGCCAGCTCGTGCCAGCCCCACATCACAATCACGCTGCCAAAGGCGAGGTAAGCGTTGAACACGCTGACCTCTTTCATGCTGTGGGCCACGCCCCAAAAACTCAAAGCCAACAGCACCGTCCAGCCCGCCAGGCTGAAACGGAAGCTGCGTGCAGGCAAGCGGTCAAGCCACAAGATCACGCCCGTGCCGAGCCACCAGCTCAGGGCCGTGAACACGCAGGCCCAAACGACTTCAGTCACCATGCCGGTTCCATGCGGACCTGAGGCGACAGGTCTTGTTGAATCACGGGCATGAAGTACAGGCGGGCAAAGGTGGCGGCGGCTTTGACGGCGCACACGCCTTGCTGCAGTTTGCCGACGACTCCGCCCCGGGCCTTGGCTTTGGCCATGGCTTGTGACAGGGCAAACAGGCGCTCCAGGCCCCGGCGGAAGTCAGGGTTGTCGGTGTCCAAGGCCAGAGGGAAGACCTGCTTGGTGATCTCGGTGGTGATGCGGAACACCTGGTAGTCGTATTCACTCGAATCCAGGCCCATGGCTTCGTGCAGCATGGGGCGGGTGTGGTCGCGCACGTACATGGTGGCGTACACGGCCAGCAAGAAAAAGCGAATCCAGAGCTTGTTGCCGCCGCTAAGCAACTTGGGGTTGGCCCGCATGATCAGCGCAAACGATTCGCCATGGCGGAACTCGTCGTTGCACCACAGCTCGAACCAGCGAAAGATGGGGTGAAAGCGTTTTTCGGGGTGCTTTTCGAGCTGGCGGAAGATGGTGATGTAGCGTGCGTAGCCGATTTTTTCGGACAGGTAGGTGGCGTAGTAAATGTATTTGGGCTTGAAGAAGGTGTACTTCTTGGTGCGCTTCAAGTTGCCCAGGTCGATGCCCAGATTGAAGTCGCGCAGCGACAGGTTGATGAAGCCTGCATGGCGCGATTCGTCACGGGCCAAGTAGGTCATCAGCTGCTTGATGTCGGGGTTGGTGACGTTCTTGCGGATCTCGTTGTAGAGCACACATCCGGAAAACTCCGATGTGAGGGAGCTGACCAAAAAGTCCATGAACTCCTGGCGCATCTCGGGCGAGAGGCTGGCCATGCCCGCGGCCACTTCGCCTGCAAACGCCTCGTCGCGTTGAAAGTGGTCGTGGTTGTTGTCGCCCTCGTATTCGGCCATCATCTTGTCCCACTCGGCACGCACCGGCTCGATGTTGATGCGGTCCATCACAGCAAAGTCGGTGGTGTAAAAACGCGGGCTGATCATGTCGTCGTGCACGGCCTTTTTGTTGGCGTCTGCTGCGGTTTCGATGGTGTGGACAGCGGTGGCGGTCATGGTGTTCTCCGGTGTGGGTTCAATCAGGTTCAGCGGGGCGTGTTGGCCGACGAGGTTTTGATGGGCGTGGGGTTTTGCCCTGCCAGTCTGAGACTGGCGAACACCGCAGCGTTGCTGGGGCCAAAGGACTCCAAGTCAATGCGCTGGCCGGTGCTGGGGTCTTGCAGGGTCATGCGGCCATCGGTGCGGCCGATCAACAAAAAGGGGGCGTCGCCACTGAGGCTTTCGCGGTGGCGTTCACGGGCCAGTGCCCGCAAGGTGCTGCGCAAAAAGCCTTGCTCACCACTGAAACGTGCCACTTGCTGGCCGGTTCGGTGGTCCAGCACGGCGATGTCGCCACCGGCCACGTCGCGAAACTGCAGGTCGCGCTGCCACTGCACCGCAGCGTCAGGGGTGCGTGGGTCCAAGCCTGACCAGCGGGCCAGGCCCACGGCCACCAGCATGGCCAGCAGCATCACGCCGATCCAGGCCATGGGCCGGTTCAGGCCCTGGGTCTGTGGGGCTTGGTGGTTGCGCTGCCAGTCGTGTTGGGGCAGGGTGCTCATGCC
Source organism: Limnohabitans sp. 2KL-3 (assembly GCF_001269405.1). Lineage (NCBI taxonomy): Bacteria > Pseudomonadati > Pseudomonadota > Betaproteobacteria > Burkholderiales > Comamonadaceae > Limnohabitans > Limnohabitans sp. 2KL-3. Next base: position 196,211 of record NZ_CXON01000005.1, read on the forward strand.
AGCATGCCGTGGTTGGGTGTGTGGGGCTGATTGACCGAGGCCGTTGCAGGCGAATCGCCCAAGTGCAGGCTTTGACCCGCACGTTCGGCACGCCACAGGTTCAGCAGTTGCTCGCCGACTTGTTGGCTGTCAGGCACGCAGCGCAACGTGGGTTGGGGCTGTGTCACATGCCAAGCGCGTTGGTGCGGCCACAGGTGAACCCAGCCGATGCGGTCTTCGGGGTGCAAAGCCAGCGCGATGTCGCCCGTGCCCGCGCCTTGGGTCTTGAGTGATGCCCCCGCGATGCGTTTGAAGGGCAGGTTGAAGGTCAGCGTGAGCACGATGCCAATGCGCATGACCACACGCTTGTTGGTGAGGGTGTAGAGCGTGCTGCGTGCCGACATCCAGGCCGTGCCCAAGAGCAGGGCCAAGGCCAGGGCGTAGAGGCTCGCGGCCACGACCAGAGGTTTCCAATCCACCCGTCCCTCGGGTGCCGTCAGGTTGATGGCCTGCACCGCGAGCATGAGCGCGAAGTACAGCGCGATCTTGCGCACATGGAAGGCATGGATGGCCAAGCGTTTCCAATCGGGTGCGCCCTGCCAGACCACGCGCTCGCCCGGGGGCAGGGCGCTGGGCAGGCCGGGGGCGGCTTCCCACTCGTGTTCGTGGGTGGCTTTCATATGATGGGTTCCTGACGCTCAGGGGTGGCGTACAAGGTGCCCGCGCCGTAATAGGCGGTGATTTTTTCTTCTTCGAGCAAGGTGATCTGCTCGTTCGATTTGGTTTGCGGCACGTTCACAAACTGGTGGCCCAAAATCGCCTGCACATGGGTGCCGTCTTTCTTGATGCGTGCAAAGGTCATGGGCAGCAGCACGCGTTTGTCGGAGCCTGCCAGCTGCACTTCGGCGTAACGGAACATCATCTCCATGCGGTCGACCCACAGGTCCACCACGGTGCCGGCCACAACCTTGTCCGCGCCCCAGACGGGCAAACCACGCGGGTCCACGTCTTTTTTGGCCACAGAGTGGTCAGCCGCCACGCGCAGGGGCACGATTTTGGGGTGACCGTGCGGGTCTGCGTCGGGGATGTCGGCACGCATGGCCCAAGCACCGGGGCCAACGCCCGCCAACAGCGGGTCGCCCACGGGCTCCAGCGGCGCGCCATTCCAGCCGTGTATGGGCTGAGCGCTGTACTCACCATCTGGGCGTGCCAAATCGGGCGACAAATAGGTGTGACCGTCTTGTGTCTTGAAGGTCTTGGGCTCGGGCACGGGTGGCCAGCCTTCGATCTTGGGGCCGTTGTCGCGGCCCGAATCCATGGGGTAACCCTCGCGGTGGTTCTCACGCAAGAGGTAATAAATCAGCCCCGCAAAGAATGCCCAGAACATGTACAAAACGATTTGGGCCACATCGATGTACTGTGTGATTGCGCCTGTTTCCATGGCTGTCTCCTTCAAAAAATCGGTGCATCAGCCCGGCAGTTGCGCCAGGCCAAAGGGTTGGGGGGTGCCGGTTTGGTGGGGCTCTGCCCGTGCGGCCAAGCGGCTCGCACGCAGCATGGGCCCCAGGGCCACTAGCACAACAAACAACAAATACATTTCCAGGTGATAGACGAAGCTGTAAGCGGTGATGGGCGTGACCAACACCTCGCCCAAAGCCCCTGACATGGCCAGCACCGACACGCCGTCGCGCAAAGCCCCGCCCAGCGCCATGGCCGCGCCCGCGCTGGTGGCTTGCACCGCGCCCCAGGTGCCGATGACCAGACCGCCCAAGTGGCCAAGGGGGCTGCCGTCTGCCGCCATGCCCATGGCCGTGACCAGCATGCCCACCGAAAACAAACCGCCGCTGAAACCGATCAGGCCCACGCCGATGCGGAACATCCAAGCCGCTTCGAGAGGCCCTGAAAAAATCACCATCGCAAACGCGGGCAAGCCCAGCAGCACACCCAGGCTGGCCAGGCGGCAGGCGTGCATGCCGCCGGACAACCAGCGGGCTGACACGAGGAAGGCCAGCAAAGCACCACCGGCACTCAAAGCCGTGAGGGCGCTGGTGGCGCCCACGTCGAGCTTCAAAATCTCGGCCGCATACGGCTCCAGCACGATGTCTTGCATGTTGAAGGCGAAGGTGCCCAAGCCCAAGGTCCACAAGAAGCGGCGCATCTGCGGCTGGGCCATGAGGTCACGCCAGCTGCTCGCAAAGCCACCGGCTTCGCGGCGGCCACGCTTGGCACTTCGGGCCTCTTGTTTCCACAGTGAGGCGAGATTCATCACCGCCACCATGACAGCGCAGCCTTGCACCAGCTGAATGAGTTTTTGCGGGCTGAAGTCGCTGAGCACCAGGCCGAACACCGCGCTGCTGGCGATCATGCCCACCAGCAGCATGCTGTAGAGCAAGGCCACCACGCGGGGGCGCTTGTCGTCGCTGGCCAAATCGTGCGCCAGCGCCATGCCAGCGGTTTGTGTGACCTGGATGCCCGCGCCCACCAAAACAAAAGCCAGGCATGCGCCCAACTGGCCGACCCACAGATTGGCGGCTTCGGGTTCGGACAGCAGCAACAAGGCAAACGGCATGATGGACAGGCCGCCAAACAGCAGCAAGGTGCCGGTCCACAAATACGGAATGCGGCGCAGACCCAACGCTGAGGGGTGCGTGTCGCTGCGGTAACCGATCAGGGTGCGCAGCGGCGCAAACACCATGGGAATAGCGACTGCCAGTGCCACCCACCAAGCGGGCACTTGCAGTTCCACAATCATGACCCGGTTGAGTGTGCCCACCAGCAGTGCCGTCACCATGCCGATCACCACCTGGAACAGCGACAGGCGCAGCAAGCGCGCCATCGGCAGCTCAGGCGAAGCCGCATCGGCAAACGGCATGAAGCGCGTGCCGTAAGCCGTGAACCAGCGGGGCATGGGGACGCGCAGTTTCATGAGCGGGTCCACTCCCAGGCTTGAGAGGTGTAAAAGCCGCTGGCCACGCGCTGCATGCGTGCGCCTTGCCAGCCCTGCAAATCCATGTGGTTTTGCATGCGTTGCAGCAAGTCGGCATGCGCCACGGGCGACAACGACGGCGAGCGGTCGCTGCGCGGAAACAGGCGGCCCGCGCTGTGCATCAGGGCCAAGAGCGGTGTGCGCGGCGCAAACGTGAAGGCCATGGAGCCACGCGTGCGCTGGGCCAAACCGGCCAGCGCTTCGGCGATTTGGTCGCTGTCGTAGTGGATCAGCGAGTCCATGCAGACCACATGGTCAAAGTGACCCAAGTCGGGGCTGAGCATGTCGCCTGACATGAATTCCACCGAGCCGGGCAGGGTGGGGTGTTCTGCGGCCATGCGCTCGGCGGCGAGCTTGACCAGGGTGGGTGACAAATCAATCGCCACCACTTCGGCCCCGCGCAGTGCCGCTTGCAGGGCCAGTGCACCGGTGCCACAACCGGCGTCCAGCACGCGCAGGCCGCGCAGGTCTTGTGGCAACCAAGACAGCAGGGTTTCGCGCATGGTGTCGCGCCCGGCGCGCACGGTGGCGCGGATGCGGCCCACCGGCTCGTTCGAGGTCAGTCGGGCCCAGGCATCGGCCGCGGTGCGGTCAAAGTAGTGCTCGATCTGGCTGCGGCGTTGTTCGTAGGCGGTGGTGCTGTTCATGACGTTCTTTCGGTGCGTGTTTTGGTGTGCGGTTCAGTCAAAACCCAGCAGGTCAAAAATGTCGCGGTCTTTCATGGGGATGGACGGCAGCGGGTCGGCCCCCAGCCACAGCGCGGCGGCCAGGCGCATGTACTCGTCTTGCACGGCTTTGACGGCGGGTGTGGGCTCCAGCTCAAACAAGGTGCACTTTTGCAAACGGCTCTTGCGGATCTCGTCGAGCATGGGGAAGTGCGCCATGGTTTTGAGACCGGTGACCGCGTTGTACTTGTCGATTTGGTCGGTCGCATCGCTGCGGTTGGCGATCACACCGCCCAAACGGACGTTGTAGTTCTTGGCTTTGGCCCCGATGGCTTGGACGATGCGGTTCATCGCGAAGATGGAGTCAAAGTCGTTGGCGGTCACGATCAAGGCGCGGTCGGCGTGTTGCAGCGGTGCGGCAAAACCGCCACACACCACATCGCCCAGCACGTCAAAAATCACCACGTCGGTGTCTTCGAGCAGGTGATGTTCTTTCAGCAGTTTCACGGTCTGGCCGACCACATAACCGCCGCAGCCGGTGCCCGCAGGCGGGCCACCGGCTTCCACGCACATCACGCCGTTGTAGCCTTTGAAGACGAAGTCATCGAGGCGCAGCTCTTCGGCGTGGAAGTCCACCGTTTCGAGCGCGTCGATCACGGTGGGCATGAGTTTTTTGGTCAGGGTGAAGGTGGAATCGTGCTTGGGGTCGCAGCCGATTTGCAGCACGCGCTTGCCCAGCTTGCTGAAGGCCACCGACAGGTTGGAAGACGTGGTGCTCTTGCCAATGCCGCCCTTGCCGTAGACCGCAAACACCTTGGCGGTGCCGATCTTGACGGTGGGGTCCATCTGGAACTGCACGCTGCCTTCGCCGTCTGCGCCGCGTACCCTCTGGATGCTGTTCACGGGGATGCTGGTGGTTTCGATCATGCTGGGAGTCCTTCTTGTATGCCTTCAAGGCGGTCTTCAAGTTCTTCACCGGCACGCAGCAGGGCTGTCATGGTCTCGGCGTCGGGTTGCCAGTACTGGCGGCGGGTGGCCTCCAGCAGGCGGTTGGCCACTTTGGCCGATGCGGTGGGGTTGAGCTGGGCCATGCGCTCGCGCATGGCGGGGTCCAGCACAAAGGTCTGGGCCAGCTGTTGGTAGACCCAAGGCTGCACTTGCCCTGTGGTGGCCGACCAGCCCATGGTGTTGGTCAGGTGCGCTTCGATCTGGCGCACACCTTCGTAGCCGTGCTGCAACATGCTTTCGTGCCACTTGGGGTTGAGCATGCGGCTGCGGGTTTCCAGGGCCACTTGCTCGGTCAGGCTGCGCACCACGCCTTCGCCTTGGGTTTGGTCGCCGATGAACACAGGCGGGGCTTCGGCGGCGTTGCCGTCGCGCTGGTGCTTGGCCTGCAGCACGGCGCGGCTGATGCCACCCAGAGTGTCGAAGTAGGTGTCGATGCTGGTCACGCCCAGCTCGACCGAATCCAGGTTTTGGTAGGTCAGCGAGACACTGGCCAGCGCGCTTTGCAGCACCGAGGTGTTGCGCACCGGGCGGCCTTCGCGTCCGTAGGCAAAACCTTTGCGCTGGGTGAAGGCGTCGCCCAGCTCGTTTTCGTTTTCCCAGCAGCTGCTGTCGATCAGTTGGTTCACGTTGGCGCCGTAAGCGCCTTCGGTGTTGCCAAACACGCGCAGCGCGGCGCATTCCATGTTGCTGCCTTCGTGCTCGGCCAGGTAGGCCAGGGCATGCTGGCGCACAAAGTTTTGATCAAGTGGTTCATCGGCGCTGGCGGCCAAAAACGCGGCTTCGGCCAGCAAGCGGATTTGCATGGGCAGCAGGTCGCGGAAGATGCCGGACAAGGTGATGACCACGTCGATGCGCGGGCGACCCAACTCGGCCAAAGGAATCAGCTGCGCGCCAGCCAAGCGGCCGTAGCTGTCAAAGCGGGGGGCGGCGCCCATCAAGGCCAGGGCTTGCGCCATGGGGCTGCCTTCGGTCTTGAGGTTGTCCGTGCCCCACAGCACCATGGCCACGGTCTCGGGCAGGGCTTGGTGGTCTTGCTGGTAACGGGCCAGCAGTTTGTCGGCTTGGCGCATGCCATCGCGCACCGCAAAGGCCGAGGGCATGCGGAAGGGGTCGAGGCCGTGCAGGTTGCGCCCGGTGGGCAAGACGTTGGCGTTGCGGATCAGGTCGCCGCCGGGGGCGGGTTGCAAGTAGCGGCCGTCGAGTGCGCGCATCAGGCCTTGCATTTCGTGGTCTTCGCCCAGCAGGCGGTTGCTGCGCACCAGCTGGCGCAGGGTCTCGGCTTGGGCTTTGTCGCCAGCGGGCAGCTCGGTGCTGAACTGCTTGTTCAATTGCACTTCGCTCGCACCGTCGACCAAGGCTTCCATCAAGCTGGCATTTTGAGCGCCGGTCAGGCCCATGGCGTCGGCCATGACTTTGAGGGTGCCCAAGCGCTGCTCGCGGGTGGGGGCCTGGCCCATGACGTGCAGCCCTTCGGGGATCAGGGCGTATTCGAGTTCCAGCAGCTGGTTTTGCAGTTGCTCGATCCAGGCGGTGGGGTCTGCCGCCTGATTTGCTGGAACGGCCAAGTCGATGCTCTGCGCTTGTTCGCGGATCAGTGTGGTCAGGCTGTCGCGGTCTTGCGCTTGGTCAGGGCCCATTTGTTGCCAACGCTCGATGGACTGCTGCAGGCTCACCAGTTCTTTGTACAGGCCCGAGTGCGTGAGCGAGGGGGTAAGGTAGCTCACCAGCGTGGCCGCGCCTCGGCGCTTGGCCAATGCGCCTTCCGACGGGTTGTTGGCCGCATACAGGTAGACGTTGGGCAGTGCGCCGATCAGGCGGTCGGGCCAGCACTGGGCCGACAGACCGGTTTGTTTGCCGGGCATGAATTCGAGCGCGCCGTGCGTGCCAAAGTGCAGCACCGCGTCGGCGGCGTAGTCGTCGCGCATGTAGCGGTAAAAGGCGCTGAAGGCGTGGGTGGGGGCGCAGCCGGTTTCAAACAGCAGGCGCATCGGGTCGCCTTCGTAGCCAAAGCCCGGTTGCACCGTGACCACCACCTGGCCAAAGTCTGCACCCAGCACAAAGATGGACTGGCCGTTGGTCAGGTGTTTGCCGGGGGCAGGGCCCCACTGCGCTTCGATCTCGTTCAACCAGCGCTCGTGTTTGACGTGGTGGCCGGTGTCGATGGTGTGCAGCACATTGGCCTGCGTGCCGTACTGGCTGGCGTTGCCGTGCAGCAGGCGGTTGCGCAAATCGTCCACGCTGTCTGGCAAGGTGACTTGGTAGCCTTCGAGTGACAAGCGCTGCAAGGTGTTGAACAGCGACTGGAAGACGGAGAGGTAAGCGGCCGTGCCCACGCTGCCCGCGTTGGGTGGGAAGTTGAACAGCACGATGGCCAGCTTGCGGTCGGCACGCGGCTTGTCGCGCAGCCGCACCAAGCGTTCGACGCGGGCCGTCAGCATCTCGGTGCGCTCGCTGCAGGTGAACATGTCTTGGCTGCGCGGGCCGCTGGGGAAGGTGCAGCGCTTGTCGCAGCCGTGGCAGGTTTCACCAGCAGGGCCGGGGCGGCCGCCGTAGACCATGGGCAAGATCGAGCCGTCGAGTTCGGGGATGGCCACCATGATGGTGTTTTCCACGGGCAGCAGGCCACGGGTCGAGTCGCCCCATTGTTCGATGGATTGAAATTCGAGCGGGTGCGCGGCGATGTAGGGTACATCGAGTTCGCTCAGGGCCACTTCGGCGGCGCTGGCGTCGTTGTAGGCCGGGCCACCGACCAGCGAGAAACCGGTGAGGGACACCAAGGATTGGATCTTCGCGCCTGTGCCTTGTTTGAAGAAACGGTCCATGGCCGGGCGAGCGTCCAGCCCGCTGGCAAAGGCGGGGATGACGCGCAGGCCGCGTGCTTGCAGTGAATGAATGACCGCGTCGTAATGCGCCGTATTGCCGGCCAGCAAATACGAGCGCAACAACAACAGGCCCACGGCGGGCTGGTCTTTGCGGCCGTGGCCGGGCAGGTCGCTCAGCTGTTCGCTGATGCGGCTTTTCATCTGCGGGTGGTACAGGCCCACCTCGGGGTATTCGATCGGGTCTTCGGGCTGGGCCAAGGCGCGCAGCGGCTCGCGCGGGCCTTGGGCATAGCGGTGCACCAGGGTTTTGACCAAGTGCTCGATGTTGTGCTCAGAGCCCGCCAGCCAGTAGCGCATGGTCAAGAAAAACAGGCGCAGGTCTTGAGCGGTGCCGGGGATGAAGCGCAGCAGCTTGGGCAGGCGGCGCAGCATGGCCATTTGTTTGGCTCCGGCGCTGGACGGTGCGCCCGTGTCAGAACCGGTGTCTTTGTTCTTGGCGCTGGGGCGCAGCTTTTTGAGCAAGGCCATCAGGCCACTCGATTCACGGCCCATGACCAGCTTGCCCATGCGGGTGAGCTGCGTGACTTGCGGGGCCGACATGATGCAGACCATGGCGTCGCAGTGATCGCGGCGTGCCTGCAGGGCGTCGAGCACCGGCAGGAAATGGTCTTCCATGAAGAGCATGGTGACGATGACCAGATCGGCCTGCGACACGGCGGCCAGGCACGCGGCCAAGGCCTTGTCGCTGTCGCGCCAGGCCGAGGCGCTGTGGGTTTGCAGGTGCAGGCCGGGCAGGTCGCGCGCCAGGCGCTCGGCCGCGCTCTCGGCGGCGCTGGCCAAGTGGCTGTCCATGGTCAACAGCACCACGCTCATGCGGGGTGTGTTGGATGAGGCCTGTTTACCGGCTGAAGTGGGCTTTGGCATCGTAGAGCGTCTCCACGGTGATGGTCGCCACGCCCTGGTCTTGGGCAAATCGCTCGGTGTTGCGGCGCGCTTTGCCCCGCACAAAGAACGGGATCTTGCCCAGCTCCTTTTCGGCTTCGGGGCTCCAGGTGGCCTGGTTCGAAGCGGCTTGGGCGGGGGCGGCGACCTTTTGAACGCTGTCGGTGGTCAGGGTGTTGGTGGGTGCGGGTGCCGTTGGTGAAGCAACGGCTGTAACAGGTGTTGCGACGGGTGCACTGATCGGCGCAGCGACAACCGGAGCCACGTTCTCTGCCGCAGGCCGTGTGCTGCCCAAGTGCGAGGGCGCAGCACCGGCATGGAACTCGAAGTCTTCGCGGAACATGCCGATCAGGTGTTCTTCCAGGCCCATCATCAACGGGTGCACCCAGGTGTCGAACAGCACGTTCGCGCCTTCAAAACCCATTTGCGGCGCGTAGCGGGCGGGGAAGTCCTGCACATGCACCGGGGCCGAAATCACCGCGCAAGGAATGCCTTGGCGCTTGGCGATGTGGCGTTCCATTTGGGTGCCCAAAATCAGCTCGGGTTGCAGCGCGTTGATCTGGGTTTCGACTTCGAGGTAGTCGTCGGTGATCAGGGCTTCGACGCCGTAGCGTTTGGCGCAGTCGCGCACTTCGCGGGCAAATTCGCGGCTGTATGTGCCCAGACCCACCACCTCAAAACCCATCTCTTGGCTGGCGATGCGGGCTGCGGCCACCACATGCGTGGCGTCGCCAAAAATGTAGACGCGCTTGCCGGTCAGGTAGGTCGAGTCGACCGACTTGGCGTACCAGTGGGCGTGCGCGTTGCTGGGGTCTTGTGCGGGCTGGGGCAGGCCGGTCAGTGTGCAGACTTCGACGATGAAGTCGCGTGTGGCGTGGCTACCGAGTGGCACGGTCTTGGTGTAAGGCTGGTCAAACTGCCGCTGCAACCACTGCGCGGCAGCCAGGCCAATTTCGGGGTAAAGCACCACGTTGAAGTCGGCCTCGGCCAGCTTTTGCACGTCGGCGACGCTCGCGCTCAAAGGCGCGACCACGGCGACATCGACGCCGAGTTGGTTCAGCAGTTGGGTGATTTCTTTGACGTCGTCGCGGTGGCGAAAACCCAGGGCGCTGGGGCCGAGGATGTTGCAAGTGGGGCGTGCCTTGGCGGGTTTGTCAGCGGCAGGCTTGTGCACCAAGTGGCGGCACAGTTGGTAAAAGGTTTCGCTCGCGCCCCAGTTTTCCTTGCGCTGGTAAGAGGGCAACTCCAAGGCCACCACGGGAATGGTCAGCTTCAGGGCTTGGGCCAGGCCACCCGGGTCGTCCTGGATCAGCTCGGCGGTGCACGACGAGCCCACCAGCATGGCCGCAGGATTGAAGCGTGCCATGGCTTGGCGTGCTGCATCCTTGAACAGTTCGGCCGTGTCGCCGCCCAGATCACGCGCCTGGAAGGTGGTGTAGGTCACCGGCGGGCGGCGCGGCAGGCGCTCGATCATGGTGAACAGCAGGTCGGCGTAGGTGTCGCCTTGTGGGGCGTGCAGCACGTAATGCACATCGGTCATGGCGGTGGCCACGCGCATCGCGCCCACATGGGGCGGTCCTTCGTAAGTCCAGAGCGTCAGTTGCATGGGGTGTTCCTGCGCTTATGCCGCCAGCTTCAGGCGGCGTTTGAGGGGGCGGCTGAACAGGCCGGCCAAATCGGCCGCTTGTTCGTAGCCCTGAATGGGGGTGAAGACCAACTCGATGGCCCACTTGGTGGTGATGCCTTGCGCTTCGAGCGGGTTGGCTAAGCCGAGGCCACAGACCACCAGATCGGGCGCGTCGGCGATGCAGCGGTCGAGCTGCAGGTCCACGTCCTGGCCTTCGCTGATGCGGGTGCCTGCGGGCATGAGGGCGAGTTCGGCGGCCATGTGCTGGCGGTGCAAATAGGGCGTGCCCACTTCCACCAGGTCCATGCCCAGTTCGCGGTGCACAAAGCGCGCCAGCGGAATTTCGAGCTGCGAGTCGGGGAAGAAAAAGATGCGCTGGCCTTGCAGCATCTGGCGTTGCACGGCCAGGGCTTTTTCGGCGCGCTGGCGGGGAGCGGCGGTGGCTTGTTCAAACACCTCGGGGGCCACACCCAACTCGGTCGCTGCCGCTTGCAGCCAGGCGGTGGTGCCCTCCACACCCAGCGGAAACGGCGCAGGCAAATGCTGCGCGCCCCGTGATTGCAGAGCGCGGGCGGTGTCGGCCAAAAAGGGCTGAGCCAACAAATAACGGGTGTTCGGGCCGACCACCGGCATGGCCTGGCTGTTGCGCGGTGGGAAGAAGTTGACTTGCAAACCCATGCGATCAAACAGGCTGCGCATCTGGTCTTCGACCACATCGGCCAAGGTGCCCACCACCATCAGGGCGGGGGCGGTGTCGGTGCTGGCGGGCAAACCAGGAACCATTGCAGCCAAGCAAGCGTCTTCGCCTTGGGTGAAGGTGGTTTCGATGCCGCTGCCCGAGTAGTTGAGCACGCGCACCTTGGGGTGGTGAATCTGGTTTTGGCGCTCGGCGGCGCGCGACAAATCGAGCTTGATGACTTCAGATGGGCAAGAACCCACCAAAAACAACAAACGGATGTCGGGGCGGCGGGCCAGCAACTGGCCGACCACGCGGTCGAGTTCTTCGTGCACATCGGCCAGGCCCGCCAGGTCGCGTTCGTCGATGATGGCGGTGCCAAAGCGGGGTTCGGCAAAGATCATCACACCGGCGGCCGACTGGATCAGGTGGGCGCAAGTGCGTGAGCCCACCACCAAAAAGAAAGCGTCTTGGATCTTGCGGTGCAACCAGATGATGCCGGTCAGGCCACAAAACACCTCGCGTTGGCCGCGTTCGACCAAGGGCACAACGTCGGTGCAGCCGGAGGTTTGCGCGGAAGTTTCTGCGCGAATCGGGATGACAGTGCTCATGTGCTGGCCTGTGCGCCCGTGTCGGGCAAAGAGGTGGATGAGGGTTGTTTTTGCAGCCGCGCCATGCGCAGCTTGCGGATGTATTGCGCGGCGTTGATGGCGTAGCTGCCATACGCGGCCAAGGCCAACCACAGCAAGTCGTTGGCGCTCCAAGCGCCTTGCCACCAAGCCCAAACATAGGCGGTGTGCAGCACCATGACCCCCATGCTGACCACGTCTTCCCAATAGAAGGCAGGCGCAAACAGGTATTGGCCGAAGACCACTTTTTCCCAGATGGCGCCCGTGACCATGATGGCGTAGAGCACCACGGTCTTGAGCACCACCGAGGCCAGGGCCCAGTCGGTGTGTTCGCCTGTCTTCAGGCTGTTGATCACCAAATACAAACTGATGCCAAAAATCAGGAACTGCACCGGGGCCAGAATGCCTTGCACCAAGGTCCAGGCGGTCGCGTCACGCCGGGCGCGTTGCGCTGGCGTGTACAAAACCTGGGGGCTGGAATGGGGCATGAGGAACCTTGTGGCGGGATGTCTTGGGTTGAATGTAAGTCTGGACATACAGTGTGTCAACATAAATTGACATATATTTCGAATCCTAGGGTTTACACTCAATACAGAGATGGCAATTGAATTCACACTTGAACCTGTGTTGGTGACATGGGCCTGATGGGCTACATTCCCTTCATTTCTTGCGTCGAGCACTCCAAAGTGTTGGAGCCTGCCGCTGATGTCTTCCTCTGCTGATCGGTGCTTGTCATGGCGCAATTCAATTTCGAAAACTCTCCGTCGCCGCCATCGCCACAGGCCAGTGCACAGCTTTTGCCTGAAGCCATCCGGCAGGGTTCGCCGGTGGGGCCGCGCTTGGTGGGCGGCACGTCCTTCACAGGCAAGTCGGCACTCGACCTGGCCCAGATCCAGATCCTGGCGCAAGCTTGTTTGCAAGGCCTGGACGCGGCGCGTCAAGTGGTTTTTGGCTGGCAACGTCAAGGGCAGTCCCTGGAGGACATCTATTTACAAGGCATCACGCCTTGTGCGCGTTTGCTGGGGGATTGGTGGTGTTCTGACCGGCTCGATTTCGCCATGACCACCATTGCTTCGACTCACTTGCAGCAGCTGCTGCATGATTTCAGTGCCGAGTTTTTGCATGAAACGCCCGCCCAAAGCAATGGACTGAGTCTGTTGCTCATGACCGAGCCTGGCGCTCAACACAGCATGGGTTTGCTCATGTTGAGTGAGTTTTTCAAACGGGCGGGTTGGCTGGTCACGCTGGGTGTCCCCCAGGATATGGCGGAGTTCAAGCGCTTGTTTCAATCCGAATGGTTTGACGCGGTGGGCATCTCGGTCAGCACCGATCGACATTTGGACGCCATGAACAGTGTGCTGCCACAACTGCTGGCAGGCGCGGACAACCTCGCTGTGCGACTGTTTGTCGGCGGCCCGATGGCCCATGTTGCACCGCATCGTTTGGTGGGTATGCCCGGACAAGTTGTGGCGCAAGATGCGCCGGGCACGGTGGCATGGCTCAAACTTCAGATGGCTTTGCCACTGGCAAAAGGGGTTTAAATTGTCAGTTAGATCATTTTTATTACCTTTAAATTTCGCTGTTATGGCCGAGGTATACCCTCAGGGGTCTATACTTGTATGACAAATTCAAGTGTCAACTTCCTGATGCTCAAACCCGTTTGGTTTACAACATGAAGCTTCCCTCTTTAGATGCCGCCACCTTCACCCAGTTGCTGGGTGTGGTGTCGGACGTCACTTTGGTCATGGACCCCATGGGGCTGATTGAGGATGTGTCCACGGGGCGCGACACCTTGGCGGCTTTGGGTTGCCAGTCTTGGGTCGGTCGCCGCTGGATCGATACCGTCACCAGCGAAAGTCGCAGCAAAATTCAGGAAATGCTGCACTCGCAGGGGGTGCCCGATGTGCTGCGCTGGCGGCATGTGAACCACCTCTCGCCCGTCGGCAACGAGGTGGCCATTCAATACGTGGTGTTGCCCTTGGGTGCAGGCAAGTTGTTGGCCATGGGCCGCGATCTCGAAAGCCTGGCCGAATTGCAACGTCGCTTGGTTGAAACCCAGCAATCGATGGAGCGCGATTATTTGCGTCTGCGCCACATTGAGGCCCGTTACCGTGTCTTGTTTGACACCTCTTCCGAGGCTGTGTTGATGGTGGACGCCGCCACGCAGCGTGTGCTCGAGGCCAATGTGGGTGCACAAGCCTTGCTCAAAGACGCGGGCAAACGCCTGGTCGGACGTGATGTTCGGGAGTGTTTTGAAGGCGACAGCCAAGGCGAAGTGCAGTCTTTGCTGCGCATGGCGCTGGCCACTGGCCGCATCGAGATGTGTTCGGCCCGCGTGGCGGGTTTGCCCTCGGCGTGGACGGTGTCGGCCACGGTGTTTCGCCAAGAGGGCGGGGCGCAGTTTTTGGTGCGCTTGGTGACCCGGGAAAGCACGGTGGTCGCGCGTCAGGACAGTGGCTCATCGGCGGCACTGAGCGAAGCCATGGAGCGTTTCCCCGACGGTTGGTTGTTGACCGACACCTCGGGTGTGATCAAAAGCGTCAACGAAGAAGGCATGGCCTTGCTGGGCTTGACCGCTTCTTCCCAAGTGGTGGGGCAAAGTCTGGAGCGCTGGTTGTTGCGCGGATCGGTCGATTGGGGCGTGCTCAACACCAGTTTGCGCCAGCAACTGCCCGTGCGCAATTTCGCCACCGAAGTGCGTACTTTGTCGGGCATGACCTTGCCGGTCGAGGTTTCGGCGGTGTGCCTTGCGCGTCCCGAGCCCATGTACGCCTTTTTTGTGCGCGACATGGACCGTCGCCTGCAAGGCGGGGCCTCGGTGGCACAAAGCCAAATCAACCCCTTTGCCGAATTGTCACAGTTGGTGGGCCGCAGGCCCATCAAAGACATTGTGGGTGAGACGGTGGACACCATTGAGCGCATGTGCATCGAAGCCGCATTGGAATTGACCCACAACAACCGCGCTTCGGCTGCGGAAATGTTGGGTTTGTCACGCCAAAGTCTGTACGTCAAACTGCGTCGCTTTGGCATGGTGGCCGAGGCTGAGGCAGACAATCCTTGAAGAATGTCAATTTAAATTGACGGTAAGTGTCAATCCTAGTTGACATTTTAAAAGCGATCTTCACAATGGGGGCATGGACACCCCGCCTCTGGCCCCTTCGCCCCCACTTCAGGCTTCGCACCTTGCATCGGCCGTGCTCACCCGGCCCGCTTTGCGCACGGTGGCCGAATTCCTCAAACCCATCACCTGGTTCCCGCCCATGTGGGCCTTTGCCTGCGGGGTGGTGGCCTCGGGTCAGGCCCTGAGCGCGCATTGGGGTTTGCTGCTCTTGGGCCTCGTGCTGACTGGCCCGCTGGTGTGTGCCAGCAGCCAAGCCGTCAATGATTGGTTTGATCGGCATGTGGACGCCATCAACGAACCCAACCGCCCCATCCCCTCGGGCCGAATGCCCGGGCGCTGGGGGCTGGGCATTGCCATTGCCTGGACCGCGCTGTCGCTGATCTGGGCCACGCTCATGGGGCCTTGGGGCTTTGCCGCCTGCGCCTTGGCCATTGCGCTGTCGTGGGCCTACAGCGCACCACCAGTGCGCCTGAAAAACAACGGCTGGTGGGGCAACGCGGCTTGCGCCTTGAGTTATGAGGGGCTGGCTTGGCTCACGGGCACGGCCGTCATGCTGGGCGGAGCCTGGCCCGGCCCGCATTCGGTGGCGCTGGCGCTGCTCTACAGCGTGGGGGCGCACGGCATCATGACGCTCAACGATTTCAAGGCCATTGAAGGTGACCGCCGCATGGGCGTGGCGTCGCTGCCGGTGCAGCTGGGTGCGCACGGCGCAGCCCGCACCGCCTGTGTGTTCATGCTGGTGCCGCAGGTGGTGGTGTCGGCATTGCTTTTGAGCTGGCAACTGCCATGGCACGCCGCGGCTGTCTTGGTTTTGGCGGTTTTGCAAGGGCCCTCGATGGCCAAATTTTTGCGCCACCCGGTGGAGCGGGCTTTGCATGTGTCGGCCTTTGGCGTGCCGCTGTTTGTCAGCGGCATGATGGTCAGCGCCTGGGGCCTGCGCCAGTTGAATCAGTTGCAACACACCGTGGGGGCTTTATGAGCACAGCGTTGAACATGCCAGTGTTTGGTTGGTTTCAGATCATCCGCTTGGGCCTGATTCAGGCCTGTTTGGGGGCGGTGGTGGTGGTGACCACCTCCACGCTCAACCGCATCATGGTCGTAGAGCTCGCGCTGCCGGCCTTGCTGCCCGGCTTTTTGGTGGCTTGGCATTACGCGGTGCAGATGGTGCGCCCGCGCATGGGTTTTGGGGCTGACAAAGGCCGCCGCAGCACCCCCTGGATGATGGGCGGCATGCTCGTGCTGGGTGCGGGCGGCTTCACGGCCGCGTGGGCCACGGTGTGGATGGCCACCGAGCCGTTTTATGGCGCGTTGTTGGCTTGGTTGTCGTTCAGCCTGATTGGCTTGGGTGTGAGCGCTTGCGGCACATCGCTGCTGGCGCTGATGGCCAAACGTGTGCCTGACGAGCGCCGCGCCCCTGCGGCCACCACGGTGTGGTTGATGATGATTGTGGGCTTTGCCGTCACTGCCGGTGTGGTGGGCAAGCTGATTGACCCCTACAGCCCGCAGGTGCTGCTCCAGGTCTCGGCGGGTTTGAGTGTGCTGACCGCCTTGATCACGGCCCTGTGTTTGTGGGGCCTGGAAAAAGACGCTGATCCGCAGACGGTGCCTGTGCGAAGCGAGGCCGCCGAGCGCCAACAAAAGCAAGATTTCAAAGAAGCCTTCAAAGAGGTGTGGGCCGATCCGGCAGCGCGCACCTTCACCGTGTTTGTTTTCATGTCCATGTTGGCCTACAGCGCGCAGGATTTGATTTTGGAGCCCTTTGCGGGCGCGGTGCACGGCTTCACACCGGGGCAAACCACGCAGCTGTCGGGCTGGCACCACATGGGCGTGCTGATCGGCATGCTGGCGGTGGCCGGTGCCGGTTCGCGTTGGGTGGCGGGACGGCTGGGGTCTGTACAGGCCTGGATGGTGGGCGGCTGCCTGTTTTCGGCGCTGGCCACGGTGGGTTTGGTCAGCTCGGCCCTGTCCGCGGCTTGGCCGCTGCAGGCCAATGTGGTGTTTTTGGGGGTGGCCAACGGCGCGTTTTCGATCGCGGCGATTGCCACCATGATGCGTTTGGCTGGTGAAGGCGGTGCAGGCCGCGAAGGCACGCGCATGGGTTTGTGGGGCGCGGCGCAAGCGGCGGCCTTTGGTTTGGGCGGTTTGCTGGGCACGGCCGCCAGCGACCTGGCCCACGCCCTTTTGGGTGAACAGCGCACAGCCTATGCGGCCGTGTTTGCCTTGCAAGGGCTCATGTTTGCGGTGTCGGCGGCGGTGGCTTTGCGCCTGCGCACGGGCCCGGCAGTACAGCGCACGCCTTTGCGTTTTGATGGTCCCGTATTGTTGAAAGGTGGGTCAAGCTCATGAACCAGACCGATTTTGATTTCGTGGTGGTGGGGGGTGGGCCTTCGGGAGCCACGGCCGCTCATGACCTGGTGCGCCAAGGCTGGCGTGTATTGCTGTTGGACCGCCAGGGCCGCACCAAGCCTTGTGGTGGCGCGATCCCGCCGCGCCTGATCCAGGACTTTGACATCCCCGACCACCTGCTGGTGGCCAAGGTCCGTTGTGCCCGCATGATCTCACCCACCGACAACAAGGTCGACATCCCCATCGACAACGGCTTTGTCGGCATGGTGGACCGTGACGAGTTCGACGAGTATTTGCGCGATCGCGCTGCCCAGTCGGGTGCGGTGCGTCGTCAGGCCATTTTTGACAAACTCGAGCACGACGACAGCGGCCAGTTGTGGGTGCACTTCACCCCGGTCACGCCCAAAGAGCATGCCGCGCTGGAACACGCCCAGCCGATCAAGGTGTCCACCCGCATGGTGGTGGGGGCGGACGGTGCACGCTCGGAAGTGGCACGACAAGCCATTCCCAACGCGCACAAAACCAAATACGTGTTTGCTTATCACGAGATCATCGAGTCGCCTGTGGGCCAGCCCGGCTACGACGCGGCGCGCTGCGACGTGTACTACCAAGGCGAGGTCTCGCCCGACTTTTATGGCTGGGTGTTTCCGCACGGCAAGACCATGAGTGTGGGCATGGGCAGCGCCGACAAGGGGTATTCGCTGCGCAGCGCCACAGCGCGCTTGCGCGCCATCGCAGGCCTGACAGATGCGCCCACTTTGCGCCGCGAAGGCGCACCCATTCCGCTCAAGCCCTTGCCCCAGTGGGACAACGGCCGCGACGTGGTGGTCATTGGCGACGCCGCAGGTGTGGTGGCCCCGTCCTCGGGCGAAGGCATTTATTACGCCATGGACTGCGCCCGGCGCGTGGCCAAGGCCGCCCATGAGGCCCTGAAAACCGGCAACAGCGCCTGCCTGAAACAAGGCCGCAAGAGCTTCATGAAGCAGCACGGCCGGGTGTTCTGGATCTTGGGTGTGATGCAGTACTTCTGGTACCAAAACGACAAACGCCGCGAAAAGTTCGTCAAGATCTGCGAAGACCGCGATGTGCAGCGCCTGACCTTTGAGTCGTACATGAACAAGGAATTGGCCCGCAAGGACCCCATGGCCCATGTGCGCATCTTCGTCAAGGACATGGCCCACCTGCTGGGCCTGGCGCGAACCTGATGCCCTGCAGCGTGCGCTGAGCGTTCATTGTTGAGAGCTCAGCATGAAAAATCAAAGCGCCGCCCAACGCTCAACACCTAAGCTATGGATCCAGCCCGATGAAGATGGCATGTACGCTTTTATGTTGCAGCGGCGTCATTGTCGTGATGGAGCCTTGTAGAACACTGCCCATCGCTCCAAGGGCGGGGCTCCCACACCGATTGTTGTGCCCAACAAAACCGTTCACCTTAAATTTGACAGCGCTGTATCAATAAAACGCCCAACACCGAACGCTGAACTAAAACGCTCAACCTCAAACACCCAACGCCTATGCCCCTGACTTTGATGGCCACGATTTTTGTGTTGATGACCGCGATGTGTGGCGCGGCTTACTGGTGGCTGGACCGCAAGATGCAGCGCCTGTCGGACACTTTGCGCGATACCTACAAACTGGGCCTGATGATCATTTACGGCTTTCAGATGGTCTTGCTGCTGATGTTCTCTTTGTAGCCATGGCCTGTTTCGCACACGCGAGCTGCGCCGCATGATCAGGCCTTGGCACATGCTGGCCCTGACTTTCCTGACTTGGCTGTCGCTTTGGCTGTGGACACCTGATCTGCCGCGAGCCACTTTGGAAGCGCGTTACTTGGCGGCCCCGTCTGACCTGCGCCGTGTGGGGCCGTGGCAGCTGCATGTCCGAGACAGTGGTCAACCGCCTGCCGTTCACGATGGCGCGCCTGCCCGGCCAGCCGTGGTCTTGTTGCACGGCTTTGGTTCGAGTTTGCAAACTTGGGACGCCTGGGCCCAAGGCCTGGCCGCCACGCACCGCGTGGTGCGCATTGACCTGCCCGGCAGCGGCCTGAGCCCGCCCGACCCGGCGCACGACTACCGCGACGAGCGCAGCTTGCAGCTGCTGATCGCCTTGCTGGACGACTTGGGCTTGCCCCGTGCCAGTCTGGTGGGCCACTCCATGGGTGGGCGCATCGCCTGGACTTTTGCGGCCAAGTTTCCCGAGCGCACCGACAAACTGGTGCTGGTGGCCCCGGATGGTTTTGCCAGTTTTGGCTTTGAATACGGCAAGGCCATGGAGGTGCCCGCCACGCTGGGCCTGATGCGCCATGTGCTGCCCAAGCCTTTGCTGCGCATGAACCTGCAAGCGGCCTATGCCCAGCCCGAGTCGCTCAGTGATGCCGTGACCACGCGCTACCACGATTTGATTTTGGCCCCCGGGGCGCGCCAGGCCATGCTCGACCGTTTGGCGCAAACCGTGCTGCAAGAGCCCGGGCCACTGCTGCGCCAAATCCGAGCCCCCACCTTGCTGGTCTGGGGCGAGGCCGATGCCATGATCCCGGTGAGCAATGCCAGCGATTACCTGCAAGCCATCACCGGCAGCCGTTTGGTGTCTTGGCCCAACGTCGGTCATTTGCCGCAAGAAGAAGCGGTGCAGCTGTCGTTGAAGGCTGTGGCGGATTTTCTGCGCTGAACGGGCAGATCAGGTCTTTTTGAAACCGCCTCAGTTGATGCGGATGCCCACCTGCGTGATGCGGTTGCCTTGGGTGGCGCGCACGCTGATCTCGGCTTGGCCCAGGTGCGCCGTGTCGCCGTGCACGGGCGGTCGATGCAAACTGTCGGCCAGCCATTGGCCCACGGTTTTGTCGGCATCGCAGGGCAGTTCCAAACCGTAAAACGCGCACAACTCGCCCATGGAGGTGGTGGCCGCCAAGACAAAGTCGCCAAACACCAAACGGGCATGTTCGGTGTCGTCCAGATCGGGCACCACCACGTTCAGGCGGCGCGCGCTCCAGGCGATGGTGGATCCCTGCAGCACCAGCGAGGTCAGCACCACGGTGAAGGCCACATTGAAGTAAATGCTGCCCCCTTCCACCCCGGCCATCACCGGAAACACCGCCAGCACAATCGGCACCGCGCCGCGCAGGCCCACCCAGGAGATGAAGGTGATTTCGCGCCCCGAAAAGTGCAGGGGCTTGAGGCACAGCCAGACCGAGATCGGGCGGGCCACCACCATCAGCACCAACGAGACCCCCAGCGCTGGCCACAGCGTGCGCAGCAACTCGGAGGGCGTGACCAGCAAACCCAGCAACAAGAACATGCCCGCCTGCGACAGCCACGCATAGCCGTCCATGGCCGACAAAGACGCGCGCACTTGGCGACGCGCCCGGTTGCCGACCACCACGCCCATCAGGTAAACCGCCAAAAAGCCCGAGCCGCCCAACCAAGTGGTGAAGGCAAACACCGTGAGGCCGCCCGACACAATCAGCAGGGCTCGGATGCCGCCGCCGCCGTCTTCGCCCCGGCCCAGGCGTTTGAGCAATTCGGCCAGCGCCCAGCCGCAACCCAAGCCCAGCACGCTGCCCCAGCCCAGTTGCTGCAGCAGCGACAGCAGCACCTCGGACACGCCGAGCGATGCGCTGCCGGGTCCACCCATGGCCAGCGCCATGGCAATGAAGGTGATGGTGAGGTAGACCGCCATCGGGTCGTTCATGCCCGACTCGATCTCCAGCGTGGCGGCCACACGTTCGTTGAGTTGCACGCCGGAGGACTTGAGCAGCGAAAACACCGCCGCCGCATCGGTCGAGCCGACAATGGCCCCCACCAGCAAGGCCAGCGGCCAGGGCAAATCGAGCAGCCAATACGCAGCCGCGCCCGTGATGGCGGTGCACAGCACCACACCCAGCGTGGCCAGCAAAAGCGCGGGCCGCAAGCCCGTTCGGAAAGTGTCCATCTGGGTGCGCAAGCCGCCGTCCAGCAAAATCACGGCCAGCGCCACGTTGCCGACCCAAAAGCTCAAGCGAAAATCGTCAAAGGCCAGACCTCCCGGGCCATCGACCCCGGCCAAAATGCCCACCACCAAAAAAATCAGCAGGAAAGAAAAGCCGATGCGGGCCGAAAACACCCCGGCCAGCACGCTGATGAACACCAGCGCCGCAGCCGCCAACAAAGGCAAAGACAAAAAATCGAGCGACAACACCATGCATTGAAACTACCACAGGCTCAGCGCCGCAAAGCGCGTGTGGATTTGCGTCAAATGCCGCAGCTGCGCAGGATGAATGACGCCGTGCCCGCCGGGTCTTGTTCGTGGGCCAGATGGCCGAGGCCCGCTTGAACGTGCAGGTGCGCTTGCGGCAAGCGCTGGCTGGCCTCCTTGGCCAAAGCCGGGGGCACGGTTTGGTCTTGTGCCCCGATGTGCATGAACACCGGGTTGCGGATCTCGTGCAGGCGAGCGGCCAGGGGCTTGAGCCGCCAGGCCGCCATCATCGACAACACGCCGTGCACATGGCCCGAGTCGCACAGCACGCGGGTGTACAGATCCAGCCCTTGCGCGTCGAGCGTGGAGCCGGTGCGTGCGATCCACTCGGCCACCGCACCGGGTTTGGCCGCCAGCTTGGCGGTGGCCCAGGCGGACAGCGGGTTGAGTGCCGCTAATTTTGCGGCAGGGCCGAACAGCCACGACGCCACGCCGGGCAGCGGCAACCAGGCGGGGTTCAAGCCGATCAGGGTGCTGCGCGAGGCACTGTCAAAGTTCAGCGCCATGTGCGCGGCTATGGCCGCGCCCGCCGAGTGGCCGACGATGACCTGCGGCGTGAGCTTGAGCTGCAGCATCAAGGCCCGCAGGCCTTCTGCCATGCCGGGCAGCGACAGCGCGCCCTCGGGGCCCCGGCTGGTGAAGGCGTGGCCGGGCAGGTCGGGGGCGACCACGGTGAAGTGCTCAGCCAGTGCGGGCATGAGGCCACGCCAGCTGAAGTTGCCCGAGCCGGTGCCGTGCAGCAGCAGCATGCACGGGCCTTGGCCCATTTGCTGCACATGCCACTGGATGCCACCCGCTTGCACAAAGCGGCTGTGCTGTGCATGTGGCCAGTGCGTCCGGTGATCGGACCAAGACATGCCGGGATAAAAGCTTTCAAACATGGCGAGTGTGGCGAATGTAGCGGTGTGTCGGGTCGTTGCAGGCCGATCAGGCGTTTCACGCGCCGGGGTTGCGCACCCGCTCGATGGCGAGGGCCATGCGCTGCGACTGCACCTGCGGCATGGGCAGGTAGCTTGCGCCCATGGTGGCCGCCAGTTGCTGCGCTTGCGCGTCGGGGTGCATCGAGGTGTCGATCCACAAGGCGCGGTGGCCGCTGGCGCGCCACTGCTGGCCCCAGTTTTGTGCATCGGTTTGCGCTTGGGCGCGGCCGCCCAAGCCTTGCAGCGTCACGTTGGCGCGGCCGTCGCTCAGCACCACCAAAATCGGCGTGACGCCTTGGCGCTGCAACTGTGCCGCTTGTTCGTGCGCCATTTTCAGGGCCAGCGCCAAGGGCGTGCCGCCGCCGCCGGGCAGGCCGGTCATGGCGCGTTTGGCACGCACCAGCGAGCGTGTCATGGGCAGCAGCAGCTGGGCCTGCGCGCCACGAAAGGACACGATGCACACGCTGTCGCGGCGGGCATAGGATTGCTGCAGCAGCAGCTCGACCGCACCCTTGGCCTCGGCCAAGCGCTGCAAAGCGGCTGAGCCGGATGCGTCGAGTGCCAGGATCAGGCAGCTGGAGGCGCGTTGCTGGTAGCGCTGGATGTGGAAGTCTTCGGCTCGGATGGCGACTCGACCGGTGCTGTGTGCTTGTCGCAGCCGCTGCTTGGGCGCGGCGGCGCGCAAGGTGGCCAGCACATGCAGGCGGGCCTGACCGCCGGGGCGGCCTGGGCGTGGGGGCAGGGGGCGGCCGCGCTGCGAACCCGCGCGGGTTTGGCCGCTGCGGCCCGAGGTGTTGTGGCTGGCCGCACCTTGGCGCGTCATCAGTGCGTCGAGCATGTGCGGCGGCAAGCTGGCCAAGGCGGCGGCGACCATCATCTCTTGCAGGTCTTCGGCACTCGGTTCAGTGTTCTGTTCGGCGTTCTGTTCAGGTGGTGGGGCTGTGTCCGGGTCCTTGTCTTTTTCAGTGTCGTTTTCCGGCGCTTGATCGGCGTTGTCTGGGGGCTCAGGCGGCTCTGGTGGCGGTGTGGCGTCCTCCGGTGGCGCTGGTTCTGATTCTTGCGCAGACGGCTCGGCTGGCCATTGCGTGGCGCGAGGCGCGAGCACGCAGCGCGCGGCAAAACCCAGATCGTCGGCGTCCAGCGTGCTGCGCCCGTTCAGCGCCGCATGGCCGCAAGCCACGCGCAGCGCCAGGCTGGGCACACGCAATGAGCCAATGCCCAAACCCAAAGCCGCCGCACAAAGCGCTTGCATGTGCTCGTCACTTGCTTGCACTTGCGGCAGTTGCTCGCGAGCGCGGGCCAAAGCACCGGGGCTGAGGCGAATCTGCAGGCCATCCGATTCGTTGTCTTCTTGCAACGCCGCGTGGATGTCGCTGGGCGAGAGTTCGTTCAGGTCCAGCCACACGCCCAGGCGCTCGGCCAGGGCCGCGCCCACGCCGGGCTCGTCGGACAAGGATTCGTCGAGCGCCACCACGCCAAAGCGGGTGGGTGTGGGGGCTGCGCTGTGGCGGGTGGGTGGGACTCGGCCTTGCTCCAGCGCTTGCACCAAAGGCGCGAGCAGGGCGGGCGACAGGCGTTCGGCCATGGGCAGGCAGACCAGGCCTTGGTCGGCTTGTTGCAACAAACCTGCTTGCATGTGCAGCTGACCAGTTTGCAGGGTGTGGGCCAGGTCGATGCCGCCCAGCAGCCGCTCGCTGTCCACCGAGCCGGGTACTTTGACCAAGCCGATGCCCAGCCCCGCCAGCGCTTGCAGCCAGCGCTCGCGCACCGGGCCGTGTGGCGCGCTGAGGCACACGCCGCCGAAACCATGGGGGCTCAGTTGAAGCAACTGAAGCGTGGTGAGCGCGTCGTTCCAACGCTCCATGGGATCAGTGGGCGCAGACAGGGAGGGTGCTTGACGGGGCATGTCAGGGTTGAAGAGCGGATTTGCAGGAGCTTCGTCTTCGAAGCGATGGGTGCGGGTGGCAAGGACTTATCGCGGCGAGGGCGCCGCTCCTACAAGGGAATATCTTTGTGGGAGCCCCGCCCTCGGGGCGATGGTGGGAGGTTTGCCAGGGGCCAATCGCGGCGAGGGCGTCGCGCCTGCAGGAGAGGGTCGGTGCAAACATGGTGGGTCTGATCAAGGACTCAGGCGGCCAGCACTTCTTGCAAGCTGCGCTGCACGCGCGCGCCCGAGTCGGTGTCGTCCAACGGGTTGCGGCGCAAGCGGTGGCGAAGTGCCAGCGGGGCCATGCTTTGCAGGTGCTCAGGCTTGACCGCTTTGTGGCCTTGCAGCGCGGCATAAGCGCGGGTGGCCCGCAGCAGCGTGAGCTCGGCGCGCAGGCCGTCGGTGCCCAGCTGCTGGCACAGACGGGCGCAAAGCATCAGCATGTCGTCGCTGACCTCGACCTCGTCCAGCAGGTCACGCGCTTTGAGGATGCGTTTTTGCAGCTTTTGGTTGTCCTTGTGCCACAGCGCTTTGAAGGCGGTGGGGTCTTTGTCGAAAGCGTCACGGCGTTTGATGATGCTCACGCGCAGCGCCAGGTCTTGGGGGGTGCGCACCTGCACCGACAGGCCAAAGCGGTCCAGCAGTTGTGGGCGCAGCTCGCCTTCTTCGGGGTTGCCGCTGCCCACCAGCACAAAGCGAGCCGGGTGGCGCACGCTCAGGCCTTCGCGTTCGACCAGGTTTTCGCCCGAGGCGGCCACGTCGATCAGCAGGTCCACCAGGTGGTCATCGAGCAGGTTGACCTCGTCGATGTACAAAAAGCCCCGGTGCGCCTGGGCCAGCAGGCCGGGGGCGAAGGACTTGACGCCTTGTGACAGGGCTTTTTCAAGATCGAGTGCGCCGACCACACGGTCTTCGGTCGCGCCCAGAGGCAGGTCGACCACAGCCACGCTCTGGCGCTCGGTGGCGACTTTGGCTTTGGGGTCGCGCGCCTGACAAACCGGGCAGGCACCCGCCGGTTTGGTCGGGTCACAGCGGTAAGGGCAGCCTTTCACGACCGAAATCGGGGGCAACAGGTCGGCCAAAGCGCGCACGGCGGTGGATTTGCCGGTGCCCCGGTCGCCCAAGACCAGCACGCCGCCAATCGACGGGTCCACCGCCACCACTTGGATGGCGAGGGTCATTTCATCTTGACCAACAATGGCCGCAAAAGGGAAGGTCAAAGCCATAGGGGGCATTCCGCAAAACTGTTCTCTCCCCATCATCCAAAAGACACAGCGAAGTGTCAAGTTAAATTTACACTTTTAATTGGCTCTTGCATTCAGGTTTTGTGGGGGGTGTTGTCCACTTTGTCGGATTCAGGTCGGGTTTGCGGCTTCAAACCATAAGGTGCCGCCAAATCCCAAACATGTTGCGGCAGCATGTTTTTGATGCGTGCAGGCGCCTCGCGGCGCAGGTGCAAGATGGACTCGATGGCCTTCATCTCGACCCGAGCGCGCGCAAACTCCAGGCCGCGTGGCCCCACCCGAGGCATGAGCCAGTTGACCAGCGGCTTGATCCAGGCGGGCATGCGCCGAAGAGGCAGGCCCCCGGCGGCGCGTTCGGTGTTGGCCATGAAGCCGCGCACCGGGCCATCCCGTTTGCCCCGGCTGATGGGGGCGCTGGTGACCAATTGCGCCTGAATGCCGTCCAGCACCGCTTGGCCGCGTGCGTTGCGCACCAGCAACCACTGCTGGCCGTGCCCGCCCATGTAGCCCACGGTGATGTCGGCCAGCACATTGGTGTAGTCCACGCAGGTGCGGCAGGTCAGCGGAAAAAAGTCCGGCGGCAAGGTGGACAGCGGCAGATTCAAAAACGGGATCAGGCGCTTGTCACCCTGGTCGGTGCGCACCTCCACCTTGTAATCGGCGCGGAACTCCACGTAGCTGATGTCTTGTGGTCGGTCCGAAATCAGGCCCAGAAACTGGTGGAAATTCTCAGTGGTGGTGTTGTCCGAGCAAGGTGTGCCGATGACGTAGAGCTGCTCCAGGCCT
The DNA here is from genome assembly GCF_001269405.1 of Limnohabitans sp. 2KL-3. Taxonomy (NCBI): domain Bacteria; kingdom Pseudomonadati; phylum Pseudomonadota; class Betaproteobacteria; order Burkholderiales; family Comamonadaceae; genus Limnohabitans; species Limnohabitans sp. 2KL-3. Next base: position 222,119 of record NZ_CXON01000005.1, read on the forward strand.
TGCTCGCGTTCGAGCTGCGGCTGGATGGCGCGCAGGGCGTAAATCTGGCAGGGGATGCCGATCACGGCCAGGCGTTTGTGGCCTTGCGCGAGCGCAGGCTCCACCAGGCTCAGCAACGGCGCGTAACCCATGCGCATGCCCCGGCACTGCGCCATGTCCTCGGCGCGGGTGACCAGCACTGGGCGCGGCCGCCAGCGGTCGTTCGGATCAGCAGCCATGGCGATCACGGCGTCCACCAGGCCTTTTTCAAGCAGCACCTCGGCCAAGCGGGTGGTGATGCCGGTCCACTGCGCGCCTTGGGTGGGCGGGTCCAGGCGGGCGCTCAGGATCTGCTGGTAGGGACCGAAAAACAGTTCGTCGGGTTGGGCGCTTTGGACGGGGGTGTTGGTTTGGCGCACACGGCCATGCACACGCTGCTCCAAACCCGGGTAATCGGGCTGGATGAACTGGCAGGCCTGGCCGCAGCGTTTGGGCTCATCGGTGCGCGAGAGGCCGCAGTCGGTGCACAACTTGCGAGCGGGGACCCCAGCTGGCGCAGCAACGTTCGGAGCAGAAGGCGAACCAGTGGCTTGCACGTCAGTCGGCCATCAAACAGCGCGGGTGAAAGGCATCACGCCCACCAGCCAGAGGTGCAAGCCGCCCATCAAAAATGCGGCCCATACGCCAGTGCCCACCACCACGGCCAGCAAAGTGCTCAGCAGCTTGCCTTCGGGCGCAGAGTGAAGGCTTTGGCGATCGCGCTTTCGGGCCGCACGAAACACCAGCACTGACCAGACAAGGAAACCTCCAAACAAGAGCACATCGGCCAAGTTGCCATTCGACAGCAAATGCCCCAGCGCCCAGACCTTGACCGACAAGGTCATGGGGTGGCGCATTTTGGCTTTGATCTGGTTGCCGGGCACATAACTGGCCACGAGCAAGACCATGGCCACCCACATCAGCAAGATGGTCGCGTGCTGCATGCCACGCGGGGGTGTCCACAGCACCACCGGGCCCAGCCGTGCCTGGCCGTAACCTTGCACCAGCAGATAAAGCCCAAGGACAGCCACTGCGGCATAAACGGCCTTAAAACCCAGAGGCCCCCAGCGGGCGATGCTGTTTTGGCGCACCTGCGGGGCCAGACTTTGCAGTGAGTGAATTCCCAAAAAGAGCGCCAATCCGATGAGCAGTTGCAGCATGTCAAAACCCTTGTGTCTGGTGCGTATGAAAACAAAGCTGCATTCTGACACGCCACTGTCCATGGCGGTTGACATTTAAAAGCAGGGTCTTTCCTGTGTGTTTTGCTCAAGTATCTTGGGCTGAATGACAAAGTGACTGATGTGGCGCACAATGAACTGTTCAGTATTTTCTGACTGTTTCTTCCAAGGAATCTTCTATGTCCCGTTTTTCTTCCCTCTCATCGACCCGCCGCGTGTTCATGATGCAAGTGGCCACTGCTGCCACCGCCGTTTTGGCTGTGAGCGAGGCTTCTGCCCAAGCCATGGTGGACGAGAAAGACCCCCAAGCGGCAGGTCTGGCCTACAAAGCTGATGCCACCAAAGTGGACAAAGCCAAGAACCCCAAGTTCGCAGCCGGCTCCAACTGCGCCAACTGCGCACTGTTCCAAGGCAAGGCCGGTGCTGCCGCCGGCGGTTGCCCCTTGTTTGCAGGCAAGCAAGTGGCTGCCAAGGGCTGGTGCTCGGCTTGGGCCAAAAAGGCTTGATGCCTCCTGGTTAAAGCGGTCTACTTCCCGTAGATACCTCCAAAACCGCCTTCGGGCGGTTTTTTTGTATCCATTTCCAACCCCCAACTCAGGGCATACCCTGATTTACCAGCCTGAAACAAGGCTTTGGGCACACAAAGTGTCAATCCATCGTTACACTTTGCTTCGTCTACAACCGACCGGAAAGTCCTTTAATGGCGTCTTGGGTGCTCACAGCGATGGACCTGGCCTGCCAAAAGGCCCAGCGGACCTTGTTCGAGGGCGTGAGCTTTTCCGTGCCCGCAGGCAGCTGGTTGCACATCGAAGGAGGCAACGGCTGCGGCAAGACCAGTTTGCTGCGCATCCTGTGCGGCCTGTCCCCGGCGGCATGCGGCCAGGTGCAGTGGCCTTCTTCCTCCTCCCCGCAGTCTCCGTTTTCGCGCCCCGACCGTTCGGTGCTGCATTACATCGGCCACGCGCTGGGCCTCAAGCCCGATCTGACCGCTTGTGAAAATCTGTGCGCCGATGCCCAGGTCAGCGGCTTGGCGCTCAGCCGCCAGCAGGCGCTGCAAGCGCTGGCCGCGCAGGGCCTGCAAAGTCGTGCGCATTTGCCTGTGCGGGTCTTGTCGCAAGGCCAGCGGCAGGGTGTGGCCTTGGCGCGTTTGCGCACCAGCCCGGCGCGGCTGTGGATTTTGGACGAGCCCTTGGTGGGCCTGGACGTGCAGGCCACCGCCACGGCCCGCGCCTTGCTGCAGTCGCACGTGGACGCGGGCGGCGCTGTGGTCATGACCAGCCACCACGACGTGGGCCTGCAAGGCCCGGGTGCGCGCTTGCACTTGGGACGCGAGGTGGGCCGCGCATGAACACCCCCGCCATGACCGTCCCTGTGTCAGCGCTTGCGGCTCAGCCCATGCTGCCCAGCCCTTGGCAAGCCATGGGCGGCGTGCTGCGGCGCGACCTGCGCCTGGCCCTGCGGCGCAAGGCCGAGTGGTTGGGCGCGGTGTTTTTCTTTGTGTTGGTGGCGGCTTTGTTTCCGCTGGCCATCGGCCCCGAGCCGGACACGCTGCGCCTGATCGGGCCGGGGGTGTTGTGGGTGGCGGCTTTGCTGGCGAGCATGCTGAGCCTGGGCCGTTTGTTCGATGCCGACCACCAGGACGGCAGCCTGGAGCAGCTGGCGCTGTCGGCCGCGCCCCTGCCTTGGCTGGTCAGCGCCAAGCTGCTGGCGCATTGGCTGATCTCGGGCCTGCCCTTGGTGCTGCTGTCACCGCTCTTGGGGCTGCAGTTGGGTTTGGGGCCAGAGGCCTTGGTCATGCTGGCGCTCACGCTCTTGATCGGCACGCCCGTGCTGTCACTGCTGGGCGCGATCGGTGCGGCCCTCACTTTGGGCGTGCGCGGCGGCGGGGTGCTGCAGTCGCTTTTGCTCTTGCCTTTGTATGTGCCGGTGCTGGTGTTCGGTACGGGCGCGGTCGACGCGCAAATGCGTGGCCTCGGGGCCGAGGCGCATGTGTCCATTTTGTTGGCGCTCTTGTTGGCTTCGGCGGCGCTCAGCCCCTGGGCCTGTGCGGCGGCTTTGCGCTTGGCGCTGGAATAAACAGGAACGGACCATGAAGCTCTTTCACTACGCCGCGCCGCAACACTTTTACCCCTTGGCCGGGCGCATCTGGCCCTGGCTGGCGCTGCTGGCCACGGTGCTTGGCTTGGCGGGTTTGTGGGTGGGCTTCATGGTCGCGCCGTCTGATGCGCAGCAGGGCCAAGCCTACCGCATCATTTACATCCATGTGCCCGTGTCGTGGATGGCCATGATCATCTACCTGGCCATGGCGTTTTGGAGTGTGTTGGGTCTGGTGTTCAATACGCGCTTGTCGGGCTTGATGACCCGGGCACTGGCCCCCACCGGGGCCTTGCTGGCCTTTTTGTCGCTGTGGACCGGGGCCTTGTGGGGCAAGCCGATGTGGGGCACCTATTGGGTGTGGGACGCGCGGCTGACTTCAATGCTGATCCTGTTGTTTTTGTATTTGGGCTACATCGCCCTGACCTCGGCCATCGAAGACCCACGCCGCTCGGACCGGGCCGGTGCCTTGGTGGCGGTAGTGGGCGCGGTGAACGTGCCCATCATTTATTTCTCGGTCAAGTGGTGGAACACCTTGCACCAGGGCGCCTCGGTGTCGCTGACGCAGTCACCGCGCATGGCCAGCATCATGCTGACCGGCATGCTGCTGATGAGCTTGGCGATTTGGTTGTATGCGGCGGCCATCGCTTTGTGGCGCGTGCGCAGTTTGATTTTGGAGCGCGACAGCCACGCCGCTTGGGTGCATCAATTGCCCGAAGTGTTGGCGCACCGCGCGTACCGGGCTTTGCGAGGTGCCGCATGATTTGGCAAAGCGCAGCCGAGTTTTGGGCCATGGGCGGCTATGGCGTGTACGTGTGGGGCAGCATGGGCGTGAGTGCGGCCTTGCTGGCGCTGGAGGTCTGGCTGGCGCGCATGGGTCGCAGACAAGCGCTGGACGCGGTGTGCGAGGCCATGGAGGCTGCGGCGGAAGATGAAACAGATCACAGGTCTGTGCATGCTGTTGTGCCCCAGTCCCTCAATCTCCACAGGGGCCAAAACGGTACAGGCCCCAGTCCTTCGCACCCCGCAGCGCAGCAGACTTCTTTCACCCCCGGAGCCGCATCATGAAAAGCCGCCACCAGCGACTGTTTGGCATCGCACTGGGCTTGCTGCTCGTGTGCGGAGCGCTGTTTTTTGTGCTCAACGCCTTCCAGAGCAACCTGGTGTTTTTCTTCACGCCCACACAAGTGGTGGCGGGCGAAGCGCCCAAAGAGGGGCACTTTCGCGTCGGTGGTTTGGTCAAAGAAGGCAGCATCCAGCGCGACGGCATGGCGGTGGCTTTTGTGGTGACCGACACGCAGCGCGAGGTGCCGGTGCGCTATGTGGGCCTGCTGCCCGATTTGTTCAAAGAAGGCAAGGGCGTGGTGGCGCAAGGCCGCCTGGACGCGGGCCGCCTGTTTGTGGCCAGCGAGGTGCTGGCCAAGCACGACGAAAACTACATGCCGCCCGAAGCCCAGCACGCGCTGGACGAGGCGGCCAAAGCCCGCATGGGCGCGGCGGTGGTGCGATGACTCGCCCTGATCTGATCGGAGCTGTCTATGTGGCCTGAAGCCGGCCATTTGGCCTTGATCATGGCGGCCTGGGTCGCCTTGGCGCAGGCGGTGCTGCCGTTGTGGGGCAGCTTGTCTGCGCGGCGCGCGGGCTGGCAAGCGCTGGCAAGGCCTTTGGCGGTTTTGCAACTGGCTTTGATCGTGTTGGCTTTTGGCGCTTTGTGGCATGCGTTTTATGTGCACGATTTCAGCGTCAAGTACGTGGCCCACCACTCCAACACCTTGCTGCCCACGCCTTACCGTTTGTCCGCTATCTGGGCCGGGCATGAAGGCTCGCTGCTCTTGTGGGTCTTGATGCTGGCGCTGTGGTCGGTGGCGGTGGCGACGTTTTCAAAACGTTTGCCGCAGTCCCTGGTGGCCCAAGTGTTGGGCGTCATGGGTGCGGTGTCGGTGGGTTTTTTGGTCTTCATCCTCACCTTGTCCAACCCCTTTGCACGGCAGTTCCCGGCGCCGTCCGAGGGGCGCGACCTGACACCTTTGCTGCAAGACCCGGGTTTGGTGATCCACCCGCCCATGCTGTACATGGGCTATGTGGGTCTGTCGGTGGCCTTTGCTTTTGCCATGGCGGCACTGCTGTCAGGGCGGCTGGATGCCGCGTGGGCGCGTTGGGCGCGGCCCTGGACGGTGGCGGCCTGGGGCTTTTTGACGCTGGGCATCGCGTTAGGCTCATGGTGGGCCTATTACGAATTGGGCTGGGGCGGCTGGTGGTTTTGGGACCCGGTGGAAAACGCCTCGCTCATGCCCTGGCTGGTGGCGACGGCGCTGATCCATTCGCTGATGGTGACCGACAAGCGCGGACAGTTCAAGGCCTGGACCGTGCTCTTGGCCATTGGCGCTTTTTCGCTCAGCCTGTTGGGCACCTTCCTCGTGCGCTCGGGCGTGTTGACCTCGGTGCACGCCTTTGCCACCGACCCGGGGCGGGGCGTGTTCATCTTGCTGTTTTTGCTCGTGGTGGTGGGCGTGTCGCTGGCCTTGTTTGCCTGGCGTGCGCCGCAGTGGGCCAACGCTTCGCAGCCGGTGGCCGGTTCGCGCGAATCGTTTTTGCTGCTCAACAGCGTGCTCTTGGTGGTGGCCATGGCCGCAGTGTTGCTGGGCACTTTGTACCCGCTGATCATTGATGCGCTGAACCTGGGCAAGTTGTCGGTCGGGCCGCCGTACTTCGACCGCGTGTTTGTGCCCCTGATGGTGCCGCTGCTCCTGGCCATGGTGCCGGGCACGATGGTGCCTTGGCATGTGGCGCGCTGGGCAGCGGTGCGCTCGGTGCTGGTGCCAGGAGCCTTGGCGCTTTTGCTGGCTAGTGCTTGGGCCACTTGGGGCGGGGCACCGATGGGGGAGGGCAGCACGACCACTGCTGGCGGCTGGCTCACTGTGATGGGCGGTACGCTGGGCGGCTGGATCGTGCTGTCGGGCGCTTGGCAAATCGTGCAGCGCTTGCGCTTGTCCGGCTCGCCGGGCCTGGCCTGGTGGGGCATGCAGGTGGCGCACTTGGGCGTGGCGGTGCTGGTGCTGGGCATCACGGGCGTGAAGTCCTTTCAGGTCGAGCGCGATGTGCGCCTGGGCTTGGGCGACTCGGTCACGGTGGCCGGTGTGCGTTACCAATTGCTCAGCGTGGACCAGCACTTGGGGCCCAACTACCTCGCCTTGCGCGCCCAGATGAAGATGTTTGAAGGCGAGCCTGGCCGTGAGCGTGAAGTGGGCACCCTGCAGCCTGAAAAGCGCCGCTATGTGTCGAGCGCCATGCCCATGACCGAGGCGGCGATTGACCGCAACCTGTGGCGCGACCGCTATGTGTCTTTGGGCGAGCCCTTGGCGGGCGAGCCGCCGCAGTGGAGTTTCCGGGTCTACCACAAGCCTTTTGTGTCGTGGATCTGGTTGGGGGCGGTGTTCATGGTGCTGGGCGGTGGCTTGGCGGCGTTTGATCGGCGCTACCGGCAGGTGCCATCGGCAGCGCGTGCGCCTGGTGCTCAGGCTGTGGGTGCGTCTGGTGTGCGAGTTGCAGCGCCTGTGCCTGTGGCCAAAGGTGCTGTTTCATGAGCGCGCTGTCTGCCAAGGCCCCAAGTCGGCGCATGCCACGCTGGGTGTTTGTGCCGCTGGCGCTGTTTTTGGGCATGGTGGTGTTTTTGGCGGTGGGCCTCACGCGCAACCCGCAAGAGATTCCCTCGCCACTCATTGGCCGCCCCGCACCGGCTTTTGAATTGCCGGTGGTGGGCGGGCCGGGCGTGTTCAACGCGGCGCAGTTCAAGGGGCAGCTCACCCTGGTCAACCTGTGGGCCACCTGGTGCGCGGGCTGCAAGGAAGAGCACCCGATTTTGATGGCGCTGGCCCGCCAGCCCGGCCTGAAGATGGTAGGCATCAACTACAAAGAGCTGCAGGCCTCGGAGCTGTCGGGGCAGGACCCGCAAAGCGCCGAATCGGTGCAAAAAGCCACGGCCCGCAGCCAGGCCTGGCTGCAAAAACACGGCCAGGCTTTTGGTGTGAACCTGCTGGACATGGACGGCCGGGTGGGCATGGATTTTGGTGTGTACGGTTTGCCCGAAACCTATTTGATCGACCGCGAGGGCGTGGTGCGTTTCAAGCACGCCGGGGCTTTGACGCCCGATGTGGTGCAGCAAAAACTCTTGCCCTTGCTGCGAGGGGTGAACTGATGCGCGCGGTGCTGCAGTGCGTGCTGGCCTGCGTTGGGCTGTGGTGCGCCTGTGCGGCGGCCCAAGCGCCGGTTGGTTCGGCAATGGGTGTGGCCAATGTTGCGACAGATGCTGCGAACAGCGGTGCTTCAGTCACATCGATTGTGCAGGCGACTTTGCCAGGTGTGGGCGCGCCTGTGGCAGCGCACACCGATGCCCCCATGTCGCCCGCTGTGCAGGCGCGCTGGGATCACATCGCGGCCGAGTTGCGTTGCCTGGTGTGCCAAAACGAATCCCTGGCTTCGTCGAATGCCGAGCTGGCGCTGGACTTGCGCCGCGAGCTGCGCGTCCTGATCGAGCGGGGCCAAAGCGATGCCGACATCCGCAGCTTTCTGGTCAGCCGCTATGGTGACTTTGTGCTCTACAAGCCCGAGGTCAAGCCCGTGACCTGGCTCTTGTGGTTTGGCCCCTTTGTGTTGTTGTTGGGCGCGTTGGCCCTGGCGCTGCGCTTGATGCGCCGCACACCTGCCGCGCCCGTGCCTTTGACCGAACGCGAGCGCGAACGTGCCCGCCAACTGCTGGAGTCCTGATGTCCTTTTTGCCGCCTTGGCTGGGTTTGTTGTGGGTGCTGCTGGCCTTGGGGGCGCTGGCGGCGGGGGTCTTGCTGCGTGGTTTGAGGTCACAGGGACAAGCCGTGGCCATCGCAGAGCAGTCGCGTACCAACCGCGACATCCATCAGCAGCACCTGGCCGATCTGGACCGTTCTTTGGCCGAAGGTCGTTTGACGGCCCTTCAGCATCAGGCAGCTCGAGATGAGTTGCTGCGCCATCTGTTGGACGATGCATCGCGGGCCGATGAGCATCCTGTGGCTGCCGTTCCTGCACGGTGGCTTTGGTTGGTCGGGGCTTTGGTCTTGCTCAGTGGCCTGAGCTATTGGCAGCTGGGTGCACCGCAAAGCTGGTGGCCTGTGCCCTTGAGCCAGCAGGTCAAGATCAGCGCCACCACACCCGAGCAATTGGCCGAGCAAACCCGCGTGTGGCAACAAGCCACGCAAGAGCGGCCCAAAGATGCCCAAGCTTGGTTGACGCTGGCGCGGCTGCACGCTGCCCAAAACGCGCATGCCCCAGCCGAACAGGCCCTGGCGCGTGTGTTGGCCTTGTCGCCCGAGCCCGATCTGTGGATCGAGCGGGCGCAAATGAAAGCCTTAAGTGCAGGTGGCGTCTACACCGGAGAGCCTTGGCAGTGGATTGAAGACGTGCTGCGCACACAGCCGCAGCACCTGAACGCGCTGGTGCTTGCGGGCAGCGCGGCGCTGTCTGAAAAACGGCACGCCGCAGCGCAAGACTACTGGCAGCGTGCCTTGGCTTTGGTGCCTGCTGACAGCGAGGCGGGCCAAGGCTTGCAGCAGGCGCTGGCGAAAGCGGCCGAGATGATGGCGGAGATGGCGGCAGCACCTGGAGCAACCGCAGCAGCGGGGGCAGGGATGGTGTCCGCAGTGACTCCGGCAGGTGACACCAAGCCCCTCATTCAGGGCGAGGTCCGTGTCTCGCCCGAGGTGCAAAGCCAAATCGCTGCAGGTTCCACCTTGTTTGTTTACGCCATGGCCGAAGAGGGCTCGCGCCGCCCCGTGGCCATTTGGCGCGGCACGCCTGACGCTTGGCCTGTTCCTTTTGCTTTGAACGACAGCATGGGCATGGGGGCACCACCCTTGTTGTCATCGCTGACACAAGTGCGTTTGGTCGCTCGCATTTCCAAAACCGGATCAGCGCAAAAGCAAGCTGGCGATTTTCAGGTGGAGATGCCGGGCGTCAAGACCGGCGTGCGTGGCCTTGTGTTGAACATGGTCGTTGCCTCCCCGTAGATCGGGTTTTGAGGGCGTGAGCGTCATTTTGTCGTGGAGCGACTTTTCAGTGCCAGTGTTCAAGCACTGACCTTGCCGATCGCGCAGCTCACCATCGACTTGGCCTGCGCCAAACCCGACTGAAAGCCGGCCACCGTGCCTTGTTCGGGGTAGCCCATGCTGCGCAGTTTCTCGGCGATGGCGCTGCGTTCGGATTCATCGGCCAAGAGCGTGATGCGCTGCTGTTCACGGTCGATGTGTACCTCGCTCACGCCCGCGATGCTGCACAAGCCTTTGCGGATGGAGTTTTCGCAGCCGCCGCATTTGATGTTTTCGACGTCAAAGGTCAGTGGGGTGTTCATGGGAAGGTCCTTTCAAAGACAGCCGTTGTGTTGTTTCCAAATGGTTTCGTGGCCCATGGCCTTGGCAAAATCGGGCACCTTGCAGCGCTCTACTTCGCTGGCCTTGGGGTGGGTGGAGGGCACTTGCACCGCAGGGTGGTGCATGCCGCGCAGCTCGGGGCCCTGTGACACCCAACCCGCCACAACCACCATCACCGCTGCAAACCCCAAGAGCAGCAAGCCCTGACCCCAATGCCCTCCCGCACCGACCGGTGCTGTGTAGCGACAGGTGCCGCCGGGGCACAGTTGGGCTTGAGCTGGGCGCAACCAGTCGTGCAATTTGCAGCCGATGCAAATGCCGAATGCGGTTTCAAAAAACATCAACAACAAACAGGTGCCGCACACCAACATGTTCAGAGGCCCGATGCTGCGCTCAATCACCAGCAAATACAGCATCCACAGGCCCAGAGCCCATCCGATACCCCAGGCAAACCGCTTTTGGGGCGCGCCCACGTATTCGGGCTCTTGGCCGCGCACGACCCATTGGCCCATGATCATGGCCGGTGCCCAGCGCGGGTTGACGAACAGGCGAATACTGAACTCGATCACAAAGGCCACCACAAAAACCTGTGTGGCTTTGAATTGCCCCAAAAGCAAGGCTTGCGCAAAGGCGGCGAAGGCCAACAAAAACAAAATGCCGGCACTTGCACGCACCGCGCGTTCGTTGAACACAGGCACCTTGTAGTCCGGCAGGGTTTGGCCAAATGCAAAGAAGGGCGTTGTCATACTACCAGTATGGGGTGCGGCGGTGATTTCTCATATGATTTGAATCACATGAACAACTCAGCCACCGATATGCCTGCCGACCCGCGTCTGCTGGCCCTTTTGCCGCCTGCCATCGTGGACGATTGCGAGCTGCGACGGATGCGCAAAGGCGAGCGTTTGTTTGCCAAAGGCCAGCGTCCGCGCCATTTGTTTTGGGTGCACACGGGCCAAGTGGTGCTCGAGCGCGCTGCGGCCAACGGCACCAGCGTGGTTTTGCAGCGCACCCACCAAGGCTTTGTCAGCGAGGCCAGCTTGCAGTCCCCTCATTACCATTGCGACGCGGTGGTGGTGGTGAATGCGCGCATCACCTGTGTCCCCATGCCCGCGCTCTTGCAAGCACTGACCGACGACGCAGCCTTTGCTTTGCGCTGGATCGCCATGCTCAACCAAGAGGTGCGCCGCTTGCGCCTGCAGTGCGAACGCCTGAACCTCAAGGGCGTCCAAGCGCGTCTCTTGCACTGGCTGGAGACCGAAGGCACGGGTGGTTGCTGCTCCGTTACGGCGGGCTACAAATCGTTGGCTGCTGAATTGGGTGTGAGCCACGAAGCGCTCTACCGCGCCTTGGCCGACATGGCGGCAGCGGGCCTGGTGCTGCGCGAGCCAGATCGATTGTGTTTGAAGACCAAGAGTCCGTTTCCTTGAACGGCATGCTCTGTGCTTGCGCGTTGAGCAGGCGTTTTGACAAGGAGAAATGGGCCGACCTCAGCGTGGGTTTTGAGGGCTCGGCGATTTTCATCATCGCACAGGCACTTTGGCCGCCCCCCTGAAAAGCCGTAACTCAGCCTTGCCGCAATTTCCGCGAATGGCTGTGCACCGCCTCCACCAGCGCCGTCACATGCTCGGGCGGGGTGTACTGGCTGATGCCGTGGCCCAGGTTGAAGATGTGGGTGGGGCCGGTTTGGGTGGTGTCGGTGTGTGGCGTGCCAAAGCTGTCCAGCACGCGGTGCACCTCGGAGGCGATCTGCGCGGGGGGTGCAAACAAGATGTTGGGGTCGATGTTGCCTTGCAGCGCTTTGCCGGGGCCACCGACTTCGCCGCCCACGAGAGCCCGTGCACGGCCCAGGTTCATGGTCCAGTCCAGACCCAGCACGTCGCAGTTCAGGCCCGCCATCTCGGGCAACCACAAGCCGCCGCCTTTGGTGAAGACGATGCTGGGGATGCGCTGGCCGTTGTGCTCGGTCTTCAATTGGCTCAGCACGCGGGCCGTGTAGGCCAGGCTGAATTGCTGGAAAGCGCCATCGGCCAACACGCCGCCCCAGCTGTCAAAAATCATGGCCGCTTGCGCACCCGCTTCGATCTGGGTGTTCAGGTACAAGGCCACCGCATCGGCGTTGATTTCCAGAATGCGGTGCATCAAATCCGGGCGGCTGTACATCAGGGTCTTCACATGCCGGTAGTCGTCAGAGCCTGCGCCCTCGACCATGTAGCAAGCCAGCGTCCAGGGGCTGCCGGAAAAGCCGATCAGCGGTACGCGGCCGTTCAGCGCCTTGCGGATGCTGGTGACCGCGTCGAACACATAGCGCAGCTTGTTCATGTCGGGCACGGCCAACTCGGCCACGGCCGCTTCGTCGCGCACGTTCTTGGCAAAACGCGGGCCTTCGCCTTGGGCAAAGGACAGGCCCAAGCCCATGGCGTCGGGCACGGTGAGGATGTCGCTGAACAAGATGGAGGCATCGAGCGGGTAACGATCGAGTGGCTGGAGCGTGACTTCGGTGGCGTAGTCGACGTTGGTGGCCAGGCCCATGAAGCTGCCGGCCTTGGCGCGGGTGGCGCAGTACTCGGGCAAATAGCGGCCGGCTTGGCGCATGAGCCAGACGGGGGTGTGGTCGGTGGCCTGGCGCAGGCAAGCGCGAAGGAAGGTGTCGTTTTGCAGGGGGGCAAATGACGAAGATGTGGATGTGGTGTTGGATGCCATGAAATAACCCGAAGTCAAGGTGCACATTGTCTCAGGCTGTCAAGCCAGGGTCCAGCACTTCAAGCGCCATGCGTGACTTGTTGTGCCGCATCACAACAGGGCGTGCCGCAGCAAGCCCAGCACCACACAGAGGCTGAGCACGCGCACCACGCCTGTTCCCTTCCAGACCAAGGCCCAGATGGCGATGACCGTCAGCGCCATGGCACTCAGGTCGGGCCAGGTTTGCCATCCGCCGGGCCACCACGTGTGATGCGCGAACACCCCCGCCAGGTGCAAGATGACGCCGATCACGGCGGCCGTGATGGCTTGCAAAGGGCCAGTCAGTGAGGGCATGTGCCGCGTCGATTCAACCAGTGGGCCACCTGCCAAAATGAACACAAAGGAGGGCAGAAAAGTGAACCAGGTCACCACGCAGGCCGCCACAACGCCACCCAGCACGGGATGGCCGAGCAAGGCCTGGCTGTGCCCACCCAAAAAACCAACAAAGGCCACCACCATGATCAGTGGCCCGGGTGTGGTCTCACCCAGCGCCAGACCATCCATCATTTGCGCGGCTGTGAGCCAGCCGTACTGCACCACCGCCGCTTGTGTGACAAAGGGCAAGACCGCATAAGCCCCACCAAAAGTCAGCAGAGCCGATTGTGTGAAAAAGCCACCCATTTGCGTCAAGGTGTGGCCCATGCCGAACAACCAGGCGATCAGCCCCCAACTGAGTGCCCACAAGCCCAGACCCATGCCCAGAGCACGCCACAAGCGTTTCGGGCTGTGGTGCGTGTGTTGGCCTTGTTCTGAATGGTCATCAAGCCAAGCCGCTGAGTGGGTGGACGCCGTGTCGGCGCTTGGGGGTGGGGTGAGGGGTGGCTGGTCATGCCGATGGCGAGCCCTGTAAAACCCCATGGCCGCCGCGCCAACAATGATCACCGGAAAGGGCGCGCCCCAGAGGGTGCCCAACAAAGACAAAGCGGCCAGCAGCCACAGCCAGCGGTCTTTCAGCGTGCGCTTGGCCATGCGGTGGGCGGCCTGCAGCACCAGTGCTGTCACTGCAGGCTTGAGGCCCCACAGCAGCGCCTGCCCCCAGGGGTGTTGACCCCAGACGGTGTAGGCCCAACTGAGCACGATCAACAGCACCAGACTGGGCAGCACAAACAAAGCCCCCGCGGCGATGCCGCCGCGCGTACCGTGCATCAGCCAGCCGGTGTAGGTGGCCAGTTGTTGGGCTTCTGGGCCGGGCAGCAGCATGCAGTAGTGCAGGGCGTGCAGGTAGCGCTTTTCAGATATCCAGCGGCGGCGCACCACCAGTTCTTCGTGCATCAGCGCGATTTGCCCTGCAGGACCACCAAAGCTGACACAGCCCAGCCACAGCCAGAATTTGAGGGCCTGCACAAAGCTGACCGGCGCAGGACGTGAGGCGGTGTCAGGGGCCTTGGTCATGGGGCGTTCCAGCCCTCGCGAAAGGCTTGGGCAAATGCCGGGGTGCCGCTGATGCTCAGGCTCAGGGTGATGACGTCATCGGTCGACGGTGTGGGTGACAGGTCCAGCTTTTCTTGTGTGCTGTCCCAATGGGCGGACACGGGCGCGTGGGCCCTGCGGATGTGCAGATCAAAGTCCCAATCCGCCCCGTCTTCCAGTGGACCGGGGGCTTGTGGGCCAAAGCGATGTGCCCAAGCCAGCAGCCGCGTCACTTCGTGCAGCAGGGCCGGGGTGTGACGGGCCGCGGGTTGGGCCAGGGCATCCCAGCAGACCACGCCTTCGGTGTCTTCGCAGCAGTCAAATTCCAGAAATTCCAAGTTCATGACGTGTTTTTCTTTCAATGCGGAGATTGTCGCAGCGGGGTTGGGTTTGTCTCATTGGATACAGGACATCCAGAAATTGCCTAAAACTTGAGCAAATATCGGTGTTTTCAGGGTTTTCTGTATACAAGACAAGGGGTGTCAGTGGTTTAATTCGTTTTTTAATGCATCTGCCCATGTCGCCATCTTCTGTTCGCCTGCTGGATTCTGACGCCGAAGGCGGCTCCCAAGCCGTCAAGGCGCAGCAGCGCCTGCGTGAATGGATTTTGGCGGGCGATTTGCCTTCGGGTGCCCGCATTGCCGAGTTGGCTTTGGTGGACCGCCTGGGCATGTCGCGCACGCCCATTCGCGCCGCGCTGATGCACCTCAAGCAAGAGGGTTTGCTGGAGCCGCTGCCCGGTGGTGGCTATGCCGTGCGCACTTTTTCTGAACGCGAAGTGGCCGATGCCATTGAGCTGCGCGGTACGTTGGAAGGCTTGGCTGCCCGCCTGGCCGCCGAGCGGGGTGTGCGCCCTGCCTTGATCCAGCAAGCGCGGGTTTGCTTGGACCAGATTGACGCGGTGCTGCGTGCATCGGCCTTGGACGACGAGACGTTTTCAACTTACGTCGAGCTCAACGGCCAGTTCCACAAGCAGTTGTCCGAGATGGCCGACAGTGCGGTGCTGGCCCGAGAAATTGAACGGGCCTCGAGCTTGCCTTTTGCCTCGGCCTCTGGTTTTGTGGGTGTGCATGTGCATGACGCCCATGCACGCGACACCTTGGTGGTGGCGCAGCACCAGCACCGCCAGGTGCTCGACGCCATCGAGCGGCGTGAAGCCGGTCGGGCCGAGGCCCTCATGCGCGAGCACTCGCGCATTGCGCGGCAAAACATGCAGCTGGCTGTGCGCGACCCTGCGGCATCGGGCACACCCGGTGTGCAACTGATCCGACCTTCCTGAACAACGGTTTTTTAACGAGGAGACTGAACATGCAAAAACGTCAATTCCTGAACGCCATCGCTGGCGCCACGCTGGCTCTGACGGCCACCGTCACCGCCTCCACGGCGATGGCGCAAGACAAATTCAAGATCGGCCTGATCTTGCCCATGACCGGTCCGTTTGCCTCCACCGGCAAGCAGATCGAAGCCGCAGCGCGCCTGTACATCGCGCAAAACGGCGACACCGTGGCGGGCAAAAAAGTCGAGCTGATTGTCAAAGACGACACCAGCGCCGCCGACGTGACCAAGCGCTTGGCCCAGGAGATGGTGGTCAATGAAAAAGTCAGCGTGCTGGCGGGCTTTGGTTTGACGCCTTTGGCCTTTGCCACCGCCCCGATTGCCACCCAGTCCAAAACCCCCATGGTGGTGATGGCCGCGGCCACATCCAGCATCACACAAGCCTCGCCCTTCATCGTGCGCACCAGCTTCACGCTGCCGCAAGCGGCCGTGGCCATTGCCGATTGGGCGCCCAACAACGGCATCAAAAAAGTCGTGACTTTGGTGTCTGACTACGGCCCGGGCATCGATGCCGAGAAGTTCTTCAAAGACCGTTTGCTGTTCAACGGTGGCCAGGTGCTCGACAGCCTGCGCGTGCCCATGCGCAATCCGGACTTCGCGCCTTTCCTGCAAAAAGTACGTGACCTGAAGCCTGACGCGGTTTATGTGTTTGTGCCCTCGGGCGCAGGTGCGGCCTTGATGAAGCAGTTTGCCGAGCGCGGCATGGACAAGGCAGGCATCAAGCTGATCGGCACTGGCGACATCACCGACGACGACATCTTGAACAGCATGGGTGATGTGGCCAACGGCGTGGTGACTTCGCACCACTACTCGGCCTCGCACAACTCGGCACTCAACAAGAAGTTCGTCACAGCCTTTGAAAAAGCCAACAATGGCCTGCGCCCCAACTTCATGGCCGTGGGCGGTTATGACGGCATGCGCGTGATTTACGAAGCGGCCAAGGCGACCAAGGGCGCAGGCGGTCAGGCTTTGCTCGACGCGATGAAAGGCCAAGTGTTTGAGAGCCCCCGTGGCCCCATGTTCATCGACGCACAAACCCGCGACGTGGTGCACAACATCTACATTCGCAAGGTGGAGAAGGTGAACGGCCAGCTTTACAACCAGGAATTCGCGACCCTCAAGGACGTGAAAGATCCGGGCAAGACCAAGTAAGGCCTTGCCCTTGCAGGAGCGCACGCTGTGCGCTTTTGCAAAACCCATCTGTAACCACCACATGCTGACCATCCTTTTCGACGGCATCGCCTACGGCATGCTGCTCTTCATCTTGGCCGTGGGCCTGTCCGTGACCATGGGCTTGATGAACTTCATCAACCTAGCGCATGGCGCTTTTGCCATGGCGGGCGGCTACCTCACGGTGGTGCTGATGCAGCGCTTTGAGCTGCCTTTTTTGTGGTGCCTGCCGCTGGCCTTTGTGGCCACGGCTTTGCTGGGGGCGGTGCTGGAGCGCACGCTGTACCGGCACATGTACAAGAAGCCCCATCTCGATCAGGTGTTGTTTTCGATCGGTCTGGCTTTCATGTCGGTGGCCAGTGTGGACTATTTGATGGGCTCGCAGCAGCAGATCATGCAGTTGCCCGATTGGCTGCGCGGTCGCACCGAGTTGTGGGACGGCGCCTTGGGCATGGGCCACTACCGCCTGTTCATCATCGCGGTGTGCGCAGCGCTCACCGTGGGATTGCAATTCATTTTGGCCAAAACCCGCTTTGGCAGCCGCTTGCGCGCCAGTGTGGACGATGCCCGCGTGGCCGCAGGGCTGGGCATCCGCGTGAATTTGATCTTTGCCGCCACCTTTGCCGTGGGATCAGGCCTGGCCGGCCTGGGCGGGGCGCTGGGCGCCGAAGTGCTGGGCTTGGACCCGACCTTTCCGCTCAAGTTCATGGTGTACTTTTTGATCGTGGTGGCCGTGGGCGGCACCTCTTCCATCACCGGGCCGCTGTGGGCGGCGCTGCTTTTGGGCATTGCCGATGTGGCGGGCAAGTACTACATGCCCAAGCTCGGTTCCTTCATCGTGTATTCGCTGATGATCGCGATTTTGATCTGGCGTCCGCAAGGGCTGTTTGTGCGCAAGGGAGGTCGCTGACATGAACAAACCCATGGATGCGCGTCAACAACTTTTATCCGCCGCCCGCATGCGCGGCTGGGAGCCTTTGGTCTGGCTGGTGGCGTTTGCCTTGCCCCTGCTGGTGCCGGGCCATGCGCTGATCGTCAACGAGGTCGCCATCGTCGCCTTGTTTGCCGTGTCGCTCGATCTGGTGCTGGGCTACACCGGCATCGTGTCGCTGGGTCATGCGGCGTTTTTGGGCTTGGGCGCTTACGCCTCGGCCTTGTTTGCCAAACATGTGATGCCCGACCCCGTGGTCGGCCTGCTGTTTGGCACCTTTTGCGCCACGCTGCTGGGCGCGGCGTGTTCGCTCACCATCTTGCGCGGGACCGACCTGACGCGGCTCATGGTCACGCTGGGCATGGCGTTGATTTTGATGGAGCTTGCCAACAAGCTGGACTGGCTGACGGGTGGCTCGGACGGTTTGCAGGGCGTGATGATGGGCCCGGTGCTGGGGCGTTTTGAATTCGATTTGTACGGTCAGACGGCGGCCTGGTATTCGCTGACGGTGCTGCTGATTTTGTTTGTGCTGGCGCGGCGCTGGGTCCATTCGCCCTGGGGCGCCACGCTCATGGCTGTGCGGGACAACCCGCTGCGTGCCATGGCCATTGGCATACCGGTTCACAACCGTCTGGCCGTGGTCTACACCGTGGCGGCTGCTTTGGCTGGCGCTGCGGGCGCTTTGATGGCCCAAACCACCGGCTTTGCCTCGCTCGATGTGTTTGCGCTGGAGCGTTCGGCCGACGTGATGCTGATGTTGGTCATCGGTGGCGTGGGATGGCTCTATGGCGGCATGGTCGGTGCGGTGGTGTTCAAGCTCATGCACGACGTGATCGCGGGCATCACGCCACAGTACTGGACGTTTTGGATCGGTCTGTTTTTGGTGGTGCTGGTCATGGTCGGGCGTGAGCGTTTGATTCGCCCTTGGCTGTGGTTTGGCCGCGCTGCTGATCGGAAAGGTGGTGCGCAATGAATCAGCCCATCGTCTTGAAGGCCCAGGGTTTGGTCAAGCAATTCGGCGGCATCACCGCCACTGACAACGTCAACCTTGAATTGCGCTTGGGCGCACGCCATGCGCTGATCGGCCCCAACGGCGCAGGCAAGACCACGCTCATCAATTTGTTCACCGGCGTCTTGCCGCCCACTTCGGGCAGCATTGAACTTCTGGGCGAAGACATCAGCCAACTCGCACCGCATCAGCGTGTGCGCCGGGGCATGGTGCGCACTTTTCAGATCAACCAGCTGTTTGCCAGCATGACGCCTTTGCAAACGCTGGCCATGGTGGTTTCGCAGCAGCGAGGCTTGGGCGGGCGTTGGTGGCAAAAGCTGGGGCAAGACACCGCTGTGGTGGAGCGCTGCGAAGCTTTGCTTGAATTGTTTCGCCTGACTGAAGTCATGCACCAGCGCACCGAACATTTGGCCTACGGCAAACGCCGCTTGCTGGAGATGGCGATTGCGCTGGCTTGCGAACCCAAGGTGCTGCTGCTCGACGAGCCGGTGGCCGGTGTGCCTGCGGGCGAACGCGAAGAGCTCTTGCAAACTGTGGCGGCGCTGCCCGCCGAAGTGTCGATCTTGCTGATCGAGCACGACATGGACCTGGTGTTTGAATTTGCCGACCGCATCACCGTGCTGGTCAACGGTGCGGTGCTGACCGAAGGCACGCCCGAAGCGATCGCGGTCGACCCGCAGGTCAAGGCGGTGTATTTGGGGCATGGCGAGGAGGTGGCCCATGGCTGATTTATTGCGTGTTGAAAATCTGCGCGCAGGTTACGGCGAAGCCGTGGTGCTGAATGGCATCAGCTTCTCGCTGGGCGAGGGCGAAACCTTGGCGCTGCTGGGCCGCAATGGCACTGGCAAAACCACGCTGATGGACACGCTGGCTGGGGCCACACGGCAACATGGCGGGCAGATCTTTCTGGGTGGTCAGCCGCTGCACACTTTGCCTTCGCACGAGCGTGCAGCCGCAGGCATTGGCTGGGTGCCGCAAGAGCGCAATATTTTCAAATCGCTCACGGTGCAGGAAAACCTGACCGCAGTGGCGCGGCCCGCACGACAAAGTCGCGCCTGGACGCCCGAGCGCGTGTACGCGTTGTTCCCGCGTTTGGCCGAGCGCAAAACCAATTTGGGCACGCAGCTGTCGGGCGGTGAGCAGCAGATGTTGGCCGTGGGCCGAGCGCTGGTGCTCAACCCGCGCTTGCTCTTGCTGGACGAGCCGCTCGAAGGCTTGGCCCCCATCATCGTGGAAGAGCTGCTGCGTGCGATTGCCCGCATCACCCGCGAAGAGGGCCTGTCGGCCATCATCGTGGAGCAGCACCCTCAAGCGATTTTGAAGATCAGTCACCACGCGGTCGTGTTGGACCAGGGCAAGGTGGTGCACGCCAGCGATGCAAACACCTTGCGCGAAAACCCTGAATTGCTGGACAGCCTGCTGGGCGTGGCCCGCAAGCTTTGAACACCCGCTTTGATCAAAAGCTCTGAATTGGAGAGGAAGGACAACATGTTCATCAAAAACACCTGGTATGTGGCTTGCACCTTGAGCGAACTCGAAGCTCTGGGCGACAAGCCGCTGGGCCGCACCATTTGCAACGAAAAAATGGCCTTCTTCAAAGGCCCGGATGGCCGTGTGGCGGCGGTGGAAGATTTTTGCCCGCACCGGGGCGCGCCCTTGTCGCTGGGCAAGGTGTGCAAAGGCCATTTGCAGTGTGGCTACCACGGCCTGGAAATGGGCACCGACGGCAAAACGGTGCAGATGCCTGGCCAGCGCGTGCGCGGCTTTCCGGCCATCAAAGCGTTTGCCGTGGTCGAGCGTTATGGTTTTGTTTGGGTTTGGCCGGGTGACCCCGCCCAAGCCGACGAGGCCAAGATGCCGGTCTTTGAGTTTTTTGAAAACCCCGCCTGGGCCTATGGCGGCGGGCTCTACCACGTTAAGGCCGACTACCGATTGATGATCGACAACCTGATGGACTTGACGCACGAGACCTATGTGCACGCCAACAGCATCGGCCAGCCCGAGATCGACGAGACGCCTTGCACCACCACGGTGGCGGGTGATCAGGTCATTTTGCAGCGCCACATGACGGGTATTCAGGCACCACCGTTTTGGCAAATGGCCATGAGCGCCAATGGTCTGGATCCCCAGGCCAAGGTGGACCGCTGGCAAATCTGCCGCTTCACGCCGCCCAGCCACATCATGATCGACGTGGGCGTGGCGCTGACAGGACACGGCGGTTTTGATGCGCCACCCGAAGTCAAAGCCTACAGCGTGGTGGTGGACTTCATCACCCCCGAGACCGAGACCTCGCACTGGTACCACTGGGGCATGGCACGCCAGTTCAAGCCGCACGATGCTGAGCTGACCGACAAAATTCGAGCGGGCCAAGGCGGCATCTTCAATGAAGACATGGAGATGCTGCAACTGCAACAAGCCAACATCAGCCAATGGCCAGACCGCAAGCTCTTGATGCTCAACATCGACTCCGGTGGGGTGCAATCGCGCCGTATCATCGAGCGTTTACTGGCCCAAGAAAACACCTCCGAGATCACCGCATGAGCACTTCAGAACCCACCCAAACCCCCATCGACGCCGACGGCAGCTTCGAGGTCCATCTGCAAAAAAGCGGCCAGACCCTGAAAGTCTCCAAGGATCAGTCGATTCTGTCTGTGTTGCAGGACGCGGGCCATGATGTGCCGTTTTCTTGCTCACAAGGTGTTTGCGGCACCTGCCTGACCTCGGTGATCGCGGGCACGCCTGACCACTGGGACATGTTCCTCACCCCTGAAGAGCAGCAGGCCAATGACCAGATGCTGATCTGCTGCTCACGCAGCCAGACAGCGCGCTTGGTGCTGGATCTGTAAAGCCCTCACTGCCTCGCCTGCCGCTCAGCAGGTCGGCGCTTTGAATCCCGACACCAAGCCTGCGCAGGGGCCTGCCCGGCCTTTGTGCAAGCTGCGATCCGTCAAGAGGGTGTGCATCTCATTCGGGGTGACAATACCCGCTCTTGTTGTCACCTTGCCATGTCTGCCCCTGCTTACCCTCCCATTGCCCATGTATTGCTGGTCATCACCAAAGGTGAAGCCGGTGGGGCGCAGACCCATGTGCTGGAGTTGTGCCGCGCCCTGCAGGGCCGGGTGCGCTTCACGGTGGTGATGGGTGGCAACGACGCACACAGCGTGCTCGCGCAAAGCCTGAAGGACTTGGGCATCGCGGTGCTGGCGCTGCCGAGTTTGCAAAACTCACTCAACCCCCTCAAGGTGCTGGCCTCGGTGCGGGCCTTGCTGGCGCATCTGCGCGTGCTGCAGCCCGATGTCATCCATGCCCACAGCGCCGTGGCCGGGGTGATCGCACGCCTGGCGGGCAAGCTGCGGCAAATTCCAGTGGTCTACACGGTGCACGGCTTTGGCTTCAAGCCACAAGCGCCTTGGCTGATCCGCACCAACGCCTGGCTGGCCGAGGCGGTGCTGGCCGCCTGGACCACGCGCATGGTTTGCGTGTCGGCCTATGAAAAACAGTTGGCCGCGCGTTTGCCCATGCCGCCCGAGCGGGTGAGTGTGGTGCACAACGCGCTGGCCGATGTGCCCTGGCGCAGCGACATGGCCTCCCAGCTGCCAAGCCTGGTCATGGTGGCCCGCATGGCCGCGCCCAAGCGGCCCGATGTTTTGATCGAGGCCCTGGCCCTGCTGGCACCACTTGGCCTGCAGCCCCCAACCCGGATTTTGGGGGGCGGACCGGACCTGGTCCGCCACCAACAGGCCGCTGCCCCGATGCCGCACATCCAGCTGGAGGGCGACGTGAGCGACGTGGCCGAGCGCCTGGCGCAGCACCAGATTTTTGTGCTCTTGTCCGACCACGAGGGCCTGCCGATTTCCATTCTGGAAGCCATGCGTGCGGGCATGGCGATCGTGGCCACGCGTTTGCCGGGCATCGAAGAAATGCTCACGCACAAGGAAAGCGCCTGGCTGGTGCCCAACAGCCCACAGGCCGTGGCCGATGCGCTGCAAACCTTGCTGGCCGATGCGCCCTTGCGACAGCGTTTGGGCCAAGCGGCACGCGCGCGCTACGAGGCTCAGTTTCAGCCCGAGGCCATGGCCGAGCCGGTGCTGGCCATTTACCAGCAAGCGCCCTTGATAGCCACCGCCCGCTGGCCCATGACGCGACCGCGCCGCCACACCCAGCAACTGGCCTCGCAGCAAGCGCACTGTCAAAGCGCCCACCTGGTCTGGAGCCTGCTGGGCTTGGTGATGATTGGACTGGCCTACGCCATCAGCCAGGCCCTGATGGCCAGTGGCCTGGCCACGGTGGACTTTGGCCGCACCGTGCTGGCCAGCCTGGTGCCTTATGCGCTGGCGGCGCACCTGTTGTACCGGGGCGCGCACATGCCTGCGGCCGAGCGCGGCCCCTTGTTGCTGGTCACCACCGGCTTGCCGTTTTGGCTCACGCCCCTGGCTTTTGCCTTGCTGCAGCAACCCTATTCACGCGGCGCTTTGCTCTTGACCTATGTGCTGTGCACCTTCTGGTTTTGGCTGGCCGACCAGTGGTTTTTGCGCCACCGACCCTGGCGTCTGGTGTACCAGGACCCGCGAGTGCCCGGCCTGTTGGCCCCTTGCTTGCCCGACCCCAACGGCCAGGGCCTGCCGCGCATCCGCTTGCTGCCCTGGCCCGAGCAGGGCATGCCGCCTGGCGCAGCGCTGGCGTGTGACGGCGCGGTCGTGCCTTCAGCCCCACCGAGTCCCGAACGCCACCGCTTTTTGACCGCGCTCAAGCTGCAGCACATCCGCCTGTACAGCCCCGAATCGTTGCAGCAAAGCCTGACCGGGCGCATGGCGGCCGAGACCCTGCAAAACGAGCTGTGGCAAACCGATGGCAACCCGGCTTACGACTTGGCCAAGCGGCTGATCGATGTGAGCGTGGTGCTGGCCTTGTTGCCCCTATGGCTGCCGCTGGCGCTGTGGGTGGCGTTGGGTGTCAAGATCGACTCGCCCGGCCCGGCCTTGTTCAGCCAGCGGCGCACCGGCATGCACGGCCAAAGTTTCCGAATCTGGAAGTTCCGCAGCATGCGCCACGAAACGCAACTCGCCCCGCAGTTCGCCCAGGCCAACGACCCGCGCATCACGCGCTTTGGGCATTGGATTCGCCGCACCCGGCTCGATGAAATTCCGCAGCTGTTCAACGTGCTGATGGGGCACATGAGCCTGATCGGCCCGCGCCCCGAGCAAGACGGTTTTGTGCAGCAGTTTGCCGAGCAAATGCCCAGCTATCCCTACCGCCACCTGGTGCGCCCTGGCCTGACCGGCTGGGCGCAGGTGCAACAAGGCTATGCGGCCAGCGCCGACGAAACCGCCATCAAGCTCAGCTACGACCTGTACTACATCACGCACTACAGTCTGGCCATGGACTTGCTGATCGTGTTCAAAACCATCCAGACCGTGCTGACCGGGCGCGGTGCGCGCTGAGCCTGCCCATGCCCATGTCAAGCCCTCGCCAAGTTTTGTTGTTGACCGAAGAGTCCGGTGTGGGCGGCGTGCAGACCACGCTGCATTGGCTTGAATCGGGCTTGACCGCGCGCGGCTGGCAAGTCACGCGGCTGCCGGTGCGGCGCGGCCGTCCCTCGCTGTGGGCCTGCTGGCAGGCGGCGCGGCGGGCGCAGGTGCTGGTGGCTTCCAATAATTTTCGACCGGCGTATGCGGCGGTGGCCCTGGCTTGGCTGGCCCGCAGGCCCAGCGTGGTCTGGGTGCACGGCCCTTTGCATGAGGTGCTGCAGCAAGCCGAGGCTTCGCGCCTCAAAACCGCCTGGCTGCGCACGGTGTACCGAAGGGCCAGCCAGCTGGTGTGCGCCTCACAAACCTCGTGCGACAGCCTGCTGCGCGTGATGGCGGATGCCCGGTGTGCAACCCTTCAACACCTGCGCGTGATCCGCAACCCGGCGGTCTTGCCCGGTGCGGGCCAAGATGACGCCGCCATGCCCACCACCACGTCCGCCAGCGAGGTGATCGCTTTGGGTTTTGTCGGCCGTTTGTCCCCCGAAAAACAGCCTTTGCAGTTGCTGCCCATGCTGCTCCTTTTGCCTGCCGCATGCCAGTTGCATGTGGTGGGCGATGGCGAGTTGATGGGCGCCATGCGCAGCGCCGGGCAAGACCTGCTGACCCATGGCCGCCTGCACCTGCACGGCCAGCAAACCGTGAGCGCGCAGACCTACCAGGCCTGGCGGGCCACGGTGCTGTGCTCGCGCTACGAGGGTTACCCCATGACGGCGCTGGAGTCGCTGGCCTGCGGCGTGCCCTGCGTGAGCACGCCCATCCCCGCGATGCAGGAAATGCTGGGCACGCAGGCCCCGCTCTGGCTGGCGCACGATGACAGCCCCGCCGCGCTGGCTCAAGCGGTGCAGCGCTGCCTGGCGCAAGCGCCCGCCGATCGGCAAGTGGCCATCGACCTGTTGCAACAACAGCACCGCCTGGAGACCTTTGTGCAGGCCTGGGACCAAGTGCTCACGGGCTTGCTGCAGCGGCGAGGGCAAGGGCAAGGACCAAAGCAAGGGCCAAGGCAGGGCCATGGTGCGGTGCCCACGGACGCATCGCGCGAAGACACCCCCTCAGGAGGGCGGCCGTGATCACCGTCCACTTTGTGCACGGCGCACGTTCGTATTTGCCCGAGCTGGCCGCCTACCAGGCGCACATCGAGCACCTGGGCCATGTCGTGCAAATGCACACCCAAGCCCGCACCGTGCCGGGTGACGCCCGGGCCGTGTGGTGGATTTGCGGGCGCGTGCCCACAGACCAAGCCCGACGCTTGAAGGGCGCGGTGCAGGTGCACGAATACGCCTCGGCCAGTGTGGCCCCCTTGGCCTGGCTCAAGGACCGCATCAAACAGTGGCAGCACCCGGTGCCCCACTTTCGGGTGTTCCAAAGCGAATGGGTGCGCCAGCGCATGGGCTTTGGCGACAATGCGCCTAGCGCTGTGCCCTACGCCCTGCGCGACATGGGCGTGCCCGACGCTTTTTTGACGGCGCAAGCCCAGCAGCCGCCCGAGTTTGACCTGGTCTATCTGGGTGAGATGCGCCGCTTGCTGTACTTTGTGCCTCTGCTCCACACCTTGGGGCAAGCGGGATTGAGTTTGCTGTTGGTGGGTGATGTGCCCCCGTCTTTGCAAGAGCGCCTGGTCACGCTGGATCACATCCAAAGCACTGGGCGTGTGCCCCAAGACCAGGTGCCTGCGCAACTGCTGCGGGCCCGCGCGGGCCTGAACCTGATGCCCGACGTGCTGCCGCTGTCTGAGCAAACCTCCACCAAGATGCTGGAGTACCTGGCGCTGGGCTTGCCCGTCATCAGCAACCCCTATGCCTGGGCGCAACGCACCGCATTGGCCCATGCCGGGCGGGTGCAACTGCTGGACGTGCACGCCACCGCCGCGCAATGGTGGGCAGCGGTGCAGGGCCTGCCCTCGCGCCAGACCGATCGCCAACACCTGCAGTCCTTGTGCTGGTCGCAGCAGCTGCAAGGGCTGTCGGTCTGGGCCACCTTGTTCGGGGCTGGCAGATGAAGCGCTGGACCTTGTTGCAGTCCTTGCCCCGTGCCACTGCCCCTGCAGCTCTGGGCAGCCTGGTGTCGCTGGCGGCCCAGGGTTTTTTGGCGTTGGTGTTGTTTCGGTTGTTCAGCCCCGAAGAGGTGGGGGTGTTTTCTGCCACCAGCCAACTGGCCTTTTTCTGGGCCAGCTTGGCACTGGCGCAAAGCCCTTTGAGCCTGCTGGCCGAGCGCCACCAAGAGCCCCGCGCCGCCGCCCGCCGCGCCTGGCGGCAAAGCGCGTGGCGTCTGCTGTGGCTGGCCCCGTTGGCGGCACTCGGGGCGGTCTGGTCGGGTTTGGGCGACGCGGCGCAGGTCTGGGCCTGGGCCGCTGCCTTGGGCCTTGCGCAATTGAGCTGGTTGCTGGCGCAAAGCCTGACGTTGCGGGTGGGCAGCCGCTGGTCGATAGGCTTGGTGCGCATGGTGCCACCCGTGCTGGCCGCTGCTGCGGCGGTGCTGGGGGCCGTGCTTTTTCCCGAACGTGGTGAGGGCCTCGAGTTGCCCGTGCTTTTGATGTCGGCCTGCTTGGGTTATCTGGCCGGGGCGGTGTGGATGCGGCTGGCTTTTCAACCGGCATCACCTGCGGACCTGGCTTTGGTGGCCCGCGCAGGCGGCGACTTGCAGCCCGACAAGCCCGCTGCGCCGACTTCTTCCGACCCGCGCAGCGCCCGGCTCAAAATGCTGCACACCCTCAGCGATGCCTTGGCCGCCACGGCCTTGGCGCTGAGCTGGCCAGCGCACTACGGCGCACAAGAGGCTGGTTGGCTGCTGGCGCTGCTGCGCATCCTGAGCTTCATCCCGGCGTTGGTGCACACGGCTTGGGCGCAGGTGGTGCTCAGCAGCTCCACCAAGGTGCAGCTGCGCCCGGTGCAGGTGGCCTGGGCCGCATCGGCGTTGGTGCTGGGCGTAGGGGCCTTGGCCCAGCTGGCGCTGACCTGGGGATGGCTCGACGCGCGTTGGCAAGGCCTGTCGGCCTATGTGTGGCCCCTGGTGCTGTGGCAAACGGCCGCCTGCTTTGTGGCCGCACACGCGCACCTGCCCTTCCAAAAAGGCCTGGCTGTCCAACACGCGTGGCTGTGTGTGGCCATGAACGCGGGCTTCATCGCCCTGTGCGTGGTCCTGCCCTGGGCCAGCCCCTTGAGCGCCAGCACCCACATGGCTTGGCTGTCGACCTACATGGTGCTGAGCCTTGCCGGTTTGACGCTGTGGGTGGCCAAGCGCTGAGGGCAACTTTCAAACATTTTTTACAAGACCGACCCATGAACACCATGCTCGATATTCTGGGCATCACCGTCCCCATTTACCTGACCATTGCCTTGGGCTATGTGTGCACCCGCATGGGCTTGTTTGCCAAGTCCGACATGCAGGTCTTCGGTCGTTTTACCCTCCAACTGGCTTTGCCTGCGTTGCTGTTCAACGCACTGTCGCAGCGCAGCGTGGCGGAGATCCTGAACCTGAACTATTTGCTGGCCTATGCCATGGGGTCGCTGATGGTCATTGGCTTGGGGCTGTTTTGGGCGCGAAAGGTACAAGGCCAGAGCCTGAGCTACAGCAGCATGATGGCCATGGGCATGTCTTGCCCGAACAGCGGCTTTGTGGGTTACCCCATCATTTTGTTGTCGTTTGGGCCGGTGGCCGGGGTGGCGTTGGCGCTGAACATGGTGGTCGAAAATTTCTTGTTGTTGCCTTTGCTGTTGGCGGTGGCCGACGCGCAAGGCAGGCCTGGGCAGTGGAAAAGCGTGCTGCTGCAGACCGTGAAAAACGTGCTCAAAAACCCCATGATCTGGGGCGTGGTGGCGGGTTTCTTGTTTTCTCTGTCAGGCCTGCAGATGCCTGCCCCCCTGGGGCGCACCATCAATTTGTTTGCGCAGTCCAGTGCCGTGTTGGCTTTGTTTGTGATTGGTGGTTCCTTGGTGGGCCTGCAGGCGCGTGGGCTGCAGGGCACGGTGCTGCCCATTGCGCTGGGCAAACTGGTGCTGCACCCGCTGGCCATGTGGGCGGTGCTGGTGTGGCTGGTGCCGATTGCAGACCCGGCTTTGCGGGCGGCCGCTTTGCTCACCGGGGCCATGCCCATGCTGGGCATTTACACCATCTTGAACCAGCGCCACGGCCACGGCACCGTGAGCGCTGCGGCCTTGTTGGTGACCACGGTGCTGTCGTTCTTCACGCTCAGTGCCTTGTTGTGGCTGTTGAAGCTGCAGCCTGTGTGATCGCGACTGGCCTCAAGGCGGGCTGAGCCACTGCACGGCCATCTCGGTCAGCAGGGCCAGGGTGGCTTGCTGGGTGAGGGTGCTGGGGCGTTGTGCGCTGATGGCGGTGGTCAGCTGGATGTGCAGGGCCGGTTGCTGAAGGGGCCGCACCGAAAACGCCGAAGGCCGCACCGAGCGCATGACGGCGTTGCGCGGCAAGATGGCGTAGCCCGCGCCGTCGGCCACCAGGTCGAGGATGGCGCTCACGCCGTCGATCTCCAGCGCAATGAGGGGGCGGCAGCCAATGGCGGCCATTTCAGACTCCACATGCATGCGGATCGCGTTCGGGCGGGTGGGAATCACCAAGGGCAGGGCGGCGAGTTCTTGCAGGCGGATGGCGGGCGGGGGCGGGTCTTCTTGCAAGCCGGGCGGGCGCGGCTGCACCAGCAGCAATTCCTCTTGCACCAGCGGGGTGTGCTCGATGCCTGGCATGGGGCTGGGGTTGTAGAGAACGGCAATGTCCAGGCGGCCGTTTTGCAGGTTTTCCTGCATGGCGCTGGACAGGCCTTCGCTGATGGACAGCTGGGCCTCGGGCATCTTGGCGCGAAAGGCCCGGGTGAGCGGCACCGTCAGCACCCGCGCCACGCTGGGCGGCAGACCCAAAGCCACGCGGCCCGCAAGGCCCGAGCGCACCCGGCCCAGTTCTTCCCGTGCCCGCTCGACCTGGTGCAAGATGCCCCGGCCGTGCTCCAGCAGCAGCAGCCCGGCTTGGGTGGGGGTGGCGCCGCGACCGTTGCGCACCAGCAGGTTTTGCCGCAGCTCGACTTCGAGCAGGCGCACCTGTCGGCTGAGCGCCGGTTGAGCGATGTTCAGGGCCTGAGCCGCCCGGGTGAAGCTGCCCAGTTCGGCCACGCGCACAAAGTATTCGAGCTGTTTGAGGTCCATGGTAGGGTGTTGGGTTAGGCAGATTTTGTCATACCCAAGGCTTGGTTATATGAATTTGTTCTAGCTGGTAGATGGTGACGGGCCTTTGTCGGCGCAGGGTGTGCCTGCACAATCTAGGCTTCAAAACTGAAGCATCTCTTTTGTAGGTCGGTGGCTTTAGCCCCGACACAGTGCACCGGTGAAGCCTGTCGGGGCTAAAGCCACCGACCTGCAAATTGCACCATGGCATGCCAAGTGCACTGGTGATTCATGTCGGGGCTAAAGCCACCGACCTACCAAAGACATGTTGGGTGTGCGCGGTGTACCCGTTTAATCCAGCGATCCATGCCATCCGCGAGGAGAAAAAATGAGCCAAACGAACCCCTTGATCATCGACGTGCACGGCCACTACACCACCGCCCCCAAGGCGTTGGAAGAGTGGCGCAACAAGCAAATTGCCGGCATCAAAGACCCTGCCGCCATGCCCAAAGTGTCCGAGCTGAAAATCAGCGACGACGAGTTGCGCGAGAGCATCGAGACCAACCAGCTGGCCAAGATGAAAGAGCGCGGCTCGGACATCACCATTTTCAGCCCCCGCGCCAGCTTCATGGCGCACCACATTGGCGACTTCAATGTGTCGTCCACCTGGGCGGCGATTTGCAACGAGTTGTGCTACCGCGTGAGCCAACTCTTCCCCGACCACTTTGTGCCTGCGGCCATGCTGCCCCAGTCGCCCGGCGTGGACCCGGCCACTTGTATCCCCGAGCTGGTCAAGTGCGTGGAGCAATACGGCAACGTGGGCATCAACCTGAACCCCGATCCCTCGGGCGGTCATTGGACATCGCCTCCGCTGTCCGACAAGGCCTGGTACCCGATTTACGAAAAGATGGTCGAGTACGACATCCCCGCGATGATCCATGTGAGCACCAGCTGCAACAGCTGCTTTCACACCACGGGCGCGCATTACCTGAACGCCGACACCACCGCCTTCATGCAGTGCCTGACCTCAGACCTGTTCAAGGATTTCCCGACGCTGAAGTTTTTGATTCCGCACGGCGGCGGCGCGGTGCCTTACCACTGGGGCCGTTTCCGGGGCTTGGCGCAAGAACTCAAAAAGCCGTTGTTGACCGAGCACTTGCTGAACAACATCTTCTTTGACACCTGCGTCTACCACCAGCCGGGCATCGATCTGCTGACCAAGGTCATTCCGGTCAAGAACATCTTGTTTGCGTCCGAGATGATCGGCGCGGTGCGCGGCATCGACCCCGAAACCGGCCACTACTTTGACGACACCAAGCGCTACGTGCAAGCCACGGCCAACCTGAACGACGAAGAGCGTTACATGGTCTACGAAGGCAACGCCCGTCGTGTGTTCAAGCGGCTGGGCGACCAGCTGACGGCCAAAGGCCTGTGATTTTTTTCTAGGAGCGACGCCCCCGTCGCGATGGACTGCCATTGCATGACCCATCGCCGCGATTGCGCGGCTCCTACAGTGCACCCCTAACTGGAGAAAACCATGTACGAACTCGGCGTTGTTTACCGCAACATCACCCGCGCAGACCGCGCAGCCACCGATGCTTTGGCCGCATTGGGCTCAGCCACCGTGCACGAAGCCATGGGCCGCGTCGGCCTCATGAAACCCTACATGCGTCCCATCTACGCAGGCGCGCAGGTATCAGGCACGGCCGTCACGGTGCTGCTGCACCCGGGCGACAACTGGATGATGCATGTGGTGGCCGAGCAGATTCAGCCTGGCGACATCGTGGTGGCGGCCATCACGGCCGAATGCACCGACGGTTATTTTGGTGACCTGTTGGCCACGTCTTTCATGGCCCGTGGGGCGCGGGCCTTGATCATTGACGCCGGTGTGCGTGACGTGAAAGAGTTGACCCGGATGGGCTTTCCCGCTTGGAGCAAAGCCATCAGCAGCAAAGGCACCATCAAGGCCACCGTGGGCTCTGTGAACATTCCCGTGGTGTGCGCCGGCATGATCGTTCACCCCGGCGACGCCATCGTGGCCGATGACGACGGCGTGGTGTGTGTGCCCCAAGCCTTGGTGGCCAAGACACTGGAAGCGGCGCAAGCCCGTGAAGCCAACGAAGGTGCCAAGCGAGAAAAACTGGCGCAAGGTGTGTTGGGCCTGGACATGTACAAGATGCGTGAGCCGCTGGCGGCCGCGGGCCTCAAATACATCGATTGATTTTCAATGTAGGTCGGCGGCTTCAGCCCTGACAAGGACCTTGGGTACGCAGTGTCGGACCTGAAGGTACCGACCTACAAAAGACCGATATCTGTAGGTCGGCGGCTTCAGCCCCGACAAGGACCTTGGGTAAGCAGCGTCGGACCTGAAGATGCCGACCTGCAAAAGACCGATATCTGTAGGTCGGCGGCTTCAGTCCCGACAAGGACCTTGGGTATGCAGCGTTGGACCTGAAGATGCCGACCTGCAAAAGACCGATATCTGTAGGTCGGCGGCTTCAGTCCCGACAAGGACCGTGGGTACGCTGTGTCGGACCTGAAGGTACCGACCTACAAAAGACCGATTCCTGTAGGTCGGCGGCTTCAGTCCCGACAAGGACCTTGGGTGCGCAGTGTCGGACCTGAAGGCACCGACCTACAAAAGACCGATTCTTGTAGGTCGGCGGCTTCAGCCCGACAAGGACCTTGGGTACGCAGTGTCGGACCTGAAGGCACCGACCTACAAAGACCGATTCCTGTAGGTCGGCGGCTTCAGCCCCGACAAGGACCTTGGGTACGCAGTGTCGGACCTGAAGGTACCGACCTACAAAAGACATTTGAAAGGCGTTCGAGATGAGCAAAACCATGGATAAACCCACGTCGGGTGATTTCACCAAAACCGCAGGCTGGATGGACTGGTACACCGGACCGTCCAAACCCCGATTCCAACTGCCCGCAGGTGCGGTGGATGCGCACTGCCATGTGTTTGGCCCGGGTGCAGAGTTTCCGTATGCACCCGAGCGCAAATACACGCCTTGTGACGCGTCCAAGCACCAGCTGTATGCGTTGCGTGACCACCTGGGCTTTGCCCGCAACGTGGTGGTGCAGGCCACCTGCCACGGCGCAGACAACCGGGCCATGGTCGATGCGCTGGTCAACTCAGGCGGCATGGCGCGTGGTGTGGCCACGGTCAAACGCAGCGTGACCGACGAAGAAATTCAGGCCATGCACGACGCGGGTGTGCGCGGCGTGCGTTTTAACTTCGTCAAGCGGCTGGTGGATTTCACGCCCAAAGACGAACTGATGGAAATCGCCAGCCGCATCCAGAAATGGGGCTGGCATGTGGTGATCTACTTTGAAGCGGTCGACCTGCCTGAGCTGTGGGACTTTTTCACCGCGCTGCCGACCACCGTGGTGGTGGACCACATGGGCCGCCCCGATGTGTCGCTGCCCGTGGACGGCCCGCAGTTTGCGCTGTTCCAGAAGTTCATGCGCGAGCACAGCAATGTGTGGAGCAAGGTGTCGTGCCCCGAGCGTTTGTCGGTCACCGGCCCCAAGGCTTTGAACGGCGAGCAAAACGCGTATCAAGACGTGATCCCCTTTGCCCAACGCATCGTGGAGGAGTTTCCGGACCGCGTGCTCTGGGGCACCGACTGGCCGCACCCCAACCTGAAAGACCACATGCCCGACGACGGCTTGTTGGTGGATTTCATCCCCCACATCGCGCCTACCGCCGAGCTGCAGCGCAAGCTGCTGGTCGACAACCCGATGCGCCTTTACTGGCCTGAAGAGCAGGCATAAACGTCCTTGTAGGAGCTCACCCCGTGGGCGATAGGGCCCTGGAGGGTCCACAAGCCATCGCTCACAGGGGTGGGCTCCTGCAGCAATCACCATTAAACCCAAAGGTTCAATATGGCTCTAGACAAACCCTACAAAGACGTGCCCGGCACGATTATTTTTGATGCCGAGCAATCGCGCAAAGGCTATTGGCTCAACCAGTTTTGCATGTCGCTCATGAAGGCCGAAAACCGTGAGCGCTTCAAGGCCGACGAGCGTGCTTATCTGGACGAGTGGCAGATGACCGAAGAGCAAAAGCAGGCTGTGCTGGCGCGAGACCTGAACTGGTGCATGCGCACGGGCGGCAACATTTATTTCCTCGCCAAAATCGGTGCGACCGACGGCAAGAGCTTCCAGCAAATGGCGGGCTCGATGACCGGCATGACCGAAGAGGAATACCGCAACATGATGATCGCAGGCGGGCGCAGCATCGAGGGCAACCGCTACATCGGCGAAAACGGCAGCGCCCAAGCCCAAAACCAGCCCCAAGGCGCAGCCGGGCAACAGTCCAGCGCAGCGGGCCAAAAGCCTTAATGGGGTCTGACCCCAATTAATCAAATTGGGGTCAGATCCCAATTCTTTTGAGAGAACAAGACATGGCCAAAATCACCGCATCCGTCTACACCTCGCATGTGCCCGCCATTGGCGCGGCCATGGACTTGGGCAAGACGCAAGAAGACTACTGGAAGCCCGTGTTCGCGGGCTACGACTTCTCCAAGCAATGGATGAAGGACAACAAACCGGACGTGATTTTTCTGGTGTTCAACGACCACGCCACGGCCTTCAGCTCCGACCTGATTCCGACATTCGCCATTGGCACCGCCGCCGAGTACCAACCTGCCGACGAAGGCTGGGGACCGCGCCCCGTGCCTGTGGTGAAGGGCCATCCTGAATTGGCCTCGCACATCGCGCAGTCGGTCATTCAGCAAGACTTTGACCTGACCATCGTCAACAAGATGGACGTGGACCACGGCCTGACGGTGCCGCTGTCGTTGATGTGTGGCCCGTTGGACCCGGTCAAAGACGCCTGGCCTTGCCCGGTGATCCCGTTCGCTGTGAACGTGGTGCAGTACCCCGTGCCCAGTGGCCAGCGCTGCTTCAATTTGGGGCAAGCGATTCGCAAAGCGGTAGAGAGCTTCGACGAAGACATCAACGTGCACATCTGGGGCACGGGCGGCATGAGCCACCAGCTCCAAGGCGCGCGTGCGGGCCTGATCAACCGCGAGTGGGACAACGCCTGGCTGGACCAACTCATCAACGACCCGGCGGCTGCCGCGGCCACACCGCACATCAACTACGTGCGCGAAGCGGGCAGCGAAGGCATCGAGCTGG
The DNA here is from genome assembly GCF_001269405.1 of Limnohabitans sp. 2KL-3. NCBI lineage: Bacteria > Pseudomonadati > Pseudomonadota > Betaproteobacteria > Burkholderiales > Comamonadaceae > Limnohabitans > Limnohabitans sp. 2KL-3. Next base: position 256,182 of record NZ_CXON01000005.1, read on the forward strand.
TCATGTGGCTGATCGCCCGTGGTGCGATGAGCGACATCGAGGGCGGCAAAGCCACAGGTCCCGCGCCCAAGTTGCGTCACCGCTTCTACCATGTGCCTGCCAGCAACACGGCGGTGGGGCATGTGATTTTGGAAAACAGCTGATGCGCTGGGTGGTCATCGCACCGCAGTGCCTGAGCCAATGGCCGGGCGTGCAGGGCATCGCCCACAGGGGTGGGCTCCTGCAAAGCCGGAGCCGCTCCCTGTAGGAGCCCACCCTGTGGGCGATGGCTTATGAACTGCTGACGCTTGCCCAACGCCCAACGCCCAACGCCCAACGCCCAACGCACAACTTCCAAATTCGACATCACAACCCATTCAATCTTTTGGAGAAACACACATGAGCAAAACCATCAAAGTTGCCTTGGCGGGCGCAGGTGCCTTTGGCATCAAACACCTGGACGGCATCAAGAATATCGACGGCGTGGAAGTCGTGTCCTTGATCGGCCGCGAGTTCGCCAAAACCAAAGAGGTGGCGGACAAATACGGCATTGGCCATGTCACCACCGACCTGAATGAATCGCTGGCCCTGAAAGAGGTCGACGCCGTCATCCTGTGCACCCCCACCCAAATGCACGCCAGCCAGACCCTGGCTTGCCTGAAGGCCGGCAAGCATGTGCAGGTGGAAATTCCGCTGTGTGATGTGTACGCCGAAGGCCAAGAAGTGCTGCGCGTGCAAAAGGAAACCGGCCTGGTGGCCATGGTGGGCCACACCCGCCGTTTCAACCCCAGCCATCAGTGGGTGAACCACAAGATCAAGGCGGGTGAGTTCAACATCCAGCAGATGGACGTGCAGACCTATTTCTTTCGCCGCACCAACATGAACGCGCTCGGCCAAGCCCGCAGCTGGACGGACCACCTGCTGTGGCACCACGCAGCCCACACGGTGGACTTGTTCGCCTACCAATGCGGCAGCCCCATCGTCAAAGCCAACGCGGTGCAAGGTCCGATCCACCCCACTTTGGGCATCGCCATGGACATGAGCATCCAGTTGAAAGCCGCCAATGGCGCGATCTGCACTTTGTCACTCAGCTTCAACAACGACGGCCCGCTGGGCACTTACTTTCGCTACATCGGCGACACGGGCACTTATTTGGCGCGTTACGACGACCTTTTCACCGGCAAGGAAGAAAAGATCGATGTGTCGCAAGTGGCGGTGTCGATGAACGGCATCGAACTGCAAGACCGTGAATTCTTTTCCGCGATCCGCGAAGGCCGCGAGCCCAACAGTTCCATTGCCCAAGTGCTGCCTTGCTACCAGGTCCTGCACGACCTGGAGCAGCAACTGGCCTGAACATGACCACATTCACGCCCGCAGACGAACGCCAGCACCTGACGCTCTTGGGCCTGGCCGGTTTTGCCAGCATGGCCTCAATGCGCATTTGCGACCCGATGCTGGTGGTGCTGGGCCAGGAGTTTCAGGTCAGCACGGGCGATGCTTCGGCGGTGGTGTCGGTGTTTGCCGTGGTCTACGGCGTTTTGCAGTTGTTTTACGGGCCGCTGGGTGAGCGCTTTGGCAAACTGCGGGTGGTGTCGCTCGCTGTGTCGGCTTGTGCTGTGTTCAGTGCCATCACGGCGCTGTCTGTCAACCTGCCCATGCTGATCATCATGCGCGGCTTCATGGGCGCGGCGGCGGCGGGCATCATCCCACTTTCGATGGCTTGGGTGGGCGACCAAGTGCCTTATGAGCGCCGACAGGAAATTCTGGCCAAGCTCATGAGCGCCACTGTGCTGGGCATGATGAGTGGGTTGTGGTTTGGTGGCTTTGCGGCCGATACAGTGGGTTGGCGCAGCGCTTTTGTGTTGCTGGCGGTCATGTTTGGTGTGGCCGCTGTGCTGCTGCTGCGCCGTTTGCGCCAGCAAGCGAAGCGACAGGCGCAATCGGGGCCGGGGGGGCCGGTGACGGCCCCGGGCTTGTGGGCCGCGTTTCGCCTGACGGGCCAGCTCTTGGGCACACCGCGCGTGCGCTGGATCTTGACCGTCACGGCGGCCGAGGGCGCATTGGTGTTTGGTGCCATGGCCTTCATGCCCACACATCTGCACCAGCAGTTTGGTTTGAGCGTGGTGGCCGCAGGCTCGGTGATGATGCTGTATGGCGTGGGTGGTTTGCTCTACAGCCAGATGGCTCGGCGCTGGCTGGCCTGGCTGGGCGAGCGCGGTCTGGTGCGCACGGGGGCCGCTTTGGTGGCATTGGGTTTGCTGGTGCTGGCCTGGGGCAGCGGGGTGTGGCTGGGCATGCTGGCTTGCCTGATGACCGGGCTGGGCTTTTACATGTTGCACAACACGCTGCAGGTGCAGGCCACCCAAATGGCCCCGGCCGCTCGCGGTTCGGCCGTGACCTTGTTCGCCTGCTCGCTGTTTTTTGGCCAGTCCACCGGCGTGCTGCTCATGGCGCAAAGTGTGGACTTGGGTTGGCTGGCTTATGCCTTCACGGCAGCGGCCGTGGGCGTGTCGTGTCTGGGGGTGTTGGTGTACCGCTTGGTGGGGCGGCACTGAGAAAACCTTGCGCGTTGACCAGCATTCATGTCGGACCTGAAGGTACCGACCTACGGGGAGGTATTTGTAGGTCGGTGGCTTCAGCTCCGACATGGAGCCTGAGGACCTGCTGCAGTGTTGTTCTTGAAGGTGCTGACCGGATCAAAGCGCCATGCGTCCATCACCCTCTGTTCAGGCGATTTGAGCCAGGCTGCGCAGCGAAAACTCGGCGTGCATGGCCACGCCCCGGTGCAGGGCGCTTTCGTCGATGTTGAACTGCGGGTGGTGGTGCGCATGGCACGCGCCCAGGGCTTCGTTGCGCACGCCGACCAGGGCCATCAGGCCGGGGTACTTTTCCAGAAAATCGCCAAAGTTTTCCGACACCATGAGTGACGGGAAATCGATCACCGCCTCGGCCCCAAACAGCTCGCTGGCGCATTGTGCGGCCAAGGCGCTGCTGCGTACTTCGTTGATCAGCATCGAGCCGCCCTTGCGGATGTTGAGTTGGGCCTGCGCCCTGAAGCTGGCGGCGGTGCTCTCCACCACGCGCCGGATGGCTTGGTGCAGGTGTTGCTGGTCGGCCAAATGGGTGGTGCGCAATGTACCGGCGAGCAAGGCCTGGTTTGGAATCACGTTGCCCGCAAAACCACTTTGGAATTTGCCAAAGGTCAGGCTGGCCGCGTGCGCCGGGTTGATTTCGCGGGTCATCATCATGGCCAGGTTGTTCACCAAAGCCGCGCCTGCCGCAATCGGGTCCACACCTTTGTGGGGTGAAGCGCCGTGGCAGCCCACGCCGCTCAGCTCAATCTCCACCAAATCACAGGCGGCCATGCGTGGCCCGGCCTGCACGCTGATTTGTCCGGCTTCGATTTCGGACCACAAATGAATGGCAAAGGCCCGCTGCACCGGAAACGCGGCCAGGTGGGCCAGCAATTCGGCCGTGCCGCCGCCTTGCTCTTCGGCTTGCTGAAAGCACAGTTTCACGCTGCCTTGCAGCGAGCCCGAGAACTGCTGCAACACCCGCGCCGCGCCCAGCAGCATGGCCACATGTCCGTCGTGGCCACAGGCGTGCATCACGCCTGGCACTTGCGAGCGGTAGGGCAAATGCTCGTTTTGTTCCTGAATGGGCAGGGCGTCCATGTCGGCCCGCAGCGCCACCATGGCGCGGCTGTGCTGGCCTGTGACCGTGGCCACCACCCCGTGTTCGCCGACCGCTTCCCAGGGCACGCCCATGGCGCTCAGTTCGGTCTTGACGCGCTCGGCCGTGGCCTGCTCGCGGTAAGACAGCTCGGGCAATTGATGCAGCTGCTGGCGCAGGCCCACCAGCCAGTCCTGGCAAGAAAGAGCGGCTGCGACAACGGGGTGGCTGGGGGTCATGGCGTGCGCTCCAAATCAGGCGACAACAAAGGCCGCAAGGCCCACAGGCCCAGCACCGGGCCGGGGGCCAACAGCCACAGGGCCATGCTGCCCCACTGCTGCACGGCCCAGCCCAGCAGCAAGATGCTGAGCACGGTGATCAAAAAACCGATGCCGTTTTGCAGCACCAGGGCGCTGCCCAGCCACTGCGGTGGTGCGTGCTGCGACGACATGGCCGAAAACTGCGGCGAATCGGCCACCACACAAACGCCCCAAAACAGCAAAGCCCCCAGCTGCACCAGGGGCCAGGTGTCGAGAATCAAGGGGTAGCCCAGGCACATCAGGCCCGATGCGGTCAAGGCCGTGGCCGCCACCCGCGCACTGCCCACACGGCGGCTCCACATGCCGCCCAGCACGCAGCCAAAAAACCCCATGCCGATGGCCGCAAAACTCATCAGCGCCACCGACGGTGCCCAGCCGTAGCCACCGGCCACCAGCGAGCGGTGGATGGGCAGGCTGAGCCAGGGCAGCACGCTCCAAAAAGCATACAGCTCCCACATGTGACCAAAGTAGCCCAGTGCCGAAGCGCGAAAGCCGCGCACGGCAATGACCTCGCGCAAGGCCTGGGTGTTCAGGCGAAGGGGGGCGGGGGCTGTGGGTTGACTCGCAGATGCGGCCTGCTTGGGCGGCTGGCCCATCCAGGCCACCAGCACCGCGCCCACCACAGCCAGCACCGACGAGCCCAACAAAACCTCGGGCCAGGGCCAGCTTTGGCCCAAGGCGCGCAAGCCGTGCGGCATGGCCGTGCCCAAGGTCAGCATGCCCACCAGCCAACCCAGAGCGGCGGCCGGTTTGCTGCCCACACGCTGCACCAGCATCTTCATGCCCAGCGGGTAGATGCCCGCTAGGCACATGCCCACCACAAAGCGCAGGCTCCAGAAGACACCGTAATCGGTCACGCCCCAGGTGACGGCGGCGTTCGCCAGCGCCCCGATCGCGCTGCACACCACAAAAATGCGCGTGGGCTGAAACCGGTCGGCCGCGCCGCTGAAGGCAAAGGCCAGCGTGCCCGCAATGAAACCCAGTTGGGTGGCGGCCAGCAGCCAGCCAAAAGCGGCGGCGCTCAGTTGCCACGCCTGCATCAGGCTGTCGGCCACCCCGCTGGGGCTGAACCACAGCGAGGTGCTCAGGCACTGGGCCAGAACAATGACGGCCACCGCCAGCGAGGGGCGAGGTCCGACATGGGGGCGCTCAGGCGCTGGCGCGTTCAAGGGCTTGCGCCAGGTCGTCGATCAGGTCATCGGCATGCTCCAGGCCCACCGAGACACGCAGCAAGCCCTGCGGGGTCTTGCTCTCTGGCCCTTCAATCGAGGCGCGGTGCTCGATCAGGCTTTCCACCCCGCCCAGGCTGGTGGCACGGGTGAAGATTTCCACATGAGCGGCCAGGGCCATGGCCGCGTCTTTGCCGCCTTTGACCTCGAAAGACAGCATGCCGCCAAAGCCCGACATCTGCTTTTTGGCGATGGCGTGGAAGGCGTTGTTCTCCAGGCCCGGGTAGTGCACGGCGCTGACTTGCGGGTGCTCGCTCAGGAAGCGGGCCACCTTGCCTGCATTGGCGCAGTGCGCCTGCATGCGGTAGGGCAGGGTGGGCAAGCTGCGCATGACCAGCCAGCAGTCAAACGGCGAGGGCACCGCGCCGCCAAACAGCTGCGCGGTGCGCAAGGCGGCAAAGTGCGCATCGTCCTGGCGCGTGATGACCGCGCCGCCCAGCACATCGCTGCGGCCGCCCAGGTACTTGGTCGTGGCGTGCATGACCATGTCGCAACCCAAATCGAGCGGGCGCTGCAACACGGGCGAGGCAAAGGTGTTGTCGGCAATGGCGCGTGCGCCGCCCGCGTGGGCGATCTCGACCACGGCGGCAATGTCCACGCACTGCATCAGGGGGTTGGAGGGGGTTTCGATCCAGACGATGCGGGTGTTGGGCTGCATGGCTGCACGCACCACATCCAGACGGGTCATGTCCACAAAGCTGGCGCTGATCTGCCACTTGGCAAACAGGTGTTTGAGCACATTGGCCGTGCCGTGGTAAATGTCGGCGGGAGCCAGCACATGGTCGCCCGGCTGCAGGCCCTGAAAAATGGCCGTGACACTGGCCAGGCCCGAGCCAAAAGCGGCAGCGCCCGCGCCGCCTTCGAGCGCCGAGAGTGCGGCTTCGAGGCCATTGCGGTTGGGGTTGTGGTTGCGCGAATACAAATAGCCGTGCGGGTAGCTGCCGTCGGGGTCCCGTTCAAAGGTGGTGGACAGGTGGATCGGATCGACCACCGCCCCGGTGGAAGGGTCAATGCCGTGTCCTGCATGCACAGCCAAAGTTTCAAAACGCAGGGGTTTGTTTGTTTTCATCTTCAAAAGTATAGCCATCGGACTTTGGGGGCGGGTCCGCGAGGCGACAGCAACGGTGACAGCAGGTATGGCACCAATTCAGGCCAAGGCGCGCAAGATTTCAGGCCATTGCTGCGCGACTTTGATCAAGGTTTGCGCTGCGCCCGAGGGTTGGCTGCGGCCTTGCTCCCAGTTTTGCAAAGTGCGCACCGACACGCCCATCAACTGCGCAAAGGCTGTTTGCGTGAGGCCCACTTTGGCCCGAGCCTCGGCAGCGGCCGACAGCGGGACCTGATGCACCCGGCCTTCGCCGCGCTGTGCTTGCTGGATCGAGGTCAGCACATCCTGAGCAAAGTATGGCATTTCTGCGTCTATTTTCTTTTCAGGCACCGAATAGCTCCTTCCATGTTTTCAGAGTTGACAGCGGCATGTTATCGAACTTGGCCTTGAAGCCAGCTCACAAGCGCTTGCTTTTGCAGCGCGGCAGTGACGGCGCTGCTGAGCTTGGTTGTGAACCGGTTGGTGTGGCGTCACGGAGGGCGCTGTGGGTTTCAGCGCGGCAATCTGGGAGCGGACTGCAGCAATGCGCCCACTTCTGTTTTCCAGAATCGCGAATTGCCGGTGGTGCCGTGTCCGAAGGTGTCGGGGCTGCCCGGAATGATCAAGGCTTTGGCATTTTTGATGCGGGGCAATGCTTTTTCCAGAATGCCCAGCTCGGGTGGGTTGCGTTCGTCATCGGCCGAATTGATGACCAGCACAGTGGCTTTGATGCGCTCCAGACCCGCAGAGACGTCGTAGTCTTTGGAGGACTCCCACTGGTACAGGTGGTCGTTGGCGTCACCCGCCAACGGAGGTGTCAGGCGGCGCTTGAGCAAGGCGTCACCCATATCGCTGGTGGCTGCAATTTTTTGCAAGCCCTGGTTGCCGCCGTTGGTGGCCGTTGCAAAAAAAACGGAAGCGAACTGCCAGCTCGGCGGCTGCTCTTTGTAGTTGCCGCCCATCCACAAGGGGTCTTTGCGGATGGATTCGGTCAGCATGCGCCGCAGCATCCAGTTGCGACCCGACATGGCCGAGGGCAGTGAAGCCATGGGCACAGCGATGTCCATCATGTCCGGGTATTTGACGGCCCACATCCAGGTTTGCATGCCCCCCATGGAGTTGCCCAAGACCAAACGCAAATGTCGGATGCCCAGGTGCTCGGTGACCAAACGGTGCTGGGCCGAGACCATGTCGTCGTAGTTGTAGGCCGGAAACTTGGCCCGCAGCCCGTCAGAAGGCTTGCTGGATTTGCCAGTGCCAATGGCGTCGGGCAGGATCACAAAGTAGCGCTTGGCGTCCAGGATTTGCCCTGGCCCAAAAAGCTCTCCACCAAAATTCGCCCCCAACATGCCCACACCCGAACCGGTGGTGCCATGCAAAATCAGCACGGCTTCATTTTTGGGGTCTCCCAAGGTGGTGTAGTTCAGCCGCAGTTCGGGCAGGACTTCGCCGGTGTGGAACTTGAAGTCTTTGACGATCCAGCTGCCGTTTTGCGGGGTTTCTTGGGCCTGCAAGGCGCCGCACAAACCGAGCCAGAACAAGCAGAGACTGGCCCAGAGGGGTAGACGGTTTTTCATGGTTTGTCTCCTGAGTGAAGAAGGCAATTTAGGCCATCTCATGCACCCAAGCTGACACCAGCGTGTCAGTGATCCGGTGAATCGGGCCTTTAGAACGACCCCAGACTGCCCAAGATGGCCAGCAGTTGGGTGGCATTGATCAGGATGGCAGATTGGTGCATTTTTCTGAAAGCGGGAATCGCCACCAGCTCATCGGCCCGAATTTGCGCCCCGAAATGGTCCATGCGGGTGATCAAATGTTGGCGCATCAGCCAAGTCAGCAAGGCAATGCCGCCCGCGCCCACGGACAAAGCGGGTTTGCCAGCAAAGGCGAAACTGATGGCCGCGGCCAAAGCAGCAATCAGGGCGAGGCGAAAGTAAGTGATGTAGAAGGAGCGGATGAAGCGGGAATCCATCGGGTTGTCGTGCTTGAGAATCAACAGAGGAATGGAGCCCAACAAAAAGTAGGTGGTGACCGCCAACAAGATCACGGTGAAGAGCAAGGCGAACATTTGGGGTTGCAGTGTCATGTCGTGTCTCCGTCTTGGGTCCATTTGAGCGGGTGACATGATAGAGCGGATTGAACTCAGCTTCAGAACCGACGGGTCAGAGGGATGGGGCCTTCAGCGATAAGATCAAAGGATTGTTGTTCGAGATGACCCCATGACAGACCGTTACGCCGTGATTGGCAACCCCATTGCACAAAGTAAATCGCCCTTGATCCACAGCGCTTTTGCGCAGGTGACTGGGCAAGACATCGACTACGGCAAGTTGCTCGGCCCCTTGGGCGAGTTTGCGGCCACGGTGGACGCATTTCGGGCCAGTGGCGGGCGCGGCATGAACGTGACCGCGCCTTTCAAGCTCGACGCTTTTGCCTATGCCACCGACCTGGCCCCCAGTGCGCAGATGGCGGGGGCGGTGAACGCGATGAAGTTCGAGGGCGACAAGGTCTATGCCGAAAACTTTGACGGCGTGGGCTTGGTGCGCGACTTGGTGCACAACCTGGCTTGTCCGATCAAGGGACGGCGCGTATTGATTTTGGGTGCGGGTGGTGCCACCCGAGGCGCTTTGCTGCCCTTGCTGGCCGAGCAGCCTGACGAGCTGGTGATCGTCAACCGCACGGTGGCCAAGGCGCACGAGTTGGCGGCGCTCGCTCAGCAGCACCAGACCGGCCAAGTGCCCGTGCAGGGGCTGGGCTATGCCGACTTGCAGGGACAGGCGTTTGATGTGGTGCTCAACGCCAGCTCGTCCAGCCTGAGCGCCGAGCTGCCGCCCTTGCCCGCCAGTGTGTTTGCACCCGGGTGCCTGGCCTATGACCTGACCTACGGCAAAGGCCTCACGCCGTTTTTGCAGCTGGCCCAACAAGCGGGCGTCACGCAACTGGCCGATGGCGTGGGCATGCTGGCCGAGCAAGCGGCCGAGGCCTTTGCCTGGTGGCGCGGGGTCAGGCCGGATACGGCGGCGGTGATTGCGCAGTTGACGGTGCCGCTGGTTTAAGGGCTTGGCGCGCAAAATCATAGACACGATGCCAAATACCACCACGGAGGCGACATGAAAAACCGAACCATCACCGTCAAGACATCATCCATCACTGTCGTCTCACGCCACGAACAAGACTACATATCGCTCACGGACATGGTGAGAAGCTTTGAAGGTGGAAGCGCACTCATTGAGCAATGGCTTAAAAACAAGGACACCGTGTTGTTCTTAGGCGTTTGGGAGCAATTGAACAACGCCAGTTTTAATTCCCCCGAATTCGATGGAATTAAAAACGAGGCCGGCCGTAACAGCTTTTATCTGTCGGCCAAAAAGTGGATCGAGGCGACAGGCGCTATTGGCTTGCTGGCCAAAGCGGGACGATACGGGGGCACCTTTGCCCACAAAGACATTGCGTTTGAGTTCGGCTCTTGGCTGAGTCCGGAGTTCAAGCTTTATCTGATCAAAGAATTCCAGCGCCTGAAAGAGGAAGAGGCTAAGAGCACTTCTCTGGCTTGGAGTTTTCAGCGCACTTTGACCAAGGTGAACTACAAAATTCACACAGATGCGATCAAGGCTCACCTCATTCCTGCCCGGTTGACCAGGGCGCAGACTGCAACCGTTTACGCCAATGAGGCCGATCTTCTGAACGTAGCTCTGTTTGGTCAGACTGCAGGGCAGTGGAGGCTAAGCAATCCAACTATTAAAGGCAATATGCGTGATGCGGCCACGTTGGAGCAACTGGTGGTGTTGTCCAACTTGGAAAGCATCAACTCGGTGTTGATTCATCAAGGGCTGGATGCTTCGATGCGTTTGTTGCAGCTCAATGGGATTGCCATCACGCAGATGCGTTCTTTGGTAGGTATGGTTGGGCTCCACAAAATGAGGGGCATTTCAAGGGCGTCTATCGAAGAACAAAAATAATGATGGAGACCGTTATTCAGCTTGGAAGTATTGGCAGGTGCCGCATGACTGAGTTCGTGAAGACAATCGATCGATGGATTATTTTCCGTCCCAGTAAGCTTGATACGGGCAGTCCTTATTTTGTCGTTTGAATCACATGAAGCTTCCCCACATCCACACCCCCCGTTGCACCGGTTGCGGCTGGTGTGTGGCGGCTTGTCCGCCGGGGGTGCTGAGTTTGCAGGTGGTGGCCTGGCGCAAGCATGCGGTGTTGCACGATCAACAGGGTTGCACCGGGTGTAGCCTGTGCGAGCGGCGCTGCCCGTTTGGGGTGATCACGATGGTGAAAACACCCCAGCCCGTCAAACCACAGGCTTGAGCATTCAGGTCGTTTGGCGTTTGGCCAGCAGCGCCACCAACTCGGGCACCAGCGCGTTCGGGTCGCCTTCTTGGCAGGCGGCTTCCAGCGTGTTTTTGACGGCTTCTGCCACCGTGTGGTCGGCATGCGTGTCGATCGCCATCTGGTTGTAGTAGCTCAGGTCCTTGAGTGCGTTGCTCATGGAAAAGCGCAGGCCCGAGGTGTCGCCCGAGAGGAGTGTGGGCTTGAGGCGGTCGAGCGCCGCGCCCCAGCCCCCGCCTTTGGACAGGACTTCCACAAAGGTGCTCGCGTCCACACCCGCACGTTGGGCGCATGCGGCTGCTTCGGCCAGCAAGGTCACGGTGCCCAGCGACACGTAGTTGTGCAAGAGCTTCATGCGGTGGCCGGAGCCAATCGGTCCGGTGTGCACGATGTTTTCTGCAAAGCAGGCCAGGATGGGTTTGCAGGTTTCAAACAAGGCCGCGTCGCCACCCACCAGCAAGTTCAGCCGACCTTCGGCGGCTTCTTTGGGGGTGCGTGTCATGGGCGAGTCGAGAAACTGCCCGCCTTGGGCGATCACCATGGCCGCGACTTTTTCAGTCGAGGCGGGCACGGCAGTCGAGCAGTCGATGACGATGGTGCCGGGGCGCATGCCCTTTAAAACTCCGTTTTCACCCAGCAGCACGGCCTCAACCTGAGGCGTGCCCGTCACGCACAAAATGATCACATCCGACTGCGAAGCCAGGGCCTGGGGCGTGGTGCAGGTGCGTGCGCCTGCGGCCAGCAGGCCGTCCAGCGGCTGGTTGCCAGGGTGTTCGAGCACCGTGAGGCTATGCCCGTGTTTGAGCAAATTGCTCGCAATGCCGTGGCCCATCATGCCGATGCCGATCATGCCGATTGTTTTCATGCGTGTACCTTTGAGTGAACAGTTTGGCGGCAACTGTAGCCGGGACTTGTGCAGCAGGGCGTCACTTGTTTGCCAATCTGGCGAGCACGGCGGCTTTGAAGCCAGTGCAGGCCCCTCTATACTGCCCGCATGAACCAACCGGTACATTCCTCAGAGACACCAGCGCCCACGACCACGGGCACCAGCCGGACCAACGACCCGGCCCGCACCATGGCCGAGATCCTTCAGGTGGCCACGCACGAATTTGCTGACAAAGGCCTCACCGGGGCCCGCATCGACGCCATTGCAGCGGCTACGCGCACCAGCAAGCGCATGATCTATTACTACTTCGGCAGCAAGGATGGGCTGTATTTGGCGGTGCTGGAAGAAGCTTACCGGCGCATGCGGGCCATTGAATCTGATCTGCACCTGGACGATTTGCCACCTGTGCAGGCCTTGCAGCGGCTGGTGGAATTCACTTATGACCACCACCGTAACAACGAGGACTTCATCCGCTTGGTGATGAACGAGAACATTCAGCGCGGCGACTATTTGCGCCAGAGCCAGAGCATCCAGCAGCTCAACACCAAGGCCATTGAGTCGGTGCGCGAGGTGTATGACCGGGGCGTGGCCGAGGGCCTGTTCAGGTCAGGACTGGACCCGGTGGACATCCACTCGGCGATTTCAGCCTTCACGTTTTTCAATGTGTCCAACCGTCACACCTTTGGCTTGATTTTTCAGGACCGCGCCAGCCAGGACAAGGCCAACACCCTCAAGCGGGTGCATGTGGTCGAGTTGATCCTGCGCTTTGTCAGTCATTCCATTTCGGCATAACTGCTAGGGTACTTTCACAATGCACGTCAGGGTTATCCCTGTTTTTAAAAAACTAACCAGTTCGTACATTAGTGCTTGTCCTTGTCAGGAGACTTGTTTTGCTTGAAAAATTCATGGATGGCTTTTGCAAGGCCTTGAGCATGGTCATGGCCGCTTGTCTGGCCGTGATGGTGGTGCTGGTGTTTGGCAATGTGGTCATGCGTTATGCCTTCAACTCGGGCATCACCTTGTCCGAGGAATTGTCACGGTGGTTGTTTGTGTGGATGACCTTCATGGGCGCGATCGTGGCCTTGAAGGAGCGTGGCCACTTGGGCACGGACATGCTGGTGGGCAAATTGGGGCCTGGCGGGAAAAAGTTTTGCTTGGCGCTGTCTTATGGCTTGATGCTGTACATCTGCTGGTTGTTGTTCCGCGGCGCTTACCAGCAGACCGTGATCAACCTGGGCAGCACCAGCGCGGTGATGGAAGTGTCCATGGCCTGGATCTATGCACCTGGTGTGGTGTTTGCGGTGCTGGGTGGCTTGATATTGATCACCGAGTTGTGGCGTTTGCTCACGGGACAAACGCGTGATGAAGACTTGGTCATGGTCCAAGAATCCGAAGAGTCGCCGCACGGCGCGGACAAAAACTGAGCGCACAAGAGACACCGACATGACGATCGCTATTTTTGTTTTTTCTCTGCTGGGCGCGATGGCCATTGGCATCCCGATCGCGTTTTCATTGCTGCTTTGTGGTGTCGCCTTGATGTGGCACCTGGACATGTTCGATGCCCAGATCCTCGCGCAAAACCTGCTCGAAGGCTCCAACAGTTTTCCTTTGTTGGCGGTGCCGTTTTTCATGTTGGCCGGTGAGGTCATGAACGCGGGGGGCTTGTCGCGCCGCATCGTGAACTTTGCCATGGCTTGTGTGGGCCACATCAAAGGCGGCCTGGGTTACGTGACCATCATGGCCGCCGTGATCATGGCGGCGCTGTCGGGCTCTGCGGTGGCCGATGCGGCGGCCTTGTCGGCTTTGCTCTTGCCCATGATGGTGGCGGCAGGCCACGATCGGGCCCGCTCGGCGGGCTTGATCGCCTCGGCCGGCATCATCGCCCCGGTCATTCCACCCAGCATTGGCTTTGTGATCTTTGGTGTGGCGGGCAACGTGTCCATTTCCAAACTCTTCATGGCCGGCATCGTGCCGGGCATCATGCTGGGCGCTTCGCTCTGGGTCACCTGGTGGTGGCTGGCGCGGCGTGAGGTGGTGCAGGTGCCGCCACGCAAAACCCTGCGAGAAATTGGCGTGGCCATGCGTGAAGCCACCTGGGCTTTGGTGATGCCGCTCATTGTGGTGTTTGGTCTGAAGTTTGGGGTCTTCACTCCGACCGAAGCGGCTGTGGTGGCGGCGGTTTACGCCTTGCTCATCTCCACCTTGGTGTACCGCGAGCTGGGTCTGAAAGACCTGTACCCCTTGTTTGTGAGCTCCGCCAAAACCAGTGCGGTCGTGATGTTTTTGGTGGCCGCCGCCATGGTCTCGGCTTGGCTCATCACGGTGGCCAATCTGCCTGCCCAGCTGATCGAGATTTTGCAGCCCATGCTCGACAGCCCCCGTTTGCTCATGTTCACCATCATGGTGATCATCATTGTGATTGGCACAGCGCTCGACATGACGCCCACCATTTTGCTGTTGACCCCGGTGCTCATGCCCGTGGTGAAGGCGGCAGGCATCGACCCAATTTACTTCGGTGTGTTGTTCATCATCAATTGCGCCATTGGCTTGATCACACCGCCTGTGGGCACGGTGCTCAACGCGGTGGCAGGTGTCGGAAAAATCAGCATGGACGAGGTGACCCGGGGCGTGATGCCTTTCATGATCGCCCAGTTCACCATCATGTTTGCCATGGTGGCTTTCCCGGCTTTGGTGATGGTGCCCGCGCGTTGGTTTTATTGATTCCCGGGTGTGGATGTCTGATCGGGTACGCCTGACAACCCGCCCTTTGATGCACAGCGTACGTCCTTCTTTTTTCTGGAGACCCTTCATGAAACGTGTATTCATCAAGTCCTTGATCGCCACCGTGGCGCTGGCCGCCATGGGCGTGGCTTCGGCGCAAGACAGGACCATCAAGTTCGCCAACCAGAACGCGGCGGGCCACCCCATCGTCCAGGGCATGGAGAAGTTCAAAGAGATCGTCGAGAAGCAGTCCGGCGGCAAACTCAAGGTCAACCTGTTCCCCGGTGGCGCATTGGGCAGCGACCAGGCCAACGTTTCGGCCATTCAGGGCGGCACCTTGGAGATGGCCTCGATGAACTCGGGCATCTTTGCATCGCAGGTCAAAGACTTTGCTGTGTTTGACTTCCCCTTCTTGTTCGCCAGCGGCCAGGAAGCCGATGTGGTGGTCGACGGTGCCTTTGGCAAAAAGATGCACGCCAAGCTGGAAGAAAAAGGCATGGTCGGTCTGGGCTACTACGAGCTGGGCTTTCGCAACCTGACCAATGGCCGCCGCGCCATCAACAAGGTCTCGGACATCGAAGGCCTGAAACTGCGCGTGATTCCCAACCCGATCAACGTGGACTGGGTCAAGGCGCTGGGTGCCAACCCCACACCTCTGCCATTCCCTGAGTTGTACGCAGCCCTGGAGCAAAAGGCGGTGGACGGCCAGGAAAACCCAGTGGCCACCATCAACGGCGCCAAGTTGTACGAAGTGCAAAAGCACCTGACCTTGACCGGTCACCAGTACAACCCCCAGTCGATCGTGATCAGCAAAAAGTTCTGGGACACCCTCTCGGCCGCTGACAAGAAAATCCTGAGCGATGCCGCTGCCGAGTCGTCCAAGTTCCAGCGTGCCCAGGCCCGTGCCCAGGAAGCGAGCTTGCTCGAGAACCTGAAAAAAGGCGGCATGCAAGTGACCACCTTGCCCGCAGCCGAAGTGGCCATCTTGCGCGAGAAGATGAAGCCCGTGATTGCCAAGCACGGCGAGCCGATTGCGGCCACCGTGGCCGAGCTGCAAGCCGAGCTGGCCAAGCTGCGCAAGTAAGCCCCAAGGCCACGGCACGCGCCTTGGCCTGGCTTTTGATATGACCGCTGCAGCCTTGCGCTGCAGCGGCACCAGCCCCTGCATTGAAGGGGGCATTTCCTGATTTCTTCAGTTCGCATGCCACCGCGCTGCGGACTTCTTTCCCACAGTCCATGATCAACGGCCACACCGAACTCATCGCGCACATCGGCTACCCCACACACACCTTCAAGTCACCGATGATCTACAACCCGTACTTCAATGAGGCGGGCATCAACGCGGTGGTGGTGCCCATGGGTTGCAAAGCCGAGAACTACCCGGCCTTCCTCCAGTCGGTGTTCACGCTGGAAAACATCCGGGGCGCACTGATCACCATGCCGCACAAGGTCAGCACTGTGGGCCTGCTTGATGACGTCACCGCCACCGTGCGTGTGGCCGGGGCTTGCAACGCGGTCAAGCGCCTGGCCGATGGCCGTTTGGTGGGCGACATGTTTGACGGTGCCGGTTTTGTGCGCGGCGTGCAGCGCAAGGGTCTGGACCTGACAGGCCTGCGTGTGCTGGTGGTGGGCACAGGCGGCGTGGGCAGCGCCATTGCCGCTTCGCTGGCGGGCGCGGGCATCGCCGCCATCAGCCTGTTTGATGTCCATGCCGACTGCTGCGAGGCGCTGGCCCAGCGGCTCCAAGCCCATTACCCGCACATCGAGGTGCACACCGGGTCGAATGACCCGGTGGGTCATGACCTGGTCGTCAACGCCACGCCCTTGGGCATGAACGAGGGCGACCCGTTGCCCCTCGATGTATCGCGCCTGTCGCCCAACACATTTGTGGGCGAGGTCGTGATGCGTGCCGAGACCACCGCATTTTTGGCCGCAGCCCAGGCACGCGGCTGCCGCACGCAGGTGGGCACCGACATGCTGTACGAACAGATTCCGGCCTACCTGGAATTTTTTGGCCTCCCCACCACCACGGCCGATGTGCTGCGCCGTGTGGCGCGGCTGAGTTATTGAAGCTGTTTGACCCATCACCACGGCCAATGAACTGAACCTCTTTTTGTTGGAGCTCACCCCGTGGGTGGCGGGTGTGCGACACACCCAAAACACCATCGCCCACGGGGGTGGGCACCTGCAAATTGCAACTGGAGCGAAGAGATGACCTTGAACAAAGTTGACCGCGAATCCGTGCCCGACATGCCCAACCGTTTGGGCATTGCGGGCATTGAATTCATCGAATACGCCACCAGCCGACCACAGGCACTGGGTCAGGTGCTCGAAAACATGGGCTTTCGCCCAGTGGCCAGGCACCGCTCGCGTGAGGTGACGCTCTACCGCCAGGGCACGATGAACCTGGTGGTGAATGCCAGCCCCGACGATGCCCGTGTGAGCAGCACGGTGGACGGTCAGCCCGTGATTTCGGCCGTCGCCTTTCGGGTCCAGGACGCCTTGAAAGCGCACACTCGGTGTCTGGATTTGGGGGCTTGGAGCGTGGGCAGCCATGCGCAGGCCATGGAGTTGCACATTCCGGCCATCCATGGCCCGGGTGGCAGCCGCTTTTACTTTGTGGACCGTTGGCAAGAGTTCTCGATTTACGACATCGACTTCAAGCCCATTCCCACAGTGGACCCGAACCCGCCTGCTTTGTCGGGCATGCGTTACTTTGGGGTGGTGCAGTACATCGGGGCGGCCCGCAGCGCCGACTGGCAGACTTATTACGAACACATGTTTGACTTCAGCGGCATTCCCGATGAAGAGCGCTTTGGCATCCTGCCCAAGGGCAAGCTCATGAAAAGCCCCTGCGGCACTTTCTTGTGGCAACTCATTGAGCCTGAGCCCTGGATGGATGCCGACGACAGCCCTGAGCGTTTGCAGCGCATTGGTTTGGGTGTCCCCGATGTGGGTCAAGCCGTGGCTGCGCTCAAGGCCCGTGGTGTGGAGTTTGTCGAGTCCAACCGATTGCACCCGGAAGACCGGGGCGCTCTGACCCGTGTCACCCTGGGCTCGTTGGCGTTTGAACTTGTTGGCCAGTGAGGCATCACATGAACTTGCTCGACGGCTACGGCATGGACACCATCACCATGGCAGGCACACTGGAGGCCAAGCTGGCGGCCATGAAAGGTGCAGGCTTTTCTCAGGTGATGCTCATGGCCCGCGATCTGGTCACGCACCCTGGCGGTGTGCAGGCTGCCGTGGCAGCCGTGCGCGACAGCGGCATGCGGCCCACCGGTTTTCAGGTGCTGCGCGACTTTGAAGGGTTGTCAGGCCACCTGCACAGCTACAAACTCGACATTGCCAAGGCCATGCTCGAGATGTGCGCCGCCACCGGCAGCAAGGTTTTGCTGGCCTGCTCATCGACCTCGCGCCACGCCACACAAGACCTGGATCAGATTGCCGCCGACCTGAAAAAGCTGGCCATGCTGGCTGTGCCTTTGGGCATCAAGATTGCCTACGAGGCACTGTCGTGGGGCCGCACCGTCAACGAATTTTCGACCAGCTGGGACGTGGTCTGTCGCGCTGATTGTCCCAACCTCGGTATTGGCTTGGACTCCTTCCACATCTTTGCCGCCAAAACATCGCTCGACGCGATTGAAGAGCTGGACCCGTCCAAAATCTTTTTGGTGCAGTTGTCGGACTTCATGTGGCAAGAAACTCCTACCTTTGAAGAGCGCATGACCACAGCCCGCACATTCCGTGTGTTCCCGGGCGAGGGCGTGCACAGTGAACAATTGGCCGATTTGGTGCTGCGCTTGGACCGCATTGCTTACCGGGGCGATTACAGCTTTGAAGTGTTCAATGACGATTACCAGCAACTGCCGCTGCAAATGGTGGCCGAACGTGCACGCAGGAGTGCACTTTGGCTGCACCAAGACGTGTTGCACAAGTCAGCACCGTTGCCGACATGGGTTCGCAGCTGAATCTGAATCAATCGTTGACAGGCGCTGCGTTGGCCTGAGCCTTGTTTTCGGTGTGCCGATGCAAAAGTGCCACCAATTGGTCGAGCATGAAGGGCTTGCCAATGTGGTCTTTCATGCCCGCATCCAGGCAGGCTTGGCGGTCAGAGGCCATGGCATTGGCGGTCATGGCGATGATGGGCGGCTGCTTGTGGCCCATGTGCAGGCCGATGGCTTTGGCCGCTTCGTAGCCGTCCATCACCGGCATTTGCACATCCATCAGCACCGCGTCAAAGCCAGGCTCGGCGGTGATGGCGGCCCGCATGCCCAGCTCGCCGTTGTCGGCCAAAGTGACCTCCGCGCCCTCTTGCGAGAGCAGTTTTTGAGCCACCATCTGGTTGATCAAATTGTCTTCGACCACCAACAAGCGCATGCCCTGAAGTCGTTGGGTTTTGACGGCCCCGGTGGGCGGCGCCTTGGTGTTGACCGGGGCGCTTGGCACAGCCGTCAGTGGGATGGTGAAGGAAAACTCGCTGCCTTGCCCCAATGTGCTGTTCACGCACAATTCACCGCCCATCATCTTCACCAATTGCTTGCAGATGGACAGCCCCAGTCCTGTGCCACCAAAACGCCGTGTGGTGCTGGCCTCGGCTTGCGAAAAACCTTCAAAAATGCGCGACAGGTGCTCTGGCGCAATGCCAATGCCGGTGTCCGTCACAGAAAACCTGAGGGTCACATCGTTTTGCTGGCGCTGGATCTGGGCCACACGAATGATCACCTGGCCTTGCGCGGTGAATTTGATCGCGTTACTGCCCAAGTTGATCAAAATTTGCCTGAGTCGCATGTCATCACCCAGCAGGGTGTCTGGCAAATTCGGGTCCACTTCGACTTTGAGTTGAACTGGCTTTGGACCCAGGTTGTGCGTCAGGATCACGCTCAATTCACGCACCCAATCTTGCAGGCCAAAGGCTTGCAGATCCAGTTGCATTTGACCGGCTTCTACTTTTGAAAAATCCAGAATGTCATTGAGCAGGCCCAGCAGTGCGCGTGCCGAGTTTTCTGTTTGTGTCACGTAGGCTTTTTGCACCCCATCCATCTCGGTGCGCTGCAGCAGTTGCAGCAGACCCAAGATCGCATTCATGGGTGTGCGAATCTCGTGGCTCATGTTTGCCAAAAACTGGCTTTTGGCTCCAGTAGCCTGTTCGGCCGTTTCTTTGGCGATTTGCAACGATCTTTCGGCCTGCTTTCGATCGGTGATGTCGGTGCTGATGGAGATGTATTGCTGCACCCGTCCATCCACATCCAGAAAGGGCACGATCGTGGCATTGACCCAAAACACCTCGCCATTTTTCTTGCGGCAGCACATCTCGTTGTGCCAGACCCTGCTTTGTGCAATCGTGCTCCACAGGGTCTCGAAAAACTCTTCCGGGTGCACGCCCGCATTGATGAGGCGATGCGACTGCCCCAGCAACTCTTGCTGCGTGTAGCCGCTGATGTGGCAAAAGCGGTCGTTGGCATAAGTGATGTGCCCCTGCAGGTCGGACACGCTGACGATGGCATGCTGGTCGAGTGCGTATTTTTGGTTGTTCAGGTCTTTGATCCAGTTCTCGCGCTCAGAGGCCCATTGCCTTGATCGGGCCACATACACCCCGCTGCCGATCAAGGCAATGGCCATCAGCGTGCCCACCAAGATCAAACTCATCCAGGCTTCGCTGCGCCACACGCTGAGCAGTTTGTCCCGGTCCAGGTGAACCACCACCGTGGCGGGAAAACTGCGAGAAGCCCGGTAAGCGGTCAACCAAGGCGTGCCCGCGTAGCTGTCATCGGGCAGTTGGCCCGATTCAGACACTTGCAGCTGCTGTGTCACGCGCAGGTTGTGTTGGCTGTTGGGCTCAAACGATGGGGCCGTGCTCAGCAACAAACCGCCATCGGGACGCAGCAACTCGATGGTGCTGTCATCCGGTCCCATTTGTCGGTCGTAATAATTGAGAAAGTAGTCGGGGTTGATGACCGCCAGCACTTTTTTCATGTGCCCATCGGCCCCTGGCAATTGCCTTTGAACCAAGATGAACGTTTGGGCAGGCGCGGCTTGTCCCGCCTTGATGGCTTGGGCGTTAAAAAGGTCCCGCCCGCCCGCCCGTGAGTGGGCCGATGCGCAAAATGGACAAAGGCTCAGGGCCCTGTGGCAACAATGCCGAATCCTCGACCCTGAGCCCGAGGTTACGGGCTTCCGAGCTGTGCACAACCACGCCTTGTGCGTCGGTGAAAGAAATTGACCGAATGTAGCGTGCATGCCGCATCAAAGCCGCCATGGCGCTGTCGGGCTTGTCGAGTTCGGCCAGATTCACCAAATTGACATCCACCAGACTGAGTGTCTGGCTCAGATGCTCTTCGAAGGCGTTGGCAAATTGGGCCGCAGTGACCAAGCCGTTGTCCAGCGCCACCGTGCGCAAACGCCACAGGTTGAACGCCGTCAAACCCAACACCAAGGTCAGCAACAAAGCTGCCGCCGCCCAAAACGAGGCGGCCCCCCATTTGAGCCCCCAAGGGTTTCGTGGTTGAGGCGTCATCGCTCGCTGGACACAATCGATTCAAGGCGATGCCGCTTGGCCGCCGCCATCAAGCGACCATCTTGTTGGGTGTCCCGCACAAACTGGTTCATCCGCGCCAACCAGCGCTCGTCACCGGGGGCCACTGCATAGGCATAAGGCGTCAGGTGGTAGGTGCTTGGCGGGCTGACGAGCCTGGCCCAATCGGTTTGCTCCAACATGCGGCGGCTGAACGGGTAATCGGTCATGAACACATCGGCCCGCCCGGACTCGACATCTTGCTCGCGCCCCTGCGCCGTGGGGTTGACCTTGAGGGTGGCGGCTTTGAGTTTGTCGCGCATCACGGCCTCGTGCACCGTGCCCTTGGCGACCGAGACCTCGACACCCGCTTGGTCAATGTCGGCCCACGATTTGATGCGGCGGTTGCTTTTGGTGGTGATGGCAAACATGTCGCTGACCAGGTGTGGCTGGGTAAAGCGGAGTTTTTCTGAACGCGCAGGCGTGATGCCAATGGCGAACATGGCCACATCGCAACGGTCTTGGGTCAGGTCATCGATCAGGGTGGCGAATGAGCTGTTGACAAATTTCAGGGCCACCTTCAAGTCTTTGGCCAAGTGCTGCGCCATGTCCACATCAATGCCCTGCAGCTGCTGGGTTCGGGGGTCGCGGTAAGAAATGCCGTAGTAGTCGGGCCAAATGCACACCCGCAGGCTTTGGCTGGCTGAGATGCGCTCAAGGTGCCCTGCTTGGGCCTGCGCCAGGGCACAGCCCAGACTCATCACGACCACGCCAATGGCTTTGCAGGTGTTCATCATCGGACTCTTTCTGAAGGAAGGGTGAAGTTGGGGGGCCAGCTTCATTGTATTTTTTGAAATTACAAAATACTGAAATTGACCTAACAAGTATTCATTTTAGGGTTTTGATGCGCTCAGATGTGAGGTGCCGCAGACTTTGAAGCGCGAGCTTGGACGGCAGATGGGGTGCTGGACTTGGGGGGGGCTGCCGATGGCGGTGTTTGTTCATCCGTGTCGAACGGCAAACACATGGATCAAGTGGGGGTTCTCAGTGAGCTCCAAAGCTCGGAGTTGGCTGGCTGAGGCAACAACAGCCCATACCTTCAAGGCCTGAGCCAAGGTGCGTGACTTTTGCCCATCAACGGTATTTTGGGCAGCCCTGCTGGCAATAGACTAAGCGATCCCAAAAAACGAATACTGATCAGGAAAAATCCACTTCACAGGACAGTACTTTTCGAATGCCGTGGAGTTGGCCCATAGGACCAGGGTAATTGGGGGATCAGGCACCAGCCGTTTTAGAAAACTGATGCGACAGCGTGACCACCACGGGTCCGAGCAAGACGGTCAATAAGGATGGGAAAACGCAGAAGATGAGTGGGATGAGCAATTTGACAGGCAGTTTGGCTGCGGCTTCTTCGGCCCGCAGTCGTCGCTGTGATCGCAAGGCATCTGAGTGGACCAGCAGGGCGTCTGAGACGCTGGAGCCAAAACGGTCTGCCTGAATCAAGACCGAGACCAAAGCGTCAATGTCTTTCAAGCCCACACGCAAAGACAGTCCGCGCAATGCCTCTGCCCGTGAGGAGCCTGCTCTCAGGGCCAGTCCTGTCAGTGCAAATTCTTCAGACAATTCGGGTCTGGCGTAACGCATTTCACGGCCTACGCGCTCCATGGCCGCATCCAGACCCAAACCGGCCTGAACACAAACGCGCAGCAAATCCAGGGCATCCGCAAAGGCGTGCAGCAAAGCCAATTGCCGACGCTGTACACACCATTTGACAAACATGTTGGGCAAGTAATAACCAGCCGTTGCACACACAATCAGCACACTGGTTTGAACCATGGGGTGCAAGGTCCATGAATTGCCCGTGATCACGAGCCAGGCCACTGCGGGCAGCAGCAAGGTCAGCATGGTTTTGCTGGTGAAATACATTTGCAGCGCTGCAAAAGAGCGCCAACCGGCATGTGCAAATTGCTGTTTTAAAGCCGAGGGGGCTTCGCCTGGTGCATCGGATGAGCCGCCAGAAAAACTCGCAGCCCAAGGGCTGAACCACAACAAGGCTGACTGCAATCGATTTTTGGATCGCCTCCAAGCATGAGGGGGGGTGGGCTGGTTGGCGCTCATCAGCCGCGTCAGCCGCTCGTGTCCGGGTTTGGGCATCCAAAGGCTCAACAGGACCAAACTCACACTCAGTGTCAGCGCAAAAACGAGGGCCACAAACACAAAGGAAAAAGAGCTCATTGCATGCCTTCCAAACCAGAAATCAGACGCGTATCTTGATCAGTCGCCACATCCACAAGATGCCCAAGAGCATCAGGCACAAGGAGGTGTAGACCATTTTCAGGCCGATGGGGTCGGTCCACAGTTTGGAGATGAATCCCGGGCTGAGCAGGCTCATCAATGCGGCCAAGGCAAAAGGCATGACCGACAAAATGACGGCAGAGATGCGACCTTCGGCGGACAAGACTCGAACAAGTCCCGCGATGTTTTGACGTTTGCGAATCAGCATGGCGGTGTTTTTGAGCACTTCGGCCAGATTGCCGCCCGTCTCGCTTTGGATGATGACAGCGACCACAAAATAACGAATGTCTTCACTGGCCACCCGGTTGGACAAAGACTGCAAGGCTTGCGAGCTGCTGACCCCAAAATTGATTTCATCAAACACGGCACGCAGCTCTGTGGACAGGGGGGCTGGACTGTCTTTGGCCGCGATTTGCAGGGCGCTGATGAAGGCATGTCCTGCTTGCATGGAGCGTGCAATCAAATCCAGGGCATTGGGCAAGGCGTTGCCGATGTGGTCCATGCGCTGTGTCCGGTGGTGGTTCAAAAAAGTCCACAGCAGCGCCACCCCGGCGGGCGAACAAAACCACACGAGCCAAGCAGGCCAGTTCAGCATCAGCCCCACCAACAGACTGCCCAACACCAGCGCCATGACCCCGGCCGTGATTTGACCCACACTCAGCTTCAGGCCCGTTTGGAGCAAAAAAATGTCCAGCTGCGATATGCCCGGCAGGGTTTGCAAGATGTTTTCTGCCCAAGCCCACTGACTGAGTTGTCGCCGGGGCCGCAAACTGAGTGAAAGTGATTGCAGCCTTGCCGGGTCAGAAGTGGCCAAGCGCCGTGCCAGGGCCTTGTAGCGGGGGTCAAACATTTGCTGCCAAATGCCTCGCAGGCCCCAGGCCAGCAAGGCCATGCTCATCGCGGTCAGCGATAAAAAAGTGAGGTAGGCGGTGCTCATGCTCAAGACCAACGCTGGGTTGGCTCAAACAGCGTGTCCTTCAGGACGATGCCGCGTGTGGACAGGCGCTGGGCAAATTGGGGCCGAATGCCAGTGGCCATGAATTGGCCCTGTACAGCCCCGGTTGGGTTGAGACCGGTTTGCTCAAATTTGAAAATTTCTTGCATGGTGATCACATCGCCTTCGATGCCGGTGATCTCCTGGATGCTGGTGATCTTGCGCTGGCCATCCGACAGCCTGGACACTTGAATCACCACCGAAAAAGCGGCACTGATTTGCTGACGCATGGCCCTGGATTCGGCCTTCAGGCCTGCGATGCCCAGCATGTGTTCCAGGCGGGTCAATGCATCTCTTGCCGAGTTGGCATGAATGGTCGTCATGGAGCCGTCGTGCCCGGTGTTCATGGCCTGCAGCATGTCCAGCACCTCGGCGCCCCGCACCTCGCCCATGATGATTCGGTCAGGTCGCATGCGCAAACTGTTGCGCAGCAAGTCGCGTTGTGTGATCTCGCCTTTGCCTTCGATGTTGGGTGGGCGCGATTCCATGCGAATGACGTGGGGTTGCTGCAGCTGCAGTTCGGCCGCGTCTTCGATGGTGATGATCCGCTCGTCGGCAGGAATGCTCGACGACATGACGTTGAGCAGTGTGGTTTTTCCGCTGCCAGTGCCGCCTGAGACCAGCATGTTCAATTTGGCTTTGACCAGTCCTTGTAAAAATTCGGCCATCCCCTCGGTCAGCGTGCCCCTTCGGATCAGGTCTTGCATGGTGAAGGGGATCACGGAAAACCTGCGAATGGACAACAAGGGGCCGTCCAGCGCCAAGGGCGCAATGACGGCGTTGACCCTTGAGCCGTCAGGCAAACGTGCATCCACCATGGGGCTCATTTCGTCCACACGGCGGCCTATGCGGGAAACGATGCGGTCAATGACCCTGAGCAGATGGGCATCGTCGTCAAATTGGATGTTGGTGGCCACGATCTTGCCGTGTCGCTCGGCATACACCTGGTGGGGGCCATTGACCAAAATGTCAGAGACGCTGGGGTCTGACAAAAGCGACTCGATCGGCCCCAGGCCCAGCATCTCGTCTTGTATGGCTTGGACAACCACCCGGCGTTCAGTCTCATTCAGGGCCATTTTGTGTTTGACCATGAGCTCTTCGGTCAGGGTTTGGAGCTCGGTTCTCAAACGCTCTGGGGGCATGCTTTCAAGGCGTTGCCAATCCATGCGCGACAAAATTTCTTGGTGGATGCGGGTTTTGCATTCATCCAGTTGCATATCCGAGGCCTGGGGGCTGGGAGCCAGCAAGGCCGGGGGGCTTGGCGCTGTGCTGACTGACGACAGATTTTCAAACTGGGATCGAAGATTGGGTTTCACAAATCAGCCTTGTCAGATCAATGCCATGGAGTCGTGTTCGGGATGGGCTCAAGCCCGTCGGCCAATCCAGCGTTGCAACCAATGGCGGTTTTTGGAAGGAGTGGTGTCCAGCAGTGCGCCAGCCATCTCACGCAAGGCGTGCATCACGCCGTTGTGGTCATGCACCGAGGCCAGTGGCTTTCCGGTGTGCAGTGCTTCATTGACCCACTGTGGGAGGCTGGGAAGGGTGTGTGTGACGTTCAGCCCCACCGCTTTTTCCAGCTCAGGCAGGCTGACCCAAGCCCCCGAGGTGTGCTGGTTGACCAAAAGACGCAATTTGTTGTCTTTGTAGCCCAATGCACGCAGCGTGCTGACCAAACGCTGGGCATCGCGGACATCGGGTGTGTTGCATTGGGTCACGATGAAGATCACATCGGCCATGTCCAGCGCCTTCAAGGACAGGACGTTCAGTGTGCGGGGAAGATCCACCAAGACCACCTCGTGTTGGTTTTGAACCATGTTCAGCACCTTTCCGATGTCGTGCGCCGAAATCGTCAGAGCACTTTCCATGTCATGGGGTGCGGCCAGCAAGCCCAAGCGAGGCGTGACCGCATGCATGCAACTGGCCAGCAGCTGCACATCCAGGCGATCAATTTGGCGGGTTAAGTCGAACAATGAATTGGTCTGGGTGCCACTGCTCAGGTAAAAAGAGGCATCACCGCACTGAAGATCCATGTCCACGAATGCACAGGAGCGATCAAACTCATCGGCCAAGACATGGGCGATGTTGGCCGCAATGAAACTGCTGCCATTGCCCCCTTTGCTGCTCATGAACGTCAGCAATTTTCCGCGAGGTGGTGATGCCAAAGAGGTGTCTGGGCTTGCGGTGTTGGGGGCCAAGCGAATGGTTTGAGCGGATGCCCGTGTCGCTGCGCGTTGAAGGCCTTCAAGGAGTTCTTGGGGATTCAGGGGCAGGGCCAGGATCTCTCGAACGCCTGATCGCATGGCTTGCATCAAAAAGGATGGGCCGCTGTTCTCACACAGCGCCATGACGTGCAAATCCGGCCGAGTGCTCAGCCAGGTTTCGAGTGCAGTCAAGTCGTCGGTGCGTGTGGCCAATGGCATGTCGATCAGCAAGACATCGCCCATTCCAGCTTCGTGCAGGGTGTGTTCCAGCAAAGGCAACAAGCGGTGATCGGCACCCCTGACCGTGCATTGGCTCAAGCTGAAATGGTGTTGAAGCAGGGTCTCTTGCAAGGCTTTTTGCAGCGCTTCACCCGAGGCGATGGCATGAATGAACATGGGTGGCTTTCAGGGGGCTAGGGTTGAGCCGAGGCCGCTGCCGATGTGGGTGGCTGATGGGCGACTGGCAGGTTTTTGAAAACTTTGCTGGTATTGCTCAATGGCGGATTGGGCTGCGATGCCATCGCTGTCGCTGCCTTCGCTTGGATGGCAAGCCATTTTGGGCGCGATGTCGCCATGACGGGCGCTGTGCTGCGACAGGGTGTGATGAGGGCAGGTTTGGGGTGTGGCTTGACGTGTTGGCTGGTTTTGTGCAGCTTTCACGGCGTGACCGAAATGTTGGTCCAACAGCGTTGGAGGCGCTTGGCAAGCCATGAGCACAAAGCACAGGCAAGCCATGGCGATCCATGTGGGCAATGGGGCGGGTGAGTGTGAGTTCATGGTGCGCAAGCTCATGGCGTGACGGTCTGGACGTTGCGGGGTTCGATGGACGGCGTGGGCGTCGGCACGGGGTCGGCAATGGGGGTGGCAATGGGTGCAGGGCCCTCCATTTGTCCATGTAAAAAATACTCATGCCGCGTGGGTTGGATGTAGGCATCTGTGGGCAAGGCGTAGTTGGGCGGCAATATTTTGGCCAAACGGGGGGTGATGACAAACAGCAGTTCGGACTTTTCTGTCTGAAAAGCGGTGCTTCGAAACAGCGCCCCCAAAATGGGCAGTTCCCCCAATATGGGAAATGCCTTGATGGTTTGTGTGACATTGCTTTTGACCAAGCCACCAATGGCAAAACTTTCACCGTCGCGCAATTGCACCGTGGTGGAAGCGCGGCGTGTGGTGATGGACGGCAACAAGCTGCTTTGGTTGCCTATGCCTTTGACCAGTGTCCCGACTTGTGAAAGTTCAGAGACTTCAGGGGTCACGCGAAGATGGATCAGGCCGTCTTCGAGCACGGTGGGCAAAAAGCGCAAACCCACACCAAATTCTTTTTCTTCCAGTGTGATGGTGGTGCTGCCGTTGGTATTGGCTTGCGGTACAGGAATGTAGATTTTTCCACCGGCCAAAAACGAACCTTCTTGCCCACTGATGGCGGTGATCGTGGGTTCGGCCAGCACTTTGACCAAACCTTTTTTCATCTCTGCGGTCAATGTCACGGTGCTCATGCCGTTGGCGCGGCTGGTGGTCAAAGCGGTGGATCCCGCACTGAGCAGTTGTGACAAAAGGTTGACCGATGTCGAGCCGAAAGTGCGGGTGAGGTTGACATCGACCCCCAATTCATCAAGAAGGGTCTTGGACACCTCGGCCACTTTGACTTCGAGCATGACTTGCTGTGTGCCATGCACCCGCAGCAAATTGATGACCTTTTTGTTGCCATTGAAGGCTTCGGTCAAAGCCATCAAACGCTGCACCTTCATGCCATCGCTCACACGCCCGCTCAGGACGAGGCTATCGGCCACGCTGTCCACACGCAAGTTTTCGACACCGGGCACGTATTCCGATAACTTGGCAAACAGGGCGTCGGTGTCGGTGCCCACGCTGATGTCGCGCAAAGTGGTGTTGCCTTTGGCAGTCCAAACCAACAAATTGGTATGGCCTGGTTTTTTGCCGAGCAGGTAAATTTCACGTTGGTTGATCAACACCACATCGGCCACATCGGGGTTGCCCACCGACAAGCGTGCAGCGTTCTCAGACAGTTGCAGTAACAGAGACTTGCCTGCGGTCAGTCGCAAGGCTGGGGCCATTTGGACAGAGCCCACGGTTTGAATGTCTGGTTGACTCGATGCTTTGCTGCTGGGGGGCGGGTTAGGCAAAGTCTTTCGCAGTGCGTCTGTGCTCAGTGTGGTTGCGGTTCGCAGATCGGGGGGTGGGTGGGGCAAGGTGGCAGAGCTGACCCATTTCGGTGTCATCCAAAGCAACAGGCCAAGAGATGCGGTGAGTAGGGTGGCCTTCAAGCCATTCAATGGGCAGGGCGTGGGTCTTGTCATGGTGTTTTCTTTTTCAAAGCAATCAATCAACAATGCACGGTCAAGGGTTGAATTCACGCACTGACTCCCTGGTCAATTGCAGACCGCGTATGACTTCCAGACGCGGTGGCTCAGCCTCATTGGGGGATGGGGCAGCTTGGGGTGGGTGGGTGGTTTTGCTGATCTTTGTGTTGCTGGCCACCCGAGGCGCAGCAACGGCTTTGACAGGCACTTGGGCCAGCGCTGTGCCTTGCAACAGGTCTATTTTTCGGGCACCTTGTGTGGACACGGACGACTGATCGCTTTGACTGCGCAGCACCAGTGACAGCGTGCCAATGCTGCGGGCCAAGTCAATTTGCTCGGCCTGTATGGGGGTGACTTGCAAAGTGACCGCATTGACCACCCGGGGTTTGTTTTCGGTGCTGGCCACATCTTGCGCAACGGCCAGCACCTGAATGCGTTCCAGCACGATTTTGGACACCGGTTGATTCATTTGGTCCGGGGTGTTGACCATGACATCGACATAGTTGCCTGGCAAGGCAAAACCAGCCACACCCACGATTTCATTGACCTTGACGGTCACTGCACGTTGACCTTCGCTCAGCACAGAGGACAGTCCGCCTTTGTCGCCAATGGGGGCGAGTTTGTTCATCAAAAAGGGTTCGCCACGCAGCACAGGAATGCGAATCACGCGTCCAACGGCTTGGTCCATGCGGATCAAGGGCTCTTTGAGCGAGGCGGCTTTGGGCCATGCCAAAGTGGTCATCATGTCGGGCATCAAGCGTGTGCCCATTTGCAAGTCCCGTGCCGCCACCAGCACCTGCAGGGTGGAGCCCTCATTTTGCTGTTGCAGCCATTTGGCCGCATAACCTGCGGCGGCCAGGCCAAGGATCAGCGCGATCATCAATACACCAAAGGGGCGAAGGTTTCTCATGTGTCATCTTTGTTGGGTGATCGTCACAGGGGCCAAGCCATCCAGCTGCTCAAAACATGCACAGCGGTGCCCGCACCAATGGCCAAGGCGTATGGCAAACGCGCAGAACCGATGCGCAAAATGAATCGTGGCTTGGCTGGTGCTTGGGGTCTTGGCGATGTGAATGACACAGCGCTGTGCAGGTTTTGCAATGACTGGTGGAGTGTTCCAGTGCACCAGGCCCAAGTGACCGACAAGATGCCGCCTGCCAAAAAAATGAACAAGACGACCTGAAACATGTCGGGATACCCCAGGAAAAAACCTGTTGCTCCGACCAGTTTCACGTCGCCTGCTCCGACCATGCCAAATCGGTAAAGCACCCCAAAAACCAAGAAGCCGACCATGCCACCGGCCAATGCCGAATTCAGCCCAATGCCCAGTGTTGACAGGGACAGACCGATCGCGGTCAGGCTGCCCCACAACACCAGCATGTTCGGAATTCGGCGGTGGCCTGCGTCATGCCACATGGCCGCCACAAGCATGGCAGCCAAGGCCAGCAGATGCACATGGTCGAATGCAGAGTGGGTCATGGCGGCTTCGGTTTTTGAGGGGCTTGCCTTTATGTCAGCGAGGTGGTGAGGGTTTCAAACACATCTTTCAAGGCACCCCCCACAGCTGTCACGGGCACGATGATGGCGACGGCAATCAGCGATGCAAGCAAGCCATATTCGATGGCGGTCGCACCGCTTTCATCGGCGCAAAAAGACTGAAATGCTGCGAAGATTTTTTTCATGATGGGTAACTCCAGAGTTGATGGATCGAGCTGAACTTGGTGCCAATGTCTTGCTGGTTTGGGGCCTTGTGGGGGCCTTGGCTTTGCAGGTTTTTGGCATTGCACCGGTGTTGAATGAACCCCGCCGATCACCCACTTTAAAAATAAATTCAATGTCGGACTGTGTTTCAAAGCACACAAGTTGAGGGATGTGTGCGAGTTCACATGCCGTGTCTTGCAGCGCACAGAACTCTTTATTTCGTGTGTTTAGGCTGTGCAAAGTGCAGTGTGTCTTGCATGCACGATCACAAGGAGTTTCGACATGTGCAGGGTATTGGGCTTGAGGGTGGGGCGAGCCACTGGGGACCCGCAGCAGATGCAAGTCGATGCTGCAGCGGGCCGCGTTCACGCGCATCGCACGCAGCGCGGCATGGCGGTGGTCGAATTCGCTTTGATCTTGCCCCTGCTTTTGCTGGTGTTGTTGGGCACGATTGACATCAGTTTGGCCTTGCTCGACAAATCGCTCCTCACCAATGCCAGTCGTGAAGGTGCCCGGGCTGGTGTCGTGGCTCGCAACACCAAGTTGAGCGATGCTGATATTGAGAAAGTGGTCTTGTCCTACACCCGAGGATCGCTCATGCAGTGGGGTGCCAATGCCCAGAACCCCAAGGTTCAAATTGTTCGTGCCAATTGGAAGGATGATCAGCAAAGCTTGGAGGTGACTGTGTCCTTCACCTTTCAAGGGGTGGGTTTGGGTCAGTTGTTCAGCGTGTTGGGGCAACCCTGGAAGCTCACGGCCAGCACGGTCATGCTTCAGGAGTGATCACAGATGAACGCCCAACAGTCTCCCACTTTGATGCCACAGCGTGGTGCAGTCACCTTGTTGGTTGCCTTGACCTTGCCGCTGTTGGTGGGCTTGGCGGCTTTGGCCATTGATTTGGCCCACTTGCATGTGGTTCGAAATGAATTGCAAAACGACGCCGATGCGGCAGCTTTGGCGGGTGCCATGGTGTTGTACAAAAACAAGGGCAAAACGCTCGACTGGGATGCGGCTGCCGCACAAGCTCAAGACGCGATTGCATTGAACCATGCCGATGGGCAGCCTTTGCTCAGTGCTCGGGTGGACACGGGTTATTGGGACATGGGTCAGGATGTGCTGGGCTTGCAAGTGTTGCCGACAGAACCCACCTCACAGGATGCCCCCGCACTGCAGGTGCGGGTGTCCAAAATCAAAGGTGAAAACGATGGGCCTGTTCGAACATTTTTGACGGGTATTTGGAACATGGTCTCCAAGTCCGTCAGTGCCACGGCTGTGGCCGGGGTGGCTTCACCGGGTCGGATCTATTCGGGCGGTGTTTTTCCCTTTGCCATTTCGGAATGCATGTACCAAAACTTCTGGAATTCTTCGAGTTCACCTGCAGGCCCGCGCAAAGATGCTGGGGGTCAAGCCCTGGTGTTCAGGGTCGGTTCACTTTATGCCTATGACAGCTGTGACTCAGGCGAGTGGAGTTCCTTGGCCGAGAAAGCCTCGGGGGTCCATGTGATTGCGCAATTGATCGAAGACGGAAGCCCTTCGACTTTGTCCTTGGACGATGACATCTGGGTTCAAACCGGCGTCAAAAATAGCCTGTTTCAAGCGGTTCAGGATTGCAGTGCGGCGGGCACCCAAAAGTGTGAGTTTGTCGTGATGCCGGTGCTCACCCGAGTGACACCTGGCAGTTTTTCAAAGATTCGTGGGTTTGCTTGTATGCACATTTTGAACGCCGAGGGTGGCAACGGCAAATACATCGAGCTGCAGATGAGCACCCTGTGTCAAGCGCCCAATTCCAGCGGTGTGGGCCCCAATTACGGGGTCATGACGCCGCCACGTTTGTTTCGATGATGTTGAGCCCATGGTGCACGATTTTTGTGGCTTGCTCAGTACGTGTGAATTGAGCATGGTGCTCATGCGGTATAGACCCTAAGGTCTATTCAAATTGACCCTGTGATCAATCGACGCGCTGGCGGCCATGGTCGAACATGGGTCCATGGCCTTGTTGCAATGTATGCAGCACCATCTTGAAATGGAGATCAGCATGTGGACACAGTTGCACAGTAAACATCACGCTCCTACAGACCAAGCAATCGATGAGGGTTCAGATATTTTGATGGACGGTGGTGCGCGACAGACCCCGGTCAAGCTGGGTCAGGATTTGGCCGTGTTGCGTGACATTTTGGGCTCAAACCCACGGCGCAATCTGATTTTGGGGGCGCTGAGCGAGCACAACTTGGCCATGATTTTGCCCAGCCTAGAGGTGGTGAGTTTGGCCTCGGGACAAGTCATTTACCAAGGCGGTGAGGCCTTGCACCATGTTTACTTTCCAACCACATGCACCGCATCGCTGTTGTCCACCACAGTGGAAGGTGAGACCGCCGAATTGGCCTTGACTGGACGCCACGGCATCATTGGTGTGCCCTTGGTTTTGGGGGCTGTGTCCATGTCGCACAGTGTGCAAATTCAGTCCAGCGGACAGGCTCTGCGCATGAGTGCCGAGCACTTTTTGCATGGCTTGCAACTGTGTGAGCAACTCAATCAATTGGCCTTGTCTTACGTGCAGTCATTGATGACACAAATGGCCCAGAGCATTGTGTGCAGCCGTCACCATTCGGTGAGTGAACGACTCAGTCAGTGGATGCTTTTGAACGCAGATGGTCTGGAGGCCAGTGAGCTGTCGGTCACCCATGAAACCATTGGCCACATGTTGGGGGTGCGCAGAGAATCGGTGACACAAGCGGCTGGCAAGTTGCAAGCGGCCGGCGCGATTCGCAACAGCAGAGGCAAAATCTTGATTGAAAACCGCGAGCGATTGCTGCAATCGGTCTGTGAGTGTTACGCCAGAGTCAAGCTCGATGCGGCTCAGTACACCAAACGCCTGGCACAACTGTCTGATTCAGCGTCCCGCAGCAAAACACAGTATGTGGTGGCCGTGCAGACCTCTGAGCCTGAAACTGTGCAAGGCGCAGATTTGCAAAAATATGTCGATGCTTATGATTTTGCGCCGGTGGGATTTGCCACCTTGGACATGCGTGGGCATGTGATGCAAACCAATTTGTCCGGTGCCATCATGTTGGACATTCAGCGCTCACAGTGTCAGCACACCCCCTTTGTTGATTTTTTGGATGAAAAATCCAAAATGCCATTTTTGATTTTTCATGAAGAAGTGTTGCGTGGGCAATGTCGGCGATTTTGTGTGGTGGACTTGACACCGACAGCGCACCGTGCGGCCATGACCCTTCGCATTGATGCCACTTCGGATGAATCGGGTGAAGAAAATCGCATGGTGATGATCGATTGGGGGACAGTCGCTGGCCGTTCTCTTGAAGCGCCTGCTGCTGTGCCTGTGCCTGTGCCAGAGAAAGCCATGGCCTCTGCGTGGCGATTTCAAACCGTGGCGTCTGCGCACTCGGGGGTCTACGGGCGGTGACCCTGTTGGCCTGGGTGAGGGGCTGCAACTGGGTGATTTAGAGGCTAAGATAAGACGATGAAACCTCGTCAAATTGCCTCTTTTTCGGTCAGCCCTTTGGGGCTGGGTTGCATGAATCTCAGCCATGCCTATGGTGCGCCGGTCTCGGCCGAGCAGGGTGAGCGTGTTTTGCTCACGGCCCTGGACCGGGGGGTGACTTTTTTTGACACGGCTGCACTGTATGGTTTTGGCAACAACGAAACCTTGGTGGGCAAAGTCTTGAAGCCCCACCGCCAAAAATTCACCTTGGCCAGCAAATGCGGCATGCAAGGGGTAGAGCAAAGTGATGGCAGCAAAGTGCGTGTGATCGATGGTCGACCCGAGACGATCAAAAAAACCTGCGAAGACTCGCTGCGCCGTCTGCAAACCGATGTGATCGATTTGTATTACCTGCACCGC
Source organism: Limnohabitans sp. 2KL-3 (assembly GCF_001269405.1). Classification (NCBI taxonomy): domain Bacteria; kingdom Pseudomonadati; phylum Pseudomonadota; class Betaproteobacteria; order Burkholderiales; family Comamonadaceae; genus Limnohabitans; species Limnohabitans sp. 2KL-3. The sequence continues at coordinate 290,299 of NZ_CXON01000005.1, forward strand.
TGGGACAAGAAGGTGCCCATCGAAGACAGTGTGGGCGCTTTGAGCGATTTGGTGCGTCAAGGGAAAATTCAAGCGATTGGCTTGTCAGAGGTGTCGGCCAACACCTTGCGCAAAGCCCATGCGGTGCACCCGATTGCAGCGGTTCAAACCGAATACTCACTGTGGACCCGCAACCCCGAAATCGCGGTCTTGCAAGCCTGTCGCGAACTGGGTACCCGCTTTGTGGCGTTCAGCCCTGTCGCTCGTGGTTTTTTATGTGGCGCAGCGTTGGACATTGCCGCATTCGATGCCAAAGACATCCGCCGCAGCATGCCGCGTTTCAGTCCTGAAAACCACGCAGCCAACCTGAAGCTCTTGCCTGCATACCATGCGCTGGCGCAAGAGGCTGGGTGCAGCCCGGCTCAGCTGGCCTTGGCTTGGTTGCTTCACCAGGGGGACGACATCATTCCCATTCCGGGTACAACCTCGGTGAATCACTTGCTCGATGATCTGGGGGCTGTGGACGTGAGGCTCGATCCGGATTTGATGAGCCGCTTGGAAGCGTTGATCAACCACAGCACTGTGGCAGGCGACCGCTACAACGCGCAGGCCAACAGCGAAGTCGATACCGAGGTGTTTGGCGTTGAGCGTTGAGCGTTGGGTAGTGGTCTGCGAGGCTTATCGCGACGGGGGCGTCGCTCCTACAGGAAGGCTGCCTGCATTTTGTAGGAGCCCCGCCCTCGGGGCGATGGGTGGTGGTCTGCGAGGCTTATCGCGACGGGGGCGTCGCTCCTACAGGAGGGCTGCCTGCATTTTGTAGGAGCCCCGCCCTCGGGGCGATGGGTGGTGGTCTGCGAGGCTTATCGCGACGGGGGCGTCGCTCCTGCAGGAAGGCTGCCTGCATTTTGTAGGAGCCCCGCCCTCGGGGCTATGGGGGTGGTCTGCGAGGCTTTTCGCGACGGGGGCGTCGCTCCTGCAGGGAGGCTGCCTGCATTTTGTAGGAGCCCCGCCCTCGGGGCGATGGGTGGTCTGCGAGGCTCTATCGCGACGGGGGTGTCGCTCCTACAGGAGGGCTGCCTGCATTTTGTAGGAGCCCCGCCCTCGGGGCTATGGGGGTGGTCTGCGAGGCTTTTCGCGACGGGGGCGTCGCTCCTTCAGGAAGGCTGCTTGCATTTTGTAGGAGCCCCGCCCTCGGGGCGATGGGGGTGCTCTGCGAGGCTTTTTGCGACGGGGGCGTCGCTCCTACAAAAAACATCATCAGGCCGGGTGCAGCCCAAGCACCAAGCGCTGTTCTCTCAACGCTTAAGCATTCAAGCGTCTGGCTGGGCCATCGGTGCGGCTTGTTTGAAGGCCTCGAGTTCGCTGCAGGCCCGGTCGATGGCGCTGATCAACGGCCAACGGCTCATGTCCACGTTGAAACGGCGGGCGCTTTCTACTTGTGGGATCAAATACACATCGGCCAGCGTGGGTGTGTCGCCATAGCTGAAACGTCCGCGTGACTTGTCCGCCCCAATCAAAGCTTCGTAGGCGTCAAACCCCTCGCTGATCCAGGTGCCGCACCAAGCGTTGATGGCGGCTTCGTTGGCACCAAACTGCTTGCGCAGGGTTTGCAAAATGCGGCGGTTGTTGATCGGGTGGATGTCGCATCCCACCATCGCCGCCAGTGCGCGCACATGCGCCCGGGCCTCAGCGCCCTCAGGCAACAGCGCTGGTGAGGGGTACTTTTCTTCCAGCCATTCGATGATGGCGGGTGACTGAATCAAGACTTGTTCGCCCGTGTCCAGTGCGGGCACCAGGCCTTGGGGGTTGATGGCTTTGAACGCTTCGTTTTGCTGTTCGTCCACCCGCAGGTCTATCGCCACATAGTCGGTGGCAATGCCTTTGAGGTTGAGTGCAATGCGCAGTCGGTGCGAGGTGCCGCTTCTGAAAAAACTGTAGAGCTTCATGGTGATCTCCTGATGGGTGATGGATATTTGAACTTACAGATCGGGGGCGTTGTTTCCACAGGGTCAAGGTCCCATATTTTGTGGGAGCCCCGCCCTCGGGGCGATGGACAGTGGGTCTGCGAGGGTTTTCTCGACAGGGGCGTCGCCCCAACCAGGGTGGGTCAATGCCAACATCTTATTGCCGCGTGCGTATCCTGTGTCGGACTGCTTTAGCCGGCTGCGCCAATGGTCAGCGCCACTTCGGCCACGCCCTCGATACGGCCGGTGATTTCGTCGCCTGTGACCACTGCGCCCACGCCTTCGGGTGTGCCGGTGTAGATCAGGTCGCCGGGCTGCAGGTGGTAGTAGGTGGACAGGTCGGCGATGATTTCGCGGATGTTCCAGATCAGCTTGTCCACGTTGGACGACTGTTTGGTCGCACCGTTGACTTCCAGCGCAATCGCACCGTTCTCGATCACCACACCGGGCATGGGCACGATCTCGCTGCAAACCGAGCCTTGCTCGATGTCCTTGCCCGTGTCCCAAGGGCGGCCTTTGTCGCGCGCCACCAGCTGCAGGTCGCGGCGTGTCATGTCCAGACCGGCGGCGTAGCCATAAACCAGCTCGTGCGCATTGGCTTCGCTCACGCGGAAACCTTCTTTGCCAATCGCCAGCACGAGCTCCATCTCGAAGTGGTAGTTGTTGGTGCGCGGGGGGTAATCTACCGTGGCACCACTTTCGACCAAGGTCTGTGGTGACTTGGTGAAGTAAAAGGCTTGCTCGACGCTCTTGTCGACGGGGCGGCCCATCTCGACGGCGTGCGCATGGTAGTTGCGGCCCACGCAGAAGATGCGGTTGATCGGGAAGCGTTCCTGCTGGCCACGGATGGGCAGAGACTGAATGGCAGGGGGGGTGAAAAGGTATGTGGTCATGGTTTTTTCAATGGTGTTGTTGTAGGCGCGACGCCCCCGTCGCGATGGTTTTTGTCGAAGGTGCATCGCGACGGGGGCGTCGCTCCTACATGGGGAAAAAGATCAGCCGCGGTTTTCGTAAACGCCCAGTTTGCGGTGCAGTGGCGATTCGTCGGCGATGAAGATGAAGGCGGGTTGGTCGGCTTGCAAGTTGGTCAGCGTCACGGCTTCATAGCCGGGTGCGCAGCAGGTGTCGGCCTCAAGCAGGGTGAAGGTGCTGGCCACGATCTGCGCTTGCACAGCACCTTCGATGACGTGAAACACCTGCGCAGGCGAGCGGGCGCTCAAGCGCAAGGTCTGGCCGGGGCGCAGCATCAGGGCGTAAAAGCCCAAGATGTTTTCGGCGTCACCACCGGTTTCGGGGTTGGTGTAAGTCACTTGCACCTGTTCCAAACCGGCATCGTCAGAGGCCAGTGATTCGAGCGCGGCCTTGGCGTCTTTCCAAGCGTAGCGCAGCATGGGGTAGGCTTTTTTGCTGCGCTCAAACACATGCGAGGGCACCACGCCGCTACGGGCGTATTGCTTGTCGCCCTGGCCGGGCACCACGGTCTGGCGGTCGCCGTTGATGTGGTAGCTGGCCTCCATGTAATAGACCAGGGGCAGGTCCAGCACATCGAGCCAGATGACGGGGTCTGTGCCGTCGTGGCCATGTTCGTGCCACAGGCCTGTGGGTGTGAGGATCAAGTCGCCCCGGCTCATGGGGCATTTTTCGCCGTCCACCGTGGTCCAGGCGCCTTCGCCTTCCACCACCATGCGCACCGCGTTGGGTGTGTGGCGGTGGCTGGGGGCCCATTCGCCGGGCATGAGCAATTGCATGCCCAAGTACATGGCGGCCGAGGCCTGCATTTTGTCAAGACCATGGCCGGGGTTGGCCAGCACCAGCACGCGGCGCTCGGCTTTTTCAATCGGGGTCAGCTCGCCTGCTTTGAGCAAGAGCGGCTTGATGTCTTTGTAAGCCCAGCAGGTGGGCTGTGTCTGGCGCGTGGGCACTTTGGGGGGCAGCACGCCGCGCAGGCTGGGCCACAGGGGCACCAGGTTCACGTTGCGCAAGTCCTGCACATAGTCTGCGGGCAAGTCTTCGATGCGTCCAAGGTCGTTCATGAATGTGTCTCCGTTCTGTTCAGTTGTGTTGCGCCGCGTGTGGGCAGTTGTAGGTCGGTGGCTTTAGCCCCGACATGCAGCCTGCGCCGAAGCCCGCAATGTCGGGGCTATAGCCACCGACCTGCGAGATACCTGTGTACAAAATTCAAACATCAGCGTGCAGGATCCATGGCGGCGTCAAGGCAGTTGCCCACGTTCCAGCCATACAGCCACTCCATCGCATCATAAAAGCGCTCGGGGCTGCGGCCGCGCCACAGGTCGTTGCGCACCAGGCGCTCCACACCTTTGGCGTGGTAGATGCGGCCCATCTCGCGGCTGGACAGCACGATGCGGGCAGTGCGGGCCACGCGGGCGCGTTGGTACATGTCCAAAGCTTTTGGCCAATCGTTGTGGTGAGTGCGCAAGGCTTCGCCCAAAGTGACGGCGTCTTCCATGGCCATGCAGGCGCCTTGTGCCATGTACTGGGTGGTGGGGTGGGCGGCGTCGCCCAGCAGGGTCACGCGGCCATAAGTCCATTGGCCAATGGGCTCGCGGTCGGCCGTGGCCCAGCGTTTCCAGGTCTTGGGCAGGTCGATCAACTGGCGGGCTTTGGGGCAAATGCCCTGGAAGTAGCTTTGCACTTCTTCCTTGCTGCCGTCTTTGACGCCCCATTCTTCTTGCTCGCGGCTGTGGAAGGTCACGACCACGTTGTACTGCTCGCCACCACGCAGGGGGTAGTGCACCAGATGGCAGTTGGGGCCCACCCAGATGGCGGCGGCGTTCCATTGCAAGTCTTCGGGAAAGTCTTTTTTGTCGACCACGGCGCGGTAGACCACATGGCCCGTGACACGGGCCGGGTCGCCCACAAATTGCTCACGTACCACCGACTTGACGCCATCGGCCCCAATCAGGGCACAGCCCTGGAAGGCTTTGCCGTTTTGGTCCCACACGGTCACACTGCTCTCGTTCTGCTCGATGCGCTCCACGCGGGTGCTGGTGTGAAATTGCACTTGCCCGGTTTCTTGCGCTGCTTCGAGCAAGGACAAGTGCACATCGGCACGGTGGATCACGGCATAGGGGTTGCCAAAACGTTCGCGGAATTTTTCGTCGGTGGGGATCTTGCCCACTTGGTACTCGTCGAGCGCGTCGTGCATCACCATGAAGTCGGTGTAAACGGCGCGGCCACGGGCCTTGTCGCCGACGCCCAAAGCGTCAAACGCATGAAACCCATTCGGTCCAATTTGGATGCCCGCGCCGATTTCGCCGATTTCGGGGGCTTGTTCGAGCACGGTGACGGCAAAGCCTTGGCGCACCAAAGCCAAGGCGGCTGCCAGGCCGCCAATGCCACCACCAGCAACAAGGACGGGAAGATGTGTGGAAACACTGCTCATGACGCTCCAATAGAAAGAATGTGGACGGCAAATTATAAGCATGCTTATTAATTTTTTGGTGCTTTGTTTTGACCAGTGGCCCTGAGCTCAGAGCGGTTATTGAAAACCCGTTTCATTCACCACTGCTAGACTGCGTGCCTTGAAAAAAACCAACGCCCCCATGCCCCAAGCCGCCATCGACATTGTTTATTTGTGGGTGGACGGCAACGATTCGGCTTGGCGAGCCAAGCGCCAAGCAGCTTTGCAGCAGCTGCCTTCTGACAGCAGCGCGGCCATGGCCCGTTACAGCAATGTGGAGGGCCGCTTTCGCGACAACCACGAGCTGCGCTACAGCCTGCGGGCTTTGGAGAAGTTTTTTCCCGATCACGGCCATGTTTACATCGTGACCGACGCACAGGCCCCCGATTGGCTGCAAGCTTCAGACCGGTTGACGCTGGTCGATCACCGCGATTTGATGCCCGAATCGTCCTTGCCCACCTTTGACTCGGGCCACATCGAGTCATGGATTCACCACATTCCCGGGCTGTCCGAGCGGTACTTTTACTTCAACGACGATGTATTTTTTGGTGCGCCCGTGCAGGTGAGTGATTGGTTCACCGATGTAGGTTTTCACGTCACCTGGTCAGATGAGCCGCTGGTGACCGATGAGGCCATGCGCATGGACGCCACTTCGCTTGAAAACGCGTGCCGTTTGTCGATTCAGTGGCTCAGCGACAAGGCCCGCTCGGGGGCAGCGGCCTTGCGCGAGCAGGACCCGCTGTACCAAAGCACGTTTCGCACATTTGCGCACTCGCCCCGGCCCATGCTCAAGTCGATTTTGATGGAGCTGGAGCAGACGGCCCCCGAGTTGTTTGCTGCGGTGCGTTCGACCGTGTTTCGCAGCTGGGACAAGCCCACCATCGTGTCGGATTTTGTGTTGCGCTGGGCCTTGGCGCATGGCCTGGCCAGTATCCGGCCCTACCGCCACCGCTACGTGTCAACGGGCGAAGCCGATCAAAACGCGCAGTTGCAGGCTTTGCAGGCCGAGTTTGGTGAGCTGGCGTTTTTTTGCATCAACGACACCACCGATGATGCGCAAGCCCACGATCCGCGCTTGCAAAACGTGTTGACCGTATTGCAGTCCATGCTGCCTGAGCCTTCAGGTTTTGAGGCTTCGGTCGCCTTGGGGCACGGCGAGCGCCTGGCCTTTGAGCCGCACGACTTTTTGCCGCACGACAACCCCGCCGATGCGCAGCAGCCGACCAACGCCTCTGGGCTTCAAAAAAGGGCTTGAGCCGCTTCAGCGCAAAGACTGGCGCGTGATGTTGGCGTGGGGCAGGGGATAGTCTTCGCTGTCATCCGGGTGCAAAAGCGCCAGCGCAGCCAAGCTGTTGGGGCCGCACACCAGCGGGAGACTGCTGTGGTGTTTGGCTTGGTGCAAGGCCGAATGCTTGGCCGTGCGGCCACGCACCCGCATGCGCCAGACTTTGAACGATCGGGGTTTGAGGTGCTCGCGCATCAATGCAATCACCTGGGTTTCGCTCAGCTCAAATTGCAAGGCAATGGCTTCAAAGGGCGTGTTGTCTTGCCAAGCCATGGCCACGATGGCGGACACGCGGGCGGGGTCGATTGCAGGGGCGACCTCAGGTTCCATGGCAAAGGGTGTGCTGGACATCAAGGGTGCAGTGCTCAAGGCGCGGTGTGTTTTTTGACCCACTTTTGAAGCGTGGGGCGAAGCGGCAAAAAGCCACGGTAAAGCACTTCCAACACCGGTGTCACACCGGGTAAACGGCCCAGCCGACCCAGCCAGCGCCAGCCGGGCATGTTCAGCCACAGGGCCACAAAGGCTGCAGCGCCGCTGAGCAGTTGGCCGTCGCTTTGTTGAACGTGAAAGCGGGCCATGAGTTGCTGGCGTGTCGCGGGTGTCAAATTCGCCGCGCTCACGTCCAGCCATGCCACGGGCTGCAAAGGGGTGAGCGATTGGTAAAGACCGATTTCGCGTTGGCACAAAGGGCAAGAGCCGTCGTACATCACCGTCAGCGTGCCACACGCGGTGGGCATGTCGGGGCCTGTTGGCGCATGGGGCGGCGATGGGTGGGGCAATTCGGTGGTTGCGGAGCCAAGGGGGGCGTTGTTCACAAAAGCGCTTTCATGGGAGCTAAGCCAAGCTTTTAACGCAGACCCGCTCGCAGTGCAGCGCCAAGGTGTGAATGGTCTTTGCCCCTCAAGGGCAAGCCCAGCGGGGGCTCAGTCCGGGCGCGTGCGGAAAGAAGCGGCCAAGGCGACCGCCTCTTTGACGTCGATGCAAATGCCGTCGGCACCCAGGCTTCGGGCATCGTGCTCTTGCACGGTAAAAATGGGGCCACCCAACAAGACGCCGGGCTCAGGGTTGCCCGAAGCGCCTTTGAGTGCATGGATCAGGCCGGGCAGGGCCTTGAGCTGTGCTTCGGTGGCGCAAGAAATGCCGATCACGTCAAACCACTCGTTGCTGACGGCGTGGACCAGTTCTTTTTCGCTGAGCGAAATTTCGATGACCACATCCCAGCCTGCTTTGCGAAAGAAATCAGAAACGATGGTCATGCCCAAAAAGTGCTGCGATCCGGGGGCTGAGGCCAACATGATGCGTTGCACATCGCCGCCGAGTTGGGGGCCGTTTTGGTATTCAAAACCCAGGCGGTGGGTGATTTCGTGCATGCGCACCAAGCCGCAGGTCACTTCTGTGAAATCGCACAGGTCTTGTTCCCACATTTGGCCGAGTTGACGGGCGGCAGGCGCGATCAGCTCCAGAAAAATGCAGTCGGTGGTCACACCGTCGTGCAGCAGTTGGTCGATGAACTGCGTGGTTTCAGAGGTTTGGCTGGATTTGCTCAGCGCCACAAAGGTGGCCACTTGTTTCATGGAAATGGTTGGGCCGCCAGGCAGCTCACGGGTCTGCGCACGGGTTTCCACCCTGTGGGCTTGCACCAGGCGCGGGATGATCTGGCTTTCGATCACCTGGGTCAGCGATTTTTTGCACTCGTCCTGACCGTTCGAAAAATCGGTGTTGCGTGACTGCTGCATGGCTGATGGGTTGTGACCCTGACCCCATGAGGACATCCAGGTCAACAAGGTGTTGGCGTAGACCCTGAGCGGGTTGAAGTGAAGGCCCGCTGAATTGAGGTACATCAAGTGATCCGTAAATAAGAGTTGACAATAACCTTTTGAAACAAGGGTTGCAAGGCTTGAAAGCCTTCAGTGCCTAGGTGTTATCGCTTGTAAATCAAAGATGACATCTTTTTTTGTTGCGATGAGTTGACGCCATGTCATGTCTTGAACCAATGACCAGGCTCCGGGTGCAATGAACCCGAAAAAAAACCCCTCAAGAGGGGTTGGTGCAGAGGGCGAAGGGATTTATTTCTTCACGCAAGCAGGGTTGGTTTCGTTTTCTTTTTTGGAGCAGTCGACTTTTTTGTCGTCCATTTTGCCGCCACCGTGGCTGCCAGCGAAGGCAGGCATGGACACCAACATGAAAGCGGAAACAAAAGCGGTCATCACGAATTTCATAAAAATACCTTCGAGCAAAGAGAATGGAAAAAAGGCCAGAATTGCGCATCAGGGTAAGCCAACACACACTAACATCGTAGCGATCATCAAAGGCACACGTTGAACATGGACAAAAGTCGTCGGCCCACTTCAGTGCGTGCCATTCCCCTGCCAACCCGTGCAACTGTGGCCTTGTGCGTGCTGTGTTGGGGGGTGTCGCTGGCCTCGGCGCAAGAGCGTTTCAATCCGACACAGACGCATGTGGTGTTGCCCACGTCGGTGCATGCTGGCAGTGACCGCCAGGCCGCTTGGCGCACTTTGGACAAGGCCTGGCGTGCCCAACCTCAAGATTTGAGCGCATCGCTGGCCTATGCCCGGGCCGTTTTTACATTGGGCCTGACCGAGGGTGATTTGCGTTGGTATGGCTCGGCCAAGGCGGCTTTGAGCCCTTGGTGGCATGCGCAAAATTTGCCTGCCGAGGCTTATTTTTTAAGGGGTTTGGTCAAGCAGGGCTTTCATGATTTCCATGAGGGGTTGCAGGACATTGAGCGGGCCATTGCCCTGGAGCCCGGTCGCCCTGAATTGTGGTCTTGGCGCTTTGCCTTGCATCTGTTGTTGGCCGACATGCGAGCCGCCGAGCAAGATGCCGACGAGATCGCCCGGCGTTTTGGCGACGAGGAAGCCTTGGCCTACCGCGCGGTTTTGCGCTACCGCAGTGGTCAGCCCTTGGACGCTGTGGACATGCTGAGCCGCGCGATTCGATGGGCCCGCTTTCAAGACGACTCGTCGCAAGACTGGTTGAGTTTTCACAGGGGTGAGGCGCACCGCGTGGCCGGGCAGCCTGCCCGTGCCCTGGAGGTGTGGGGGCAGCGCCTGAAAGTCAGTCCACAGTCGCATCTGATTCGCCTGTCTTTGGCCGAACTGCTCAATCAGCAAGGCCAGTTCAAACAAGCCAAAACCATCGCCATGGCAACCCCCGGCCAAGCGCAAAGTGGCACGGCCATCATGACCGACGCCCTGCTGATGCAAGCCCTGCTGGCCAGCCGGGGGCTGAAAGATGCCGATGAACCCCGTTTGGCCCAACAGTTCGAGGCGCGGCAGCAATCACAAGGGCAGCGGCAAGAGTCACTGATCGAGCGGCCTGCTTTGATTTACCAAATCAGTTACGGCCGCGACGTGAAAGCGGGGCTGGCCTTGTCGATTCGAAATTGGCAGCTGCAAAAAGAACCCCCCGATGCGCTGCTGTTTGTTCAGGCTGCGCTGGCTCAGGGCCAAGTCCGCGCGGCGGAACCGGTGCTCAATTGGGCCCAAAAAACCGGCTACACCGACCCCCAATTGAAGCCCCTCTTGGCTCAGCTCCAGTCACATCCCAGCTGGACAGGGGGCCGCCCATGATGTTCTGGTCTCAACGGGGTGGGCTTCGCCATGGGCTTGTGGCGTTTGCCATGGTTTGGGTGGGACTGTTGTGTGCGCAAGGGGTGCAGGCGCACTCCAGCAGCAACAGTTTTTTGACGCTCAGCGCATCGGGTTCTGAGCTGAGCTTGCGAGCCGATGTTCATTGGCGCGACGTGGACCTGATTTTTGATCTGGACGCAGACCGTGACGGCCAGGTCACTTGGGCTGAAACCCAGGCCCGAAGCGCTGAGCTGCAGCTTTGGTTGGCCCAAGGCCTTGGTCTGACGGCCAGTGGCCAAGCCTGCACCTTGGGCACCGCCGACTTGCAAGCGAGTGAGCGAGCCGACGGCACATACCTCAGTGCCCTGTGGGCGGTGCAATGCCCGGGCCTGTCTTCGACGGCCGACGCGGCCAACGCCAGTTTGGGGCTGCGCTATGGCTTGATGTTTGACCGTGACAGCTTGCACCGAGGCTTGCTCAAGGTGGATCTGGCGGGTGTGCAAAGCAGCGTTTTGCTCAGCCCGGACAGGCCAGAGGCGCAGGTCAGCCTGGCAGACAGCCGCCCTTGGAAAGTCTTTGGCCGTTACATCTTGGAGGGCGTGTGGCACATCTGGATCGGCATCGATCACATTGTTTTTTTGCTCAGCCTCTTGCTGCTGGCCCCTTTGCATGCCAAACGCCAAAGGGTGACGCATTGGCCTGCCGCCCCGCAAGCGCGGCCCGTGGTCATGGATGTGTTGGCGGTGGTCACGGCCTTCACGGTGGCGCACTCCATCACGCTGGGGCTGACCATCACGGACGTGCTCACGCCGCCCGCTGATTGGGTGGAGCCTGCCATTGCCTTGTCGGTGGTGCTGGCGGCACTGAACAACCTGTTGGGTTTCAGCGCCCTCAAGCGCTGGCGTCTGGCGTTTGTGTTTGGCCTGGTGCACGGCTTTGGCTTTGCCAGTGTGTTGCTGGACTTGGGCTTGCCCGCCAGCGCCTTGCTGGCCGCGTTGGGGGGCTTTAACTTGGGGGTCGAGTTGGGGCAACTGGCCATTGTGGGGGCGTTTTTGCCCTTGGCCTGGGGTTTGCGGCGCACCTGGTTTTACCGCTGGGTGCTGGTGTTTGGAGGCTCCTCGACCATCGTGGTGTTGGGTTTGTTCTGGACGTTTGAGCGCTTGGGCTGGCTCAATTGAGCCAGCCGGGTGATGTTGGCTCTAAGCCTTTTTGTAGGAGCGGTGCCCTCGCCGCGATAAAGCCTAGCAGACCTCCTCCCATCGCCCGGGTGGCGGGGCACCCCCACGCAGCGCCTGATTGATCGCTAATCCTCATGCCAGTTGAGCCATTGCAGGCCAGGCACCCGTGAAAATTCACGCACATTTCGCGTGATCAAGGTGGCTTGGTGGCGCAAGGCGGTGGCCGCAATCAGGGTGTCGTGCGGACCGATGGGGGTGCCTGCGGCTTCCAGTGCGACGCGAAGTTTGGCCGCATGTGCAGCACACTCGTGATCGAAAGGCAGCATTTGCAAGGGGCGAAGAAATTGCGTCAAAGCGGCCAACCTGGGTGTGGCCGCCTCTTGAGGCAAGCGCAACAAACCATAGCGCAACTCGTATTCCACAACGGCCGGAACGCCCAGAGTGCCCGGCCTGAGCGCATGCATGCGAGGGACGACTTGCGGGTCGCCCCTGAAGTAATAGCTGATGGTGTTGCTGTCCAGGATCAACATGGCCGCTGATTAAAAAGAATGGCGCGGGACATCGGTGGGCTGTTCTTTGGCGCTATCACCCTGCAAAGGAAAGTCCGAAAAACGACCCGCCAGCGCCAAACAGTCTTGTGGCCAATCGTGTGCAGCATAGGTGCGAATGATGTCCGCCACCCAGCGACTTTTGGAGACACCGTTGGCTTTGGCGGCTTCATCCACCAAGGCCTGTGTGGCATCGTCCAGATACAGCGTGATTTGTGACATGGTCAAGCTCCAAAATCCAAACATATGTGCAAGTATAAGTGTTTGATTCGAGCTTCTGTCATCACCCCCAGACTTGTTTTTTGCCGCGATGGCTGTCCCCAAACACCGGGCTCAAAGCTGTGGATAAGTGATGGAACAAGCCTGCGAGGGCGCATGCCTGTTGGCTTGTCGGGGTGTGCCTTAAAAATAGGCAGTTGAGGGCTTGCTTCTCGCACTGCGTGCGGCCATGGGCCATTGTTTTGCGGCTATTCTTGTAGCCTTCCGTTCGCCAAGGCGGGGCCGATGGATGGCCCGCCTGGACTCGGTGTTTGTCTCTCAATTGACGCACATGACCACTTCTTCGATCGTCCCCGGCTTTTTGGCCCTGCACAGCCACCGCTCTGAGGTGTTGGCCGAAACCTTGTCGGCTTGGTTGATGCGACAGCCTTTGGCTCCGCTCGAGCAGGAGGTGGTGCTGGTGCAAAGCAATGGCATGGCCGAGTGGATCAAGATGGCGCTGGCCGGGCAGGGCGGACCTGGCGGGGGGGTCTGCGCGGCCACCCGGGTGGAGCTGCCTTCGCGGTTTTTGTGGCGCACCTACCGCCAGGTGCTGGGTGCGAGCAACGTGCCGCCCGACTCACCGCTGGACAAATTGCCCATGACGTGGCGGTTGATGGCTTTGTTGCCGGCCTGTGTGGGTGATCCGGTGTTTCAACCTGTGGCCGGTTATTTGCGTGGCAAGCGACCCGAGCCTGAGCCTGAACGCCTCTTGCAATTGGCCAGTCGTTTGGCCGACTTGTTTGACCAGTACCAAATTTACCGCCCCGATTGGTTGCAAGACTGGGCCGAGGGGCGCGATGTGTTGCGTCGCCAGTCGGGCCAGCCCGTGCGCCCCGATGACAAGGCGGGCCTCTTGCCCGAGGACCAGCGGTGGCAGGCCGAGCTGTGGCGGCGTGTGCTGGCCACTTTGACCGATGCAGAAAAACAGGCCACTCGGCCAGCGTTGCATCTGCGCGCGCTGGCACTTTTGCAGTCGGGCCAGGCGCTGGCCAGTCCGGTGGCGCGGCGCGTGTCGGTCTTTGGCATGAGCAACATGCCCAGCCAGTTGCTGGACATGCTGGGCGCTTTGTCGGCGCACAGCCAAGTCCTGCTGGCCGTGCCCAACCCTTGCCAGCACCACTGGGGCGACATCATGGACGGGCGCGATGCGCTGCGGGCCGAGCGCAGACGTCATGCCTACAAGAAAGAAAACCTGTCGACCGTGGATTTTGAGCAGATGCATTTGCACGCGCCGACCTTGCTGGCCGCTTGGGGGCGACAGGGGCGCGACTTCATTCGGCAGCTGGACGCCTTTGACGACCTGCAAGCGGCGCAAGAGCGCCATCCGGGTGTTCGGCTGGACCTGTTTGACGATGCGCCGGGGGCCGACGGCCGCCGTTTGCTCACGCAACTGCAAAACCGCATCCGCGATTTGAAGTCGAGCCAGGAGCCGGTCGAGGCCGCGCTGGACGCGCACGATGACTCGCTGGTTTTCAAAGTGGCGCACAGCCCGGTGCGTGAACTCGAGGTGCTGCATGACCAACTTTTGCTGTGGTTTCACGCTCAACCCGAGGTTTCGCCGCGCGACGTGGTGGTGATGGTGCCCGACATCGAAGTCATGGCCCCGGCCATTCGCGCCGTGTTTGGCCAGTACAAGCGGGGTGATGCGCGTTTTATTCCCTATGACATTGCCGACTTGGGGGCGCAGGCCACCAGCCCCTTGATCCATGCGGTGGAGTGGTTGTTGGCCTTGCCCCAGCAACGCAGCCGCATGAGCGAGTGGGTGGCGCTGCTCGAAGTGCCCGCTTTGGCCGCCCGCTTTGGCCTCAAGCCCGAGCAGTTGCCCACGCTCACGCGCTGGATGGTGGGCTCGGGCATTCGATGGGGCTTGTCGGCACCGCACCGGGCGGGTTTGGGCCTGGACACTTGCGCTGATGACAACTCGGCCTTGTTTGGTGTGCAACGCATGCTGATGGGTTACGCCTGCGGGGCCGACCCGGTGCCCGATGCGCCGGGCCTTTCACCGCAAAGTGCCCCGCACCTTGCAGGCATTGACCCTTATGCCGAGGTCGGGGGGCTGGACGCCGAATTGGCCGGGGCTTTGGCGCACCTGTTGCAAGCCTTGATGGACTGGTGGCAGCAATGCGCCAGTGAGGCCACGCCCCTGCAATGGGCCCAGCGCGGTCGCGCCCTGTTGGCCGCCTTGTTCAAGGCGCAAGACGACACCGACCGCAACGCACTGTCGGCTCTGGATCAGGCCCTGAACGACTGGACCCGCTCCGCCGATCAGGCTGACTTTGCGCAGGCTGTGCCACTGACGGTGGCCCGCGCAGCCTGGATGGAGGCGCTCAAGGTGCCCAAGCTGGAGCAGCGTTTTCGGGCGGGAGGTGTGACCTTTTGCACGCTCATGCCCATGCGGGCCATTCCTTTTGCGCGGGTGTGTTTGCTGGGCATGAACGACGCCGACTACCCGCGCCGCAGCCCGCGTGCCGACTTTGACTTGCTGGGCCTGCCCGGCCTGAGCCGCCCGGGTGACCGTTCGCGCCGGGACGACGACCGCCAGCTGATGCTCGAAGCCCTGTTGTCTGCACGGCGCACCCTGTACGTGAGCTGGAGCGGCCGCAGTGTGCGCAACAACAGCGAACAACCGCCGTCGGTGCTGGTGTCGCAGCTGCGTGATGAGATCGATGCGCTGTGGGGCGAGGGCACGGTCAAACGCCTGACCACGGTGCACCCGCTGCAGCCCTTTAGCCGCCAGTATTTTGAACAAGACAGCACGTTGCAGACCTTTGCCCTGGAGTGGCGAGCGGCGCAAACCGACGCCCGCCCTGGTGATGACGCTGCCGCCTTGCACGGTAACTCGAACGGTAACTTGCACGACCCCTTGAACGCTCAGCCGAGCAAGCCCCAGAATGACCCCATCCAGCTCGAGCCCTTGCAGTCGGCCACGGGCACACCGGTCATCACCCTGGGCCAATTGGGGCGGTTTTTGCAAAAACCGGTCGGGGCATTTTTTCGTGAACGCTTGCAGGTGAACCTGGACGTTGAGCGCAGTGAACTGCCCGGCGAAGAGCTGTTTGGACTGGGGGGGCTGGACCTGTACCAGCTGCTGGACCATGAACTGCAGCATGTGCCCACCGATGTGACCCCGCACAACATGCCCAGTTACACCCAGCGCGTGGTGCAGCGTTTGCGCCAGGCTGGGGCGATGCCCTTGGCAGGCGTGGGCGAACTCGAAGCCAGCAAACTCAGCCTCAAGCTCGAGGCGATGCTGGGCGCCGCCTTGCAAGAGCGCCAGGATTACCCCCAGCCAGCGCCTCGGGTGTTGATCGATCTGGCGCACCCTCAAGTGCATCTGCAAGACGCCCTGAGCGGCGTTTTGAGCCGTCACGGCCATGCTTGGATGCTGCTCAGCCTGCGGGCCAATGCTTTGGCTGACTTGAAGGGCAAACCGCCCAAGGCCTTGCCTGCAAAATTGATCGACGTCTGGCTGATCTCGCTGGCCAGTGCCGCCATGGGGCAGCCCTTGGTGTGTGTGGTGGTGGGGGCCAATGCGGTGCTGCGTGTGCCGCCTCCAGAGCCCCAAGCGGCCCGCGCCCAGTTGCAGGTCTTGCTGGACACTTGGACCGAGGGCATGCGCTGGCCCCTGCCTGTGCCCCCGGTGCTGGCTTTGCAGTGGCTCAAAGACCCGGACAACCTGAACGCTTTGCACGACCTGTACGAAGGCAGCAGCCATGTGCGTGCCGAGCGCAACAAAGACCCGGCGCTGGCCCGCACCTACCCCACGCTCAGCGATGTGCTGGACAGCGGCCATTTTGAGCGAATCGCCCAAGCCGTTTATGCCCCTTTGCGCGACTGGGCCGCGCACATCGTGGTCGAGGCATTGCCCGAAGACTCTGCACAAGATGAACAAGAGGAACTGTCATGAGTGCCCATGCCCTGGACGCCCCCGGCTTCCCGCTGCGCGGCAGCCACCTGATCGAGGCCAGCGCCGGGACCGGCAAAACCTGGACGATTGCTGCGCTTTATGTGCGCCTGGTGCTGGGCCATGGCACGGCGGACACCGCGCCGGTGCGCCCCATGCTGCCGCAAGACGTGCTGGTCATGACCTTCACACGCGCCGCAACGCGGGAGTTGTCAGACCGCATTCGCGCCCGCCTGACCGAAGCTGCGCAGGTTTTTCGGGGCCTGGCCCGCAGTGAAGATGCATTTTTGATGCGCCTGATGGCCGACTACCCCGAAGGGCGTGTGCGCGAGCAAGCGGCCTACCGTTTGGCGCTGGCGGCCCAAGCCATGGACGATGCGTCCGTCTACACCATCGACGCTTGGTGCCAGCGCATGTTGCGCGAGCACGCCTTTGACAGCGGCAACCTGTTTGAAGAAAACCTGGTCGGCGACGAGGCCGCCTTGCGCCTGGAGGCGGTGCAGGACTATTGGCGGCAACAGCTCTACCCCATGCTCCCCGAGCAAGTGGCGCAGGTGCAAACCATTTGGCGCGACGTGCCCGCGCTGGAAGCCGATATGCGTGCCCTGATGGCCGTGCCCCTGCCCGAAACCTCGCCAGGCACACTGGCGCAGGTCTACGCGGCTGCCTTGGCCGATCGCGAGGCGCAGCTGCAAGCCCTCAAAACCGCTTGGGATGTCCAAGCCGACAACTTGCTGGGCTGGATCGAGGCGCAACTGGCCCCCAAAAAACACGGTTGGAATGGCCGCACGCTGACGGTCAAAAAATCCGCCGATTGGCTGGGAATGCTCAAAGCATGGTCGCAAGGCCCGGGCGATGGCCAGGCCCTGGAAGCGGCCATGAAAGCGGGTTGGCACCGCTTCACCCCCGAAGGCCTGATGGCGTGCCGCAAGCCTGGTGAAGACCCGGTGACCTTGCCGCCCGAAAGCCAGGCCTATGCCCAGCTGCAAACCGCTTTGAAAGCCTTGCCCGACCCGCAGCAACAGGCCCGGCTGCATGCCCGCAGCCATGTGCTGCAACGCATGAATGAACTCAAGCGGCGCAGCGGCTTGTTTGGTTTTGCCGACATGCTGGAGCGCCTGGATGTGGCGCTGGCCGACCCGGAGTCGGGCGAGCGTCTGGCGCAGCGCCTGCGTGAGCAGTTTCCGGTGGCCTTGATCGACGAGTTTCAAGACACCTCACCGCTGCAGTTCCGCATTTTTGACCGCATTTACCGCACAGCCGACAACCGCCAGGACACGGCCTTGTTGTTGATCGGTGACCCCAAACAATCGATTTATGGTTTCAGGGGGGCCGACATTCACAGCTACCTGGCCGCGCGTCGAGCCACCGAGGGCCGCCACCATGTGCTGGGCACCAATTTCCGGTCCACCCAGGCCATGGTCGATGCGGTCAACCGTTGGTTTGAAATTCCAGCAGACGCCTTTGGCTACCGCACCGCTTTGGAGGACCCGCTGCCTTTTCAGAGCGTGAAAGCGCACGGCCGTGCCGAAGTGCTGCATGTCAGTGGTGGTGCCGTCCCGGCCATGACCCTGGTGCACGACGCCACGCTGCGCAGCCAGCGCGATGCGCGTGTGCACCTGTCGGCCTTGTGCGCCGAGCAGATCGTGGCCTGGCTGGGTGACCCGAATGCCCGTTTTGTGCACCCTCGCCAAGGCGATGCCCCGCTCAAGCCCAAAGACATTGCCGTGCTGGTGCGCACCGGGGTCGAGGCCGCCGCAGTGCGCGATGCGCTGCGCTGGCGGGGCGTGGCTTCGGTGTATTTGTCCGACCGCGATTCGGTGTTTGCCAGCGACGAGGCGCAAGACCTGTGTTTGTGGCTGCGCGGTGTGGCTGAGCCCCAGGACATGCGCCGCGTGCGAGCAGCCTTGGGCACACGCACCGTGGGCTTGTCGCTGGCCGAGTTGCACGCGCTGGCCACGCAAGATGACTTGCTGGACCAGCGTGCCGAGCAAATGCGCGAGCTGCACCAGATCTGGCAAACCCAGGGCGTGCTGGCCATGCTGCGCCAGTCGCTGCACAGGCTGCAGCTGGCAGGCCGCTGGCGTGGTCAGTCCGATGGCGAGCGGCGTTTGACCAATGTGCTGCATTTGGCCGAGCTGCTGCAAACGGCCAGCAGCCAGCTCGATGGCGAGCAGTCCCTGATCCGCTGGTTGCTTCAGCAAATCGACGAAGCCTTGGACGGCAGCGCGGGCGAGAGCGAAGAAAAAACCGTGCGCCTGGAAAGTGACGAAGACCTGGTCAAGGTCATCACCATCCACGCCAGCAAGGGCCTGGAGTACCCGGTGGTGTGCCTGCCCTTTGCACACAGCCACCGCGAAGTGACGGCTGGCAAAGCGTCTGTCATGCAGGTCGGCCAGGCGGGCGGCGACCGCCACTGGACGCTGGACTTTGACCGGACCGATGCACAAGCGGCCGACCGTGACCGCCTGCGCGAAGACCTGCGTCTGTGGTACGTGGCGCTGACCCGGGCGCGGCATGCGCTGTGGGTGGGCTGGAGCCCGGTCAAGCGCGGAAACGGCAAAAAGTGTGTCAACCACGACAGCGCCTCGGGCCATTTGCTGGCGGGGGGCGATGAACCCGACGAAACCGGCTGGTGGCCCAAGCTGCAGGCCTTGCAAACCCATGCCCAAGGCCAGCCCTTGTCGGTGCACTTCACGCGGGCGACTGGCGAGGCGGGTCTGACCCGCTGGCAGCGTAGCGAGCAGCCCGTGGCACTGCGCGAGGCCTTGGTTTGCAATGCCCGCATTGACAAAACCTGGGGCATCGCGAGTTTTTCTCGGCTGACACGGGGCTTGTCTTCTCAGGCGCTGTCTTCGGCTGCCTGGGTGTCGGCCCCGCCCATGGCGTCTGGGGCGGTCAGTCTGGACATGGCCACACCACGCCGCGCCGATGACGAATCTGACAAGGAGGAGGTCGCCACGGCTTGGCCCGAATCTCTGCCGATTGAGCTGCAAACAGCCTTGAGCCTTGACGACTTGGCGCAATCAGCGTTGTCAGCACAGACAGCGCCTTGGCACAGCTTTGCCCGTGGACCGAGTGCAGGCAACTTTTTGCACGACCAAATGGAGTGGCTGGCCGCCGAGGGTTTTGTGCTGGAGCCGGGCACCCCCACCGCCGAACGCCTGGCCAAGCGCTGCGAGCGTTCGGGCTACACAGCGCAGGCCGATGGCGTGGTGCAGTGGTTGTCGCGTTTGGTGGCCCAGCCCCTGGGGAGCCCCGGGCGTGGACCCCATGTGTCCTTGAATGCGCTGCAAACCGTGCTGCCCGAGATGGAGTTTTGGCTGCCGGCCGAGCGCTTGCATGCCCGAGAAATCGACACCCTGTGTCAGCAGCATTTGCTGCCCGGTGTGGCGCGGCCCCAGCTGCCCGACGCCCAGTTGCACGGCATGCTCATGGGCTTTGCCGATCTGGTGTTCGAGCACGCGGGGCGCTACTGGGTGCTGGACTACAAGTCCAACCACTTGGGTGCTCAAGATGCAAACTACAGCGCCGAGGCCCTGGACCAAGCCATGGCCGAGCACCGCTACGAGGTGCAGGCCGCCCTTTACATGTTGGCCCTGCACCGCTTGCTGCGCTCACGTCTGGGCTCAGCGTATGACCCGGCCCAGCATCTGGGGGGCGCGGTGTACCTGTTCATGCGGGGCTTGGACGGGCCTGTGGGCGGTTGCTGCTGTTTGCCTGCACCGACGGCCTTGATGGATGGCCTGGATGCGATGTTGGGGGGTGTTGTGCATGCACCAGAGCCGTCAGGAGTGTCTTTGTGAACCAGCGTAAAACCCCGCCAACCCCCGTTTTGGCACAGGCCGCCCAAATGGATTGGGTCAACGATGTGCCTGTGCACGGTTTGAACGCCGAACACTGCTTGCTGTGGCTGCACGCTTGGGCCGAGCTGGGCTGGTTGCGCCGCTTGGACAGCGCTTTGGCCACCCAACTGCATCGCCTGGACGCGACCACATCACCTGCCGTGTTGGTGGCCGCTGCCGTGCTGGCGCAAATGGAGGGGCGCGGTCATACCTGTTTGGCCGTGCACGCCCTGGCTGCGCCGCCTGTGGATTGGCTCGGTGCGGCGGCTCCCGAGGTGCAGGCCTTTGCACTGGGCTTGCCCGCCTTGTGGGCCCACATGCCCCCCAGCGCACAAGCTTGGAGCGTCGCCTTGCGAGCAGCACCGCCTGCTTGCCTGCGCCTGGCCAGTGCGCCTGACCTTGGGCAACCCTTGGTGTTGGGGGGCACCGAGGACGCCCCATTGCTTTACTTGCGCCGCTACCGTGTTTACGAAGAGCGGGTGGGCCAAAACCTGCTGCAACGTGCCCAAAATGCGGTGCCTGTGGACGAAGCTTTGGCGCGGGTGTGGCTGGACCGCTTTTTTGGCCAAGCGCTGGAGGGTGGGGGGGCGAAGGCCCTGCCCAACTCAAACAAGGCCGCCGAGGCGCAGACCGACTGGCAAAAGCTGGCCTGCGCCGTGGCTTTGCGTTCGCATTTATCGGTCATCACCGGGGGACCGGGCACGGGCAAAACCTACACCGCTGCACGTTTGCTGGCTTTGCTGCTTGCTTTGCACGAGGGTCCCCATCCTTTGCGTGTGGCATTGGCGGCGCCCACGGGCAAGGCCGCAGCCCGACTCAAGCAGTCGATTGACGGCTCGCTCAAAGCACTCAAAGGGCAATCACTGAACGTGTCCGGAACCGCCGATGCAACAGGCGCAGCCCAGAGCGATGCAGCGCTGGACTTGGACACCCTCATCCAGCGCATTGGCCCCGCGCGTACTTTGCATGCGCTTTTGGGGGCTCGGCCCGACACCCGCATGTTCCGCCACCACGCGGCCAATCCGCTCGATGTCGATGTGTTGATCGTGGACGAAGCCTCGATGGTGCATCTGGAAATGATGGACGCCCTGCTGCAAGCGCTGCCCCCCACGGCCCGATTGGTGTTGCTGGGCGACAAAGACCAATTGGCCTCGGTGGAGG